>JAYVUV010000532.1:0-21294 GCA_043787615.1 Janthinobacterium sp. | reverse complement strand
GGCGCCGGCAAGCCGCCGGCCTGGCGCGCGGCGGCCTTGCTGTGCCTGGCCCTCGTGTGCGCCGGCGCGGCGGCCCAGGCCACCAAGCCAACCACGCGCAGCCGGCAAAAGGCCGCGGCCGAGGCCGAGCGGGTGGGTCTGCAACAAAAATTAAGCGAACTCAAACGCGAGATCGGCCAGACCGAGAGCGCCAAGGACGACGCGGCCGATACGCTGGCCGAGTCGGAGCAAGCCATTTCCAACGCCAACCGCGAATTGCGCGACCTGGCCGGCGAACAAGCCCGCACCAATCTGCATTTGCAGCAACTGACCGCCGACCGCACCCGGCTGGCCGACACCGTGAGCCGGCAAAAGGCCCAGTTGAGCAAGCTGCTGCGCGAGCAATACATGGCCGGCAACGAGGACCGGGTCAAGTTGCTGCTGTCGGGCGACAATCCGAACCGCATCAGCCGCGACTTGCAGATGCTGGCCTACGTGTCCCAGGCCCAGGCCAAGCTGCTGACCGCCCTGCGCGCCAATTTGCAGGCGGTGGAAGCGAATCAAACCGAGGCCCAGAACGCCAAGGCCGAATTGCAAGAAATCGCACAAGAAGAATTGCAACAGAAAACCTTGCTGGAGCAAGAGAAGGGCCGCCGCGCCGCTTTGCTGAGCAGCTTGTCGCAGCGGCTGGCCGACCAGCGCAAGGAAGCCGGCAACGTGGAGCGCGACGAGCAGCGCATCAGCGGGCTGGTCGACAAACTCGGCAAATTGATACAGGAGCAGGCCGAGGCGGCGGCCGCCGAGCGACGGCGCCAGGAGCAAGTGGCGGCCGCGCGCGCCAGGGCGGAAGCCGAGGCGAAGGCGCGCGCTTTGGCCAAGGCCGAGGCCAAAGCCGAGGCGGACGCCAAGGCGGATGCCAAGGCCGAGGCCAAGAAAGCGGCCGACCGCGAACGGCTGGCGCGCGAAACCGGCAAGGCGGGTAAACCGGCGCCGGCCAAGAACGAGCCGTTCAAGCCCGATCCGATCGACGCCGATGAGCGGCCGGCGCTGGTCAAGGCCGAGCCCAAGAGCGAGGCCGGTGTCGAGGCCAAGGCCAAGGCCGAGGCCGATCCAAAAGGCGTGGCGAGCGCCGAACCCAGGCCGGCCGAGCGCGGCCCGGCTCCCGCCTTGGCGCCGGCGGCGCCGGACGGCGCCTTCGCCAGCCAGCGCGGCCAGTTGCGCGCGCCCGTGGCCGGCAAGATCGGCGCCAAGTTCGGCAGCAAGCGCGGCGACGGTCCCAGCTGGAAAGGAGTGTTCATCCGCGCCGCCGAGGGCACCGAGATCCGGGCCGTCGGCGCCGGCCGGATCGTGTTCGCCGAATGGCTGCGCGGTTTCGGCAACCTGATCATCGTCGATCACGGCGGCCAATACATGAGCATTTACGGCAATAATCAGAGCTTGCTCAAGCGCGCCGGCGACGCCGTCAAGGCGGGCGAACCGATCGCCAACGCCGGCAATAGCGGCGGTAATGAGGAATCGGGTTTATACTTTGAAATGCGATATCAGGGCCGCGCCTTCGATCCGGCCGGCTGGGTGAAGTTTTAGTCGCCGTTTTAGTCACCGTTTTAGCGCCGTTTAGCCGCCCCACCGCCGCCTCCGGCCCCACAGTCACACCTAGCGGATACAACATGGGCAAGAAAGTAAAGCAGGTCAGTTTGATCGGTCTGGGCATGTTGGCCGGGATCGCCGCCACCACCCAATTTTCCGCCCTGGCCCAGCGCGTTGGCGGCGCCCCGCTGCCGCTGGAGGAGTTGCGCCAGCTGTCGGACGTGTTTGGCTTGATCAAATCCGACTACGTGGAAAAGGTCGACGACAAAAAGCTGGTGACGGAAGCCATCGCCGGCATGGTGGCCTCGCTCGATCCCCATTCGGTGTATCTGGATAAAAAAGCCTACAAGGAAATGCGCGAGAGCATGCAGGGCAAGTTCGTCGGCCTGGGCATCGAGGTGGGCGTGGAGGACGGTTATATCCGGGTCGTCACGCCGATCGAGGATTCGCCGGCGGCCAAGGCCGGCATCAAGGCCGGCGACTTGATCACCCGCATCGACAACCTGCCGCTCAAGGGCTTGTCGCTGGACGAGTCGATCAAGAAAATGCGCGGCGAGCCGCACACCCGCATCGTGCTCACCGTGACCCGCAAGGGCGAGGACAAGCCGCTGATCTTTCCCATCGTGCGCGAGGAAATCCGGGTCCAAAGCGTGAAGGCGAAAATGATCGAGCCCGGTTACGCCTGGCTGCGCATCGCCCAGTTTCAGGAACCGACCGTGGACGACATGGTCAAAAAGGTTAACGCCTTGTACGCCCAGGACCCGCATCTGAAGGGGCTGGTGCTCGACTTGCGCAACGATCCGGGCGGCCTGGTGCCGGGCGCGGTGGGGGTGACGGCGGCCTTCTTGCCCAAGGACGCGGTGATCGTCTCCACCAACGGCCAGTTGCACGACTCGAAACAAACGTTTTACGGCCGGCGCGAATTTTATGCCGGCCGCAACGGTGGCGATCCGCTCAGCAAATTGCCGGAGGCGCTCAAGAAGGTGCCGCTGGTGGTGCTGGTCAACACCGGCTCGGCCTCGGCCTCGGAAATCGTGGCCGGCGCCTTGCAGGACTATAAGCGGGCCACCATCATCGGTAGCCAGACTTTCGGCAAGGGCTCGGTGCAGACCCTGCGCCAGATCACGGCCGACACGGCGCTCAAGCTGACCACGGCGCGTTATTACACGCCGAAGGGACGCTCGATCCAGGCGCGCGGCATCGTGCCCGACTTGCTGGTCGATGAAAGCGCCAGCGGCGACGGCTGGAACAGCCTGCGGGTGCGCGAAGCGGACTTGCAAAAACATTTGAACAACGGCGACGAGGCCGACCCCGCCACGGCGGGCGCTGCGGCCGGGGCCGACGCGCCGCCGGTCCAGCGCGACCAGCTGGAGGAAGAGCAGCGCCTGATCGCGCTGGAAAAACAGCGCAAGCCGATCGAGTTCGGCGGCAAGGACGATTTCCAGCTGACCCAGGCGCTGAACCACTTCAAGGGCTTGCGGGTGACCCTGGCCAGCCCCGAGGCGGGGCCGGACAAGATCGTGGCCAAGCAAGAGATCAAGTCCGACATCAAGCCCGAGGATAAAAAATCGGCGCCAAAGAAATAGCTTGCCGCGCGGCCGGGCCGGCGTCGCCGGGCCTGCCGCGCGCCGACCCGCGACCACCATGAACGATCATCAACTGCTGCGCTATTCGCGCCATATCCTGCTCGACGAAATCGGCATCGAAGGCCAGCACGCCTTGCTGGCCGCGCACGCGCTGATCATCGGCGCCGGCGGCCTCGGCTCGCCGGCCGCCATGTATCTGGCCTCGGCCGGGGTCGGCCGCATCACGCTGGTCGACGACGACGTGGTCGATCTGACCAATCTGCAACGCCAAATCGCCCACACCACCGCGCGCGTGGGCCGCTCCAAGGCCGAATCGGCGCGCGCCACGCTGCTCGCGATCAATCCCGACATCGTCGTCGGCGCGCTCGCCGAGCGTGCCGGCCCGGCCCGCCTGGCCGAGCTGGTGGCCGGCGCCGACGTGGTGCTCGACTGCTGCGACAACTTCGCCACCCGCCACGCCGTCAACCGCGCTTGCGTGGCCGCGCGCAAGCCGCTGGTGTCGGGCGCGGTGATCCGCTTCGACGGCCAGGTGGCGGTATTCGATCCGCGCGGCGGCGAGCAGCCGTGTTATTGCTGCCTGTTCCCGGAAGACCAGCGCTTCGAGGACGCGGCTTGTTCCACCATGGGCGTGTTCGCGCCGCTGGCCGGGGTGATCGGCGCGATCCAGGCGGCCGAGGCGCTCAAGCTGCTCATGGGGGTCGGGCTGCCGCTGGCCGGGCGCTTGTTGATGCTGGACGGCTTACGCATGGAGTGGACCAGCATCGCGGTCGGCCGCGCCGGCGATTGCCCGGTATGTTCCGGACCGGGTCGATGATATTATTGGCTAAGCAATAATATTTCATGGCTTGCCGCTTGCGCGCGGCGGGCCGGATCCACCCCACCCGCGTAACAGGAAAGCCGCCCATGATGAAACACCTCGCCGTTTTGCCCCTGGCCCTGGCCGCCGCCTTCGGCGCGCAGGCCGCCACCACCAACTACCTGATCGTGTCGGAAACCGGCAAGCTGCTCGGCCGGCAAGAGGTCGAGCGCGGCGACGACGGCAAGACCGTGGTGCGTTTCGGGTACAAGGACAACGGTCGCGGCCCGGACTTGCGCGAGCAAATCCAGCTCGGCGCCGACGGCACCATGAGCGAGTACACGGTCAAGGGCAATTCGACCTTTGGCGCCGTGGTCGACGAACATTTCAGCCGCAAGGGCGAGCGCGCCGAATGGGGCTCGACTTCCGCGCGCGGCCAGACCGGCGTCAGCGGGCCGGCCACCTATCTGCCGCTCAACAGTTCGTTCGAGGTGGCCTCGGTGGCGATCGGCGCGCTGGCCGCCGCGCCCGATCACAGCTTGCCGCTGCTGCCGTCCGGCAGATTGTCGCAGCGCGTGCTCGACCGCGTCGAATTGAGCGGCCCCGACGGCAAGAAACAAACCGTGCAACTGCTGGTGCAAACCGGGATCGGCCTGTCGCCGGCGTTTTATTGGGGCACCACGGACGCCAAGCCACGCCTGTTCGGCGTGATCATCCCCGGCTTCGCCACCATCCTGGAGCAGGGCTGGCAAAGCGCGGCGCCGGAGCTGGCGCGCCATCAAAAGGCGGCCGAGAGCAAGATGCTGACCGACCTGGCCGCCAAGCTGCAACACCCGCTGAACGGCTTGACGGTGGTGCGCAACGCGCGCGTGTTCGACAGCGAGCTGGCCAGCGTGGGCGCGCCGTCCGACATTTACGTGTTGCGCGGGCGCGTGACGGCGGTGTTGCCGGCCGGCTCGCCCGAGCGCGAGGCCGCCAACGTGATCGACGCCGGCGGCCGCATCGCGCTGCCCGGCCTGTTCGACCTGCACGGCCACGTCGACCGCTGGTCCGGCGCGCTCAACCTGTCGGCCGGCGTGACCAGCGTGCGCGACATGGGCAACGACAACACCCAGTTGCAAGCCATGCTGGACGAAACCGCCGCCGGCAAGCTGCTGGCGCCGCAAGTGGTGCCGACCGGTTTTCTGGAGGGCGAAAGCCCGTTCAGCGCCAACTCCGGTTTCGTCGTCAAGGACTTGGCCGGTGCCAAGAACGCGATCGATTGGTACGCCGAGCGTGGCTATCCGCAGCTGAAAATCTACAATTCCTTCCCCAAGGCCATCTTGAAGGACACCGTGGCTTACGCCCACGGGCGCGGCATGCGCGTCTCCGGCCACATTCCGGTCGGCTTGCGCGCGCGCGAGGCGCTCGACGCCGGCTACGACGAGATCCAGCACATCAACCAGGTCTTGCTCAATTTCCTGGCCACGCCCGAGACCGAAACGCGCGACTTGAACCGCTTCGTGCTGCCGGCGGAGAAAGTGGCCGACCTCGATTTCAACAGCCCGGCGGTCCGGGATTTCGTGGCCCGTCTGGCCCGGCAGCACATTTCGATCGACCCGACCCTGGCCACCTTCGCCTTTCTCAAGCAGCGCGACGGCGACCTGAACGAGCCGTTCGCGGCCATCGCGGCCCACATGCCACCCGATGTGGCGCGCGGTTTTTCGGTCGGCACCATGAAGATCGACGGCGACGCCACCTTGAAGCGCTATGAAAAGTCGTACGCCAAGATGGTCGAATTCGTCGGCATCCTGTACCGGGCCGGGGTGCCGATCGTGGCTGGCACCGACGAGCTCGCCGGCTTCACGCTGCAAGCGGAGTTGGCGATGCTGGTCAAGGCCGGGCTGACCCCGGCCCAGGCCTTGCAGGTGGCGACCCGCAACGGCGCCCTTTACACCCGCACCAGTAACGAGCGCGGCAGCATCGCGCCGGGCAAGCTGGCCGACCTGGTGCTGGTCGACGGCGATCCCACCAAGGACATCGGCGACGTGCGCAAGGTGGCGGCGGTGATCACGCGCGGATACCTGATCTATCCGGCCGAGATCGACGCGGAACTGGGCATCTTGCCCTTCGTGAGCGACGCGCCACGCTTGACGCGCGGAACCGGCCCGGCGGCGGCCATCTACCAGGGCGGCAACGACGGCGCGCGCGAACGTATCGAGGCGATGGCGCGCAAGCGCGATTAGCGTACGGCGCCCCGCCCGGCCGCGCCGCCGAGCCCGGGCGGGATGCCGCCCCGACGGCGCGACCCTGGCTTTTTTCTCCCAAGCCGGCGCCATTGGTGTCGCCCGATCGCGGCCCGGCCGACTTGGCCGGCTCCGGCGTGGCCTCGCCGCCGAGCTCGCCGGTTTTGCAAGTCGGCATGACGGCGTTCCGGATGGAAATAAATGTAACTAACTGTAAGTGGGCCGGAATGATTTTTGGCGTTGCGCCGATTCCGACATATACTCTCCGTTCGCAGTCTAACCTCGACCGATTTCTTTATTATGCAAATTGTAACAAACCGCTCGATTCGTGCCCGCCAGCAAGGTTTTACCCTGATTGAAATCATGGTGGTGGTGGTCATCATGGGTATTTTGGCCGCCCTGGTCGTGCCAAAACTGTTGAGCCGCACGGGCGAATCGAAAGTGGCCGCGGCCCGGGTCGATATTTCGACCGTGGTGCAGGCGCTCAAATTGTACAAGCTCGACAACCAGCGTTATCCGTCCACCGAGCAGGGCTTGCAAGCCTTGCTGACCAAGCCGACCGCCGGCCCCGCCGCCAACGGCTGGAAAACCGGTGGTTACCTGGAAAAAATGCCGAAAGACCCTTGGGGCAATCCTTACCAGTACCTGTCGCCTGGCGTCAAAGGTGAAGTCGACGTGTTCTCCCTGGGTGCCGACGGCCAGCCGGGCGGGACGGGCGACGACGCCGACGTCGGCTCGTGGGAAATTTAACGCCGCTTCGGATGGCGTCGGCGCCGGCCAATCCGGCGCTCCCTTCTATGGCGCGCCGCCTCAAGCGGGGTTTCACGCTGATCGAATTGCTGGTGGTGATGGTCATCATGGGTGTCACCCTGGGCTTGGCCACCCTGAACGCCTTGCCCAGCCAGCAGCAAGCCTTGCAGACCGAGGCGGAACGGCTGGCCTTGCTGCTGCAATTGGCGCGCGATGAAGCCATCGTGCGCAACCGGCAAGTGGCGTTCGAGGGCGAGCAAGACCGCTACCGTTTCCTGGTCCGCAACGACAAGCAATGGGAATCGGTGACCAAGGACGATCTGCTGCGCGAGCGCGAGTGGAAAAACGCGCCCTTGTTGCTGACGGTGGAGCCGAACACGGCGCTGCCGGGCACCAGTTTGCGCATCGTGTTCGGCCGCGAGCCGGTCGATAAGCCTTTCGTGTTGACCCTGGCCATCGGCGACAAGCACGCCGCCATCCGGGCCGACGGCATCGGCCATTTTGTAGTCGAGTGAGTATGCACCGGACCGTGCGCCGCGTTCGCGGCTTTACCCTGCTGGAAGTGTTGGTGGCGCTGGTGATCGTCGGCACCGCCCTGGGCGCTTCCCTGCGCGCGGTCGGCAGCCTGACCCAGAACAGCAGCGGGCTGCGCAGTTCCATGATGGCGACCTGGTCGGCCGAGAACCGGCTGGTGCAGATGCGCTTGAACCGCGATTTTCCCGAGGTCGGCAAAAAAACCTTCGATTGTCCGCAGGGCGACTTTAAGCTGGTGTGCGAAGAGGAAGTGATCGTCACCCCCAACCCGCGCATGCGCCGGGTCGAGGTCAGCGTGTTCGACCTGCAAAATCCCGAGCGCCGCATCCTCAAGCTGGCGCAACTGGTGCTCAACCCATGAGCCGGCCACGGGCGCGCCGGCGCCGTTTGTTCGGCTTCACCCTGGTCGAGCTGCTGGTGGCCATCAGCGTGCTGGCCATCGTGGCGGTGCTGGGTTGGCGCGGCTTGGACGGCATCATCCGTTCGCGCAAGGCGCTCACCGAGCAATTGGAGCAAACCCGCGGCTTGCAACTGGCTTTCGCCCAGATGCAGAGCGACTGCGAGCACATGGCCAGCGCCTCGCTGTTGCATCAGCGGCAAAACCTGAAAAGCGAGGCCGGCGCCCTGATCCTGGTGCGCACCGTGTTCGCCGAAAACGAGCCGGCCCGGCTGCAAGTGGTCACTTACCGACTGCGCGACGGCTTGCTGACGCGGCGCGAGTCGCTTTCCACGCGCGACTTGATCCAGCTCGACGCGATGTGGAAAACCGCCATGGACGATACCGATCAATCCGCCGCCGGGGTGCAATTGCAGGCCGGCGTGGCCGCCTTCACGGTGCGGCTGTGGGAAGGTGCCGAATGGCGGGTGGCCGGCAGCGCCGTGGTGGCCCTGTTGCCGACCGTGCCGAGCGGATTGGAAGTGGGCTTGCAGTTGCAGGGCCAGGAAACCAATCTGATCAAAACTTTCTTGCTGGGGGCGCTGTGATCCGGCGCGCGCGGCGCCAGCGCGGCGTGGCCGTGATCACGGCGCTGTTGCTCACTTCGCTGGCCATCACCATCGTGGCCAGCCTGTTTTGGCAGCAGCAGGTGCAAGTGCGCTCGATGGAAAACCAGCGCCTGCATTTGCAAACCAAGTGGATCTTGCGCGGCGCGCTAGATTTGTCGCGCTTGATCCTGCGTCAGGACGGCCTGGACCCGAAGGGCAAGAGCATGACCTTGCTTACCTCGGTCTGGGCCACGCCGCTGGAAGAGACCCGGCTGGACGACTATATCGAGCGCGAGCGGCAGGAAACCGAGAAGTTCGACGCCACCCTGTCGGGCCAGATCAACGACGCCCAGGCGCGTTACAATTTGACCAGCCTGGCCTTGAACAAGGCGCCGGCGATGGCCGAGGTCGAAGTATTCAAGCGGCTGCTGACCAACCTGCAACTCAATCCCGCGCTGGCCCTGCCGCTCGCGCTGGAAGTGGCGAAGGGGCAATTGGCGACCACGGTCACGCCCGCGACCGGAACCGGAACCGGAACAGGCACCGGGACCGGGACCGGGACCGGGTCCGGGTCCGGCACGGGGACCGGAACCGGCACGGGAACGGGAACGGGAACGGGAACGGGGACTGGCACCGGGACTGGCACCGGGACCGGGACCGGCGCGTCCGGCGGCGAGCCGATGGAGTTCGTGCAAGTCGACGATGTGCTGGCGGTGGCCGGTTTCACCCCCCAGGCGGTCGAGCGCTTGCGCGAATTCGTGGTGGTGCTGCCGCAGGCGACCATGGTCAACGTCAATACCGCCGCGCCCGAGGTGCTGGCTTCCCTGGTCGATTTTTCCGTGTCCGAGGCCAACGCGCTGGTGGTGAGCCGCAAGCAAAACCCGTTCACCAGCGACGGCGATTTCCAAACCAAGCTGGCCGGCAAGAGCTTGCTGCCCAACGTGAAGGTGGCCGTCAACAGCGCCTATTTTCTGGCCAGCAGCCGGGTGCGGCTCGACCGCGCCACGCTGGAGGCCGAAGCCCTGATTTACCGTAATCCGCAGCTCCAGATGCAAACCACCGTTTTGGCAATCCGGGAATATTAGAACGTGAAAGCGAGACCTTCTTGAGTACTTTATATATCCGACATCCGGCCAAGGTCAGCGTCGACGCCAGCGGCCAGGGCGCCGCGCCGGTGTGCCATTACGCGCTGGCCGCCGACAACGGCAAGGTCGAGCAGCAGGGCAGCGCCGCGCTCGGTAGCCTGGGCGATCTGGTGGCCGGCGCGCGCCGCGTGGTCTTGCTGCTGAGCGCGGCTGACGTGACGCTGTTGCGCATCAAGGTGCCGCCCATGTCGGCCGCGCGCCTGCGCACGGCCTTGCCGAACATGATAGAAGAGCACATCCTGGGCGATCCGGCCGATTGCGTGGTGGCCGCCGGACCCGAGGGCGAGGATGGCTTGCGCCCCGTGGCCGTGATGCAAAAAGCCTGGCTGGCGGTGCTGGTGAAGGCCTTGCTGGCCCAGGGCGCGCGCAGCGTGTCGGCCGTGCCGGGCCAGCTTTGCCTGCCGCTGGAGGAGGGCGGCGCGGTGGCCGCGATCCAGGCCGATCAGGTTGGACTGGAATTGACCCTGCGCCTGGCGCCCTACGAGGGCATGGGCATGACCATGGCGGCCCAGCCGCTGGGCGCGCTGCTCGCTTTGCGCGCGTTCGCCGGCGAGCGGCCGCTGACGGTGTACCTGGCGCGCGAATACAGCGCCAATTACCAGGAGCTGGGGGTCAACGTGCCGGGCGTGACGATCGAGAACGACCGCTGGGAAAATTGGGTCGGCGCGGCCGCCGGGGTGGGGATCGACCTGGCCGCCGCGCTGGGCAGTTCCACCAGCCAGGGCCGTAACTGGCAGGCTTGGCGCTGGCCGCTGCGCCTGGCGTTTTTGCTGGCGCTGGTCAACCTGGTCGGTTTGAACATGCAATACATGGGCTTGAAGCGCGACGCCGACCATTATCGCCAATCGATTTTGGGCACCTTCAAAAACGCTTATCCGAACGAAACCGTGATCCTCGATCCGGCCGCCCAGATGCGCAAGAATATCGCCGCCGCCCAGCTCGACAGCGGCAAGGTGGCGCCCGACGAATTCACGGCCGTCAGCGCCGCCTTCGGCGAAGCGCTCAACAATGTGCAGGGTCGCGGCGCCATCGCCACCCTGGAATACCGCGACCGCACCCTGACCGTGAAGATCAAGCCGGACCGCATCGACGGCAACGCCCTGACCCAAATCAAGAACGCGCTGGCGGCCCGCCACCTGGTGTTGACCGAGAACGGCGGCGACAGCTGGCAAATCCGCGCCGCGCCGGCGCCCGGCGGTGCCACTTCTGGAGCCAAATCATGAAAGCACTCACTCTCCTCATCGGCCGTTACCGCCTCGCCGCCCTGGGTTTTTGGCAAGCGCGCAGCGAGCAGGAACGCAAGATCATGGGCCTGGGCGGCGCCGCCGTGTTGCTGGCGCTGCTGTATTCGATTTTCATCGATCCGGCCTTGAGCGGGCGCACCCGCTTGAACAAGGAATTGCCTATCCTGCGACAAGAGGCGGCCACCATCGAGGGCTTGGCTTCGGAGGCGAGCGAGTTGAAAAAGCACGCGCCGGTGCCGGTGCCGCCGATGACGCGCGACAGCTTGACGGCGGCCCTGAAGGCACGCGGACTGACCCCCCAGAGCTTGAATCTGACGGGCGAATACGCCAAGTTGCAATTTAACGAGGTGCCGTTCTCCGGCTTGATGACCTGGCTCGACGCGATGCGCCACGAAAACCGCATCGGGGTGCAGGACGCCAACATCGTGGCCAAGCCCACGGCCGGCCTGGTGGACGCCACTCTGACCCTGCATCAAAGCGGGGGTAGCGCCAAATGACGACGCGAGCGAAGCGCCCGATGAGCGGGTCGATGAGTATCTATTGCGCAACTTTACGAAAAAAGGGCGGTAAATGAAGCGTGCCGTGCTATGGTTGCTTGCAATCATGTTTAGTGTGGGGCTGACCCTGCTGATTTTCTTCCCCGCAACGTGGATGGCCGATCTGGTGGAGCGCCAAACCGGCGGCCGCCTGACCCTGGGCGACGCCCAGGGCACGCTGTGGCGCGGTTCGGCCTTCGTGGGCGGGGCCGCCAGCGCCGACGGCGCCGTCACGCCGCTGCTGCCGGGCCGGTTCGCCTGGACGCTGTCGCCGATGGTGCTGTTCGGTTCGGTGGACATGACGCTGGAAAACAGCGCGGCCCTGTCGCAACCGGTCAGCTTGAACGGTTCCTGGGACCAGTGGCATGTGAGCCCGGGCGCGCTGTTGTTGCCGGCGAACGGCTTGGCCGGCCTGGGCGCCCCGCTCAACACGATCGCGCCCAGCGGCGACATGCGCCTGTCCTGGAGTTCGCTGGACTTGGCGCGGGTCGGCAAGGCGATCGAATTGTCGGGCCGCACCACGCTGGAAATGAAGGACATGGCTTCGCGCCTGTCGAACCTGCGTCCGCTGGGCACCTATGAAATGGCGCTCGATTGGCGCGGGCAAGAGGCGCAACTGAGTTTGCGGTCCTTGAAGGGACCCTTGTTATTGGATGGCAGTGGCGCATTGAAGCAGGGCCGGTTGCGTTTTTCCGGCCAGGCCCAGGCGGCGCCAGGATTTGAGGAGTCGTTGGCCAATCTGTTGAATTTGCTTGGCCAGCGTCGTAGAAACAGCGAAAAAAACATCATCGCCTTAGAGTTCGGATCATGAAAAAAAAGCCTGTGCATAAACCATTTCCTTCCGCCTTGTCGGTCCCCTCCCTGCGCCAACTGGGCGCCGGTGCCATGCTGTGGCTGGCCATGGCCGGCGCGCCGCAACTGGCCACCGCCCAGGGCAAGGACGACGCCGCCCTCAATTTCGTCGGCGCCGACATCGAAGCGGTGATCAAGGCCGTCGGCCATTACACCAACATCAATTTCGTGGTCGATCCGCGCGTCAAGGGCACCATTACCCTGGTGTCGGAAAAAACCATCAGCAAGACCCAGGCCTTCAGCTTGCTGACCTCGGCCTTGCGCCTGCAGGGTTACGCGGTGGTCACCGCCGACGGTTACGCCAAGGTGGTGCCGGAAGCCGAGGCCAAGTTGCAATCGGTGCCGACCCACGTCGGCAGCGGCCCCTCGCCGATCAAGGGCGACCAGATCGTGACCCAGGTGTTTTATCTGAACTTCGAGTCCTCGGTCAATCTGCTGACCGTGCTGCGGCCCTTGATCACCCCGAACAACACGATCAACTCGAATCCGGGCAACAATTCCCTGATCATCACCGACTACGCCGACAACCTCAAGCGCCTGGCCAAGATCATCGCCGCGCTCGACGCGCCAGCCGCCGCCGACGTCGACGTGATTCCGGTGCGCTACGCGGTCGCCTCCGAGATCGCGCCCATGATCAACCGCTTGATGGAGCCGGCCCCCGGCGCCGGCGCCGACACCGGCCGGGTCAGCGTGCTGGCCGATCCGCGCACCAATTCCCTGATCTTGCGCGCGCCCTCGGTGGCGCGCGCCAATCTGGCCAAGTCGCTGCTGGCCAAGCTGGATCAGCCGACCGCCCAGCTCGGCAACGTGCACGTGGTGTACCTGAAGAACGCCGACGCCACCAAGCTGGCCCTGACCCTGCGCTCGGTGATCTCGGGCGAAAGCGCGGCCGCCACCAACCAGACCGGACCGACCGGCAGCCAGGCCGGCGGCGCCTCGGGCGGCGCGTCGGCCCAGAGCGGCGCGACCCAGGGCACCGGCGGCGCCTCGCTGACGGCGGCCCAGCCGACCTTGTCGGCCGGCGGCGCGGGCGGCTTCATCCAGGCCGACGCGGCCACCAACACCCTGATCATCACGGCCAGCGAAGCGGTCTACCGCAATATGCGCGCGGTGATCGATCAGCTTGACGTGCGCCGCGCCCAGGTCTACATTGAATCGATGATCGTCGAAGTCAATTCCGACAAGGCGTCCGAATTCGGTATTCAGTGGCTGGGTTTGTCGGGCGACAGCACCAGCAATTACCGGATCGGCGGTATTTCTTCGTATAACGCGAACGGCAACAGCCTCGCTTCACTGGCCACGGCCAACGCCGCCCAGTTGGGTTCGGCGCTGCCCGGCCCCGGCCTGTCGATCGGCATCTTTAAAAACGTCGGCGGCCAACTGGGCTTGGGCGCGCTGGCCCACGCGCTGGAAACGGACGGCAACGCCAACATCCTGTCGACTCCGAATTTGATCACGCTCGACAACGAGCTGGCCACCATCCAGGTCGGTCAAAACGTGCCGATCATCACCGGTTCCTTCACCAGCTCTGCCGGCGCCAACGCCAATCCGTTCCAGACCATCGACCGCAAGGAAGTCGGCTTGACGCTCAAGGTGCGGCCGCAGATCTCCGAGGGAGGCACCATCAAGATGCAGATTTATCATGAAACCTCCAGCGTCGACAAGAGTACACAATCGAGCGCGGCCGGTATCACCCTCAACAAGCGCGTGATCGAAAACAGCGTGATCGCCGACGACGGCCAAATCATCGTGCTGGGCGGCTTGATCGAGGATTCCACCAACGATTCGGCCGAAAAAGTACGCGGCCTGGGCGACATTCCGCTGATCGGCAATCTGTTCAAGTACCAGAGCCGTGGCCGCAGCAAGAAAAACCTGATGGTGTTCTTGCGTCCGGTGGTTATCCGCAGCAAGGAACAAAGCACCACGCTCGCTTCCGATCGTTACGATTACATGCGCACCACGCAAGGCACGGCTTTGCCGAAAACCAGCAACATCATGCTGGAAAATTTGGGTACCCCGGTCTTGCCGCCGCTGGAAGACGGCGCCCGTCCGGCCGCCGGACCGATGGTGGTGCGGCCGATGCCGCCGGCGCCGTTGCCGTCGGCTTCGGCTTCCGGATTGGCCACGCCCGTGCCTGGCACGGTTGTCGCGCCCGCGCCTGCGGCCCAGCCGGGAGTAGTCCAGCCCGGCGCGGTCGCGCCTACCTCGGCCCCGTCCGCCGCGACGCGGCCGGGCGCGGCCACACCGGTGGCTCCCTCCTTGGCCCCCGCCTTGGCGCCGGCCGCCCCGGCTCCGGCGCCAGCCGCTGCCGTCAAGTGATGAGCATCCGTCATGAGTAATTTATTGCCCTACGCCTTCGCGCGTGACTTCGTGGTCTTGGCCAAGCAAAGCGAGGAAGCGGAAAACACGGTCGACGTCTGGGTCTCGGGCGGCACCGTGCCGGCCGCGATCTCGGAGGTGGCGCGCCGTTTCGGCCGCATCAATTTGAAGACCATGTCGCGCGAGGAACTCGACGCGGCCATCGCCGGCGCCTATTCCGGCGGCGGCGGCGACGCCAACCAGGTGGCCGACGAGTTCGACGCCGACCTGGACCTGACCAAGCTGCTGCAAGACGTGCCGGCCATCGAAGACTTGCTCGAATCGAGCGACGACGCGCCCGTGATCCGCATGATCAACGCGCTGCTGACCCAGGCCCTGCGCGAGGGCGCCTCCGATATCCATATCGAGCCCTTCGAGCTGACCTCGGTGGTGCGTTTTCGCATCGACGGCAGCCTGCGCGACATCGTGCGTCCACGCAAGGCGATCCACGGCTCGCTGATTTCGCGTATCAAGATCATGGCCCAGCTCGACATCGCCGAGAAGCGCCTGCCGCAGGACGGCCGCATCACCCTGCGCGTGGGCGGTAAGCCGGTCGACGTGCGCGTCTCCACCCTGCCGACCGGGCATGGCGAACGCGCCGTGCTGCGTCTGCTGGACAAGGAAGCCAATCGCCTCGACTTGAACCATCTGGGCATGGCCGGCGACATGCTGGGCGAATTCGACACCCTGATCAACCAGCCGCACGGCATCGTGCTGGTGACCGGGCCTACCGGTTCCGGTAAGACCACCACCCTGTACGCGGCGCTGTCGATGCTCAACGCCACCACCACCAATATCTTGACGGTGGAAGACCCGATCGAGTACGACTTGATCGGGGTCGGCCAGACCCAGGTCAACCAGCGCATCGACATGACCTTCGCCAAGGCCTTGCGCGCCATCCTGCGGCAAGATCCGGACGTGATCATGATCGGCGAGATCCGCGACCTGGAAACGGCCCAGATCGCGGTGCAAGCCTCGCTCACGGGTCACTTGGTGCTGGCCACCTTGCACACCAACGACGCCTCGGCCGCCGTGACCCGGCTGCTCGACATGGGCATCGAACCGTTCCTGCTCTCGTCCTCCCTGCTGGGGGTGCTGGCCCAGCGCCTGGTGCGCAAGCTGTGCTCGAACTGCAAAACCTTCGACACCCAGCACTGGCACGCCATCGGCTGCGACCAGTGCGGCCACACCGGCTACCAGGGCCGGGTTGGGGTCTACGAATTGCTGCAAACCACGGACCAGATCCGCGCCCAGATCCACGAGCGCGCCTCCGAAGCCCAGGTGCGCGCCGCGGCCCAGGCCAGCGGCATGCGCACCATGCGCGAGGATGGCGAGCGCTGGCTCAACGACGGCACCACGACGCAGGCCGAGTTGCTGCGCGTGACCAAAGACTAAGGGACGCCGCCCATGCCTGCATTCCGTTACGAAGCGATCGACGCCGCCGGGTCCAACAAGAAGGGCGTGCTGGACGCCGACAACGCGCGCGCGGCCCGTTCCGAGCTGCGCAACCAGGGCTTGGTGCCGCTGGTGGTGGACGCCATCACGGCCCAGGTCGACGCGGCCGGGGTGGCCAAGCAGCGCCGCTTCGGCGAACGCCTGTCGAGCGTGGAGCTGGCCTTGTTCACGCGTCAGCTGGCCAGCCTGCTGGAAGCGGGCTTGCCGCTGGAACAAGCCTTTTCCGCCTTGCTGGAGCAAGCCGAAAAACCGTATCTGCGCGACTTGATCGCCTCGATCCGTTCCGAAGTGGTGGGCGGGGCCGCTTTTTCCGACGTGCTGAGCCGCCACCCGCGCGACTTCGCCGAGATTTACCGCGCCCTGGTGGCCTCGGGCGAGCAAATCGGCCACCTGTCGCGCGTGCTCTCGCGCCTGGCCGACTATATCGAGCGGCGCAACGCGCTGGTGTCGAAGGTCAAGCTGGCTTTCACCTATCCGGCCATCGTCACCGTGGTGGCGTTTTCCATCGTGATCTTTTTGCTCACCTATGTGGTGCCGCAGATCGTCTCGGTGTTCGCCAACACCAAGCAAAAACTGCCGCTGTTGACCATCATCATGCTGGCCCTGTCCGACTTCGTGCGCGCTTACGGCATCTTCGTGTTCGTGGCCCTGGTCGGCGCCTGGTTCGCCTGGCGGCGCGCCCTGCAAGACCCGGCCTTGAAGCGACGCTGGCACACCTGGCTGCTGACCGCTCCACTGTACGGCAAGTTCGAGCGTAGCTTGAACACCGCCCGTTTCGCCAGCACCCTGGCCATCACCAGCGGTTCCGGGGTGCCGATCCTGCGCGCGCTCGACACCAGCCGCGACACCCTGACCAACGTGGCGATGCAGGAACTGGTGGAAGAAGCCAGCGCCAGCGTGCGCGAAGGGGTCAGCCTGGCGCGCGCGCTGTCGGCGCAAAAGCACTTTCCGCCCATGTTGATCCATATGATACGGGCCGGCGAAATCACCGGCGAGTTGCCGGCCATGCTGGAGCGGGCCGCCAGCGCCCAGGAGCAGGATCTGGAGCGGCGCACCCTGACCATCGCCGGACTGCTGGAGCCGGTGCTGATCCTGTCGATGGGGGTGGTGGTGCTGCTGATCGTGCTGGCCGTGCTGATGCCGATTATCGAAATTAACCAGCTGGTGCGCTAACGCGGCCGCTGGCATCGTGTAGTAGGAACTGAGGAAATCGATGAAGCGTTTGCCCTTAATTGTAAGTATCTTGATCGTCGTGGCGCTGTCGTCATCGCTGGCGTATTGGGGCGTGGAACTGAGCAAGAAGCCGCAACGGCCGATCGCCACCCCGGTGGCCCAGATCGAGACCGAGGCGCCGGTGGACGGCGCCGCCAGCATGTTCGGCGGCCAGGCGGTGCAGGTGGCGGTGAGCAATTATCAGTTGAAAGGCGTGGTCGCCAGCGGCGGCAGCGGCAGCGTGGCGATCCTGGCCATCGACGGCAAGCCGCCGCGCGCGCTGCCGGTGGGCGCCGAAGTGGCGACCGGCATCACGGTGAAGGAAGTGCAAGCCCGTTTCGTGCTGCTGTCCGAAGGCGGCGTGATCAAGCGCATCGAACTGGCGGCCGATCCGACCCGCGCGCCGGACCAGCCCGGGATCGGCGGCGGCGGCGGTGGTGGCCTCAGCCAAACCCCGCCGCCGATCGCGCCGCAGCCGATCACGCAGCAGCCGTCCCAGGCCGCCGCGTTGGCGCAAGCCCAGGCCCAGGCGCAATCGAAGGCCCAATCGCAGGCCCAGTCTCAAGCCCAGGAGCAAGCGATGGCGCGCGCCCATCCGCAAGCCGAGGCCCCGGCGTCGGCCCAGCCGACCCAGGCCACGGCGGTGCAGCCGATCCGCATGGGCGGCAGCCCCGTCACGGCGGTGCGCATGCAAGGCCCGTCGGCCAATCCACCGCCGCCGCCCCAGCAATAAAGGGCGCGGCGGGCTGGCGGGGCGGCGCCGCCGCGTGCGTTTTACAGCACGTAGCGCGACAAGTCCTCGTTCTCGGCCAAGGCGTCGAGGCGGGCGTTGACATAGGCCGCGTCGATGTCGAGCACGCTGCCGGCGGTTTCGCTGGCGTCGAAAGACACTTCCTCCAGCAGCTTTTCCATCACCGTGTAAAGCCGGCGCGCGCCGATGTTTTCGGTGCGCTCGTTCACCGCGAAAGCGATCTCGGCCAGACGGGTGATGCCCTCCGGCGTGAACGCGATGCGCACTTGCTCGGTGGCCAGCAAGGCTTCGTACTGGCGCGTCAGGCAAGCGTCGGTGCTGGTGAGGATGCGCTCGAAGTCGGCGATCGACAGCGATTCGAGTTCGACCCGGATCGGAAAACGCCCCTGCAATTCCGGAATCAAGTCCGAGGGCTTGGCCAGATGGAAGGCGCCGGACGCGATGAACAAGATGTGGTCGGTGCGTATCAAGCCATATTTGGTGTTGACGGTGGTGCCTTCGACCAGCGGCAGCAGGTCGCGCTGGACCCCGGCGCGCGAGACGTCGGCCCCGCCCACCTCGGAACGCGAAGCGATCTTGTCGATCTCGTCGAGGAACACGATGCCGTTCTGCTCCACGTTCTGGATCGCCTTTTGCTTCAACTCGTCCTCGTTGACCAGCTTGGCGGCTTCTTCTTCGACCAGCAGCTTCATCGCCTCGCCGATTTTGATCTTGCGCGCCTTCTTGCGCCCGCCACCCACGCCGGAAAACATGGACTTGATTTGCTCGGTCATCTCTTCCATGCCGGGCGGCGCCATGATTTCCATCTGCGGGCCGGACTCGGCCAGCTCGAGTTCGATTTCCTTGTCGTCCAGTTCGCCCTGCCGCAAGCGCTTGCGGAAAGTTTGGCGGGTGGCGTCGGCGGCCGGCGCCGCGTCGGCCGGGGCGGCCGCCACGTTGAAGCCGAAGTCGCGCGCGGGTGGCACCAGGATATCGATCACGCGGTCCTCGGCGGCGTCCTCGGCGCGCTGGCGCACCTTTTTCATTTCGGCCGAGCGGGTTTGCTTGATGCCGATGTCGATCAAGTCGCGGATGATGGTGTCGACGTCGCGTCCCACATAGCCGACCTCGGTGAACTTGGTGGCCTCGATCTTGATGAAGGGCGCGCCCGCCAGCTTGGCCAGGCGGCGCGCGATCTCGGTCTTGCCGACCCCGGTGGGACCGATCATCAAGATGTTCTTGGGGGTGATTTCGTGGCGCAGCGGCTCGTCCACCTGTTGCCGGCGCCAGCGGTTGCGCAGGGCGATGGCGACGGCGCGCTTGGCCTTGGCCTGGCCGACCACGTGTTTATCGAGTTCGCCGACGATTTCGAGCGGAGTCATGTTCATAGGGGGTTCGGCCTCAATCCAGGGTTTCTATCGTATGCGACATATTGGTATAAATGCACAGTTCGCCGGCGATGGTGAGTGATTTTTTGACAATCTCGGCCGGTGACAGTTCCGTGTTTTCCTGCAGGGCCTTGGCGGCCGATTGGGCATAGGTGCCGCCCGAGCCGATCGCGCCGATGCCGTCTTCCGGTTCGAGCACGTCGCCGTTGCCGGTGATGACCAGGGTCGATTCGCTGTCGGCCACCAGCAGCATCGCCTCCAGGCGGCGCAGCACGCGGTCGGTGCGCCAATCCTTGGCCAGTTCGACCGAGGCGCGCAACAGATTGCCCTGGTGTTTTTCAAGCTTGCCCTCGAAGCGGTCGAGCAGGGTGAAGGCGTCGGCGGTGCCGCCGGCGAAACCGACCAGCACCTTGCCTTGGTACAGCTTGCGCACCTTGCGCGCGGTGCCCTTCATGACGATATTGCCGAGCGTGACCTGACCATCGCCGCCCAGGGCGACTTGCTTGCCGCGCCGTACGCACAGGATGGTAGTGCCGTGAAATTGTTCCATGTTGACCTCAAAGTGATGATGCGTGTGCCGCATCATCGAAAAATGGGGATGGAGGGGGGAATTGCAAGGCGAACCGGACCCGTCCGAGCGCGCCGACGGCGCCCGGCACGGCAGCGTTGCTTAATGTGCGCGCGGACCGATCAGGCGGCAAGGCGAGTAGCACCGACGCCTCTCTCATAGGCCAAGGTTTGCCGAATCCCCTCTCGATACGGGGTCTTGTGTATCGGTCCGATCAGTTTTCGCAGCGCCGAGTCGTCCATGATCACCGGGTCGGTCATCAAGTAATTCATCTCGACCATTTCTTTCATGAAGGGCTTGAACAAACCTAACAGGCGCAACATCATCCTGCCCGCCACGCGCAGCTTGAGCTTGACGCCGGCCTGGCGCTCCATTTCCGCGACCAGGGCGCGTTGGGTAGTGATGCCCGCGCCGGCCAAGTTCCAGATCGACCCGAAGGCCGCCGGCGTGTCGATCAGTTTGGCCACCACCGGGCCGACGTCCGGCACAAAAACGAATTCATGCGGCCTGTCGATCGGCCCGACCATGTCGGCGGCGCCACCGTGTACCGCCGCCCGGGCCGCGCCGTGCAACAGGCTGGCCTCGACGCCGGGGCCGTAAAAGTCGGGAAGGCGCAGGACGGTCGCGCGCAGCAAGCCGGCGGCGTGGGCATTCATCACGATCTCTTCCTGTTCCTTGCGCATGCGTCCTTTGAACGTGTGGGGCTGGCGTGGATGACGTTCCTGGAGCGGGGTGGTCATCGGTTTGCCGTACGGATAGACAGTACCGATCAGGACGATGTGCTTGACCCCGGCGGCGAGCGCGCCGGCCATGGTCTTGCGCATCAGCTCCGGATGCAGCTCGAATTGCCAATAATTCACCCCCACCATATACACCAGCGTCTCGATGCCGCTCGCGGCCGCCACCACGCTGGCGGCATCGTCCGGGTTCCAGCCGACGATGTCGGCAAGCGGGTCGGCGCCGAAACACTGGCGCAGGGCCGCTTCGTTGCGACCGACGACACGATACGGCTGGCCTGTGGCACGCAAGGCGCTCGCGATACTTTGGCCGATAACGCCGGCGGCGCCGAACAGAGCGATTTTGGACATGACGATTCTCCTGGTGGATTCAATTCAAAATGACGGGGTGCGAAAGAAGGTGGCGAGCGTCGCGGCGCGCGCCACTACCGTGTCGAGATAACAATCGAGCAGCGGCCGTAGCGGGACGCGCAACCAGAATTCGAGCAGCACCAAGCCGATGCCAAGCAATTTGGCGGTTCCCAGCCAGGCCTGACCGGGGGATCGGCAGGTTAGGAAGCGCGGCAAGCTGTGCGTGGTGATGGACGTGCTATTCATGGAGGGCTCCGTTAGGTTCTGTTCGCAGATC
>JAYVUV010000531.1:0-7167 GCA_043787615.1 Janthinobacterium sp. | reverse complement strand
CGGCTTGATTGTAAGCGCCGCCATCTTCATCGAAGGTGGCGATGTTCATGTCGAACAGCGAATCGGTTTTCGAATCGCGCGCGACGACGATGACGTTGCCCTTGTACAGCTTCAGGCGCACCCAGCCGTTTACGCACTGCTGCGTGTGGTCGATCAAGGTTTGCAGCGCCAGCCGTTCCGGCGCCCACCAGTAGCCGTTGTAGATCATCGAGGCGTAGCGCGGCATCAGATCGTCCTTCAAATGGGCCACTTCGCGGTCCAGGGTGATCGATTCGATCGCGCGGTGGGCCTTGAGCATGATGGCGCCGCCCGGGGTTTCATAGCAGCCGCGCGACTTCATGCCGACGTAGCGGTTCTCCACCAGGTCGAGCCGGCCGATGCCGTGCATGCCGCCCAGGCGATTGAGTTCGGTCAGCACGGCGGCCGGCGTGAGGCGCTTGCCGTTCAGGGCCACGATGTCGCCGTGTTCGTATTCCACGTCCAGATACTCGGCCTGGTCGGGCGCCGCCTCCGGGCTGACGGTCCAGCGCCACATCGATTCCTCGGCCTCGGCGCTGGGGTTTTCCAGGTGGCGGCCCTCGAAACTGATGTGCAGCAGGTTGGCGTCCATCGAATAGGGCGCGCCGCCGTTCTTGTGCTTCATGTCGATGTCGATGCCGGCGTCCTGCGCGTATTGCAGCAGTTTTTCGCGCGACAGCAAATCCCATTCGCGCCACGGGGCGATGATCTTCACGTCCGGCTTGAGCGCGTAGGCGCCCAGCTCGAAACGCACCTGGTCGTTGCCCTTGCCGGTGGCGCCGTGCGAAATGGCGTCGGCGCCGGTGGCGCGCGTGATCTCGATCAGGCGCTTGGCGATCAGCGGACGGGCGATCGAGGTGCCCAGCAAATACTCGCCCTCGTACACGGTGTTGGCGCGGAACATGGGGAACACGAAGTCGCGCACGAATTCTTCGCGCACGTCGTCGATGTAGATGTTTTCCGGCTTGATGCCGAATTTGATGGCCTTGGCGCGCGCCGGCTCCAATTCTTCGCCCTGGCCCAGATCGGCCGTGAAGGTGACGATCTCGCACTGGTAGTTATCCTGCAGCCATTTCAGGATGACGGAGGTATCGAGTCCGCCCGAATAGGCCAGGACAACTTTCTTGATGTCGCTCATAGTGATTCCGCTTGTCGTTAAGAGGGGGTGATCTGCTCGGCGCCGTCGCTCACGCGGCCCAGCAGCAGGTATTCGATCAGGGCTTTTTGCACGTGCAGGCGGTTCTCGGCCTCTTCCCAGACCACCGATTGCGGGCCGTCGATCACTTCGGCCGCCACTTCCTCGCCGCGGTGGGCCGGCAGGCAATGCATGAACAGGGCGTCGGGCGCGGCGCGCGCCATCTTGGCGCCGTCCACGATCCAGCCATCGAAGGCCTGCAAACGGGCCGCGTTTTCGGCCTCGTAACCCATGCTGGTCCACACGTCGGTGTTGACCAGGTGCGCGCCCTGGCAGGCGTCGGACGGATAGTCGAAGAAGGTGTGGCGCGCGCCGGCCACCCGGGCCGGGTCCATGTCGTAGCCCTTGGGGGTGGAGACGTTGACGTGAAAGCCGAAGATCTCGGCCGCCTGCAACCAGGAATACAGCATGTTGTTGGCGTCGCCGACCCAGGTCACGATCTTGCCGGCGATCGAGCCGCGGTGCTCGATGAAGGTGAAGATATCGGCCAGCACCTGGCAGGGATGGTGCTCGTTGGTCAAGCCGTTAATCACCGGCACCCGCGAATTGGCGGCGAAGCGCTCGATGATCTCCTGGCCGAAGGTGCGCACCATGATGATGTCGCACATGCGCGACATGACCTGGCCGGCGTCTTCCACCGGTTCGCCGCGTCCGAGCTGGCTGTCGCGCGTGTTCAGATAAATGGCGGCGCCGCCCAGCTGGTGCATGCCGGCCTCGAAGGAGAGGCGGGTGCGGGTCGAATTTTTTTCGAATACCATCACCAGGGTGCGGTCGATCAGCGGGTGGTGGATCTCGTAGTTCTTGAATTTACGCTTGATCAGCTGCGCGCGCGCGAACACGTACTCGTACTCGGCCAGCGTGAAGTCGGCGAACTGGAGGTAATGCTTGATCGGTTTTTTGTTGGACATAATGACAACGGATGAAGGCCTAGGCCGCCGGCGGCGTGCCTTCGGGGCCGGCGAAGCGAAACAATTATAAGGGTTTTGCCGCGCGATTGAAATGCGCGGCCGGCGCGGCCGGGCCGCGCGCGGGCGGTGCGCCGCTAATAAATCCCGCTCGCTTGCGCCGGGTCGTGCCGCGGCGCCTTGAGGGGCAGGTCGAGCGTGAAGGTGGTACCTTCGGCGCCGCTGTCCATGGTGATCTGGCCGCCCAGCAGCGAGGTCACGATATTGTAACTGATCGACAGCCCCAGGCCGCTGCCGCCCTGTCCCAGTTTGGTGGTGAAGAAGGGATCGAACACGCGCTGGCGATGTTCCTCGGCGATGCCGGCGCCGTTGTCCCGGAATACCACCAGGACCCGGTTCTCGCCGACCCGGTGGGCCGACAGCGCCATCTGGCCGTGTTCGCGATGGTCGAAGGCGTGCAGCAGCGCGTTGTTGATCAAATTGGTGATCACTTGCCCGAACGGCCCCGGATAGCTATCCATCTCGATCAGCGATCCGACCTCGAACCCGATCTGGTGGCCGGAACTGCGGATGCGGTTCATCATGGTGGCGATGATCTCGTGCGCCACCTGCTCCAGATTGAAGCCGCGGCGCTGCTCGGTGGTGCGGTCGACCGCGACCTGCTTGAAGCTGTTGACCAGGTCGGCCGCGCTGGTCAAGCCGCGCATCACCAGCTCCGAGGCGCGGCCGGCGTCTTCGATGTAAGTGGCCAGATCGGAGCGGCGCAGCCCGGGACCGTTCATCAGGCGCGCCACGTCCTCGGTTTTTTGCAGCATGGTGCTGGCGATCAGCAGGCTGTTGCCGATCGGGGTGTTCAATTCGTGCGCCACACCAGCCATCAGGGCGCCCAGCGCGGCCAGTTTTTCCTGCGACACCAGCTGGGTCTGGGCATCCTTGAGCTGACTGTAAGCGTTGGCGTTGTCGAGCGCGATGGCGCCATAGGCGCACAGGGTACGGAAGATCAGCCGTTCGCGCTCGCCGTAGGCGCGCGCGTGCATGGCTTGCACCGTCATCACGCCCAGCGCCCGCTCGCCCACCATGAGCGGCACGAACAGCACGCTCAAGTTGTGCAGGGTGCCCGGCACCACGGTGGAGTTTTGGTCCTCGATGATATTTTCGACATATACCTCGCGCCGTTCGAGCAGGCAGCGCACCGAGTAGGAATTCGGATTGGTCAGCGGGATCGCGTTGGTGGCCAGCGTCTTGCCGCTTTCGACCCCGAAGGCGCGCGCCAGGAAGGCGCCGCTTTGGTCGGTCATATAGCAGGCGAAGGTGCTGACCGGCAGCAGGGCATGCACGTGGCGGTCGAGCGCCTGGAACACGGCCGCCGCGTCCAGGTGGGTGGTGATTTCCTGGCCGATGGCCGACAGCCGCTCCAGCGTGGCGCTGGTCTGTTGCAGCACCTCGGCGCGGCGTGCCTCGGAAGCGGCCAGTTCGCGGTGGTGGTAACCCTCGGCGCGCGCGTGTTCGGTTTGGTGGTGCACCTGCATCGCGATGGCGCGGTTGGTGGCTTCCTGGCTGTGGGTTTTTTCGCGCGCGGCGCTCGCTTGCAGCGCGATGTCGTAGGCTTGCGCGTACTGGCCGGCCTGAGCGTACTCGCGCGCCAGCGCGTCGAGCAGGTCGCCGGGCAGGATGTAGCCGTCGATGGTGCCGGCCACCGCCAGCGCCAGATGCAGATAGTGCAGGGCCGGATTGAGTTCGGCCATGTCGGGCGGCGCCGGCAGCGCGTGGCGGGCGTGGATCATGGCCAGCACGCGCAGGGCGGCGATGTGGTTATAGGCGTGGCGCTGGCCGGCGGCCAGTTCGACCGCCGCCAGCGCCGCCACCAGCGCCTCGGCCGGGCGGTCCAGATACGACAGGGCGTGGGCTTGGCCGCGCCGGGCCACGCTTTGAAAATCGGATTGTTCGAGCGCGTCGGCGCGCCGGCCCAGGCGTTCGAAGGCGGCCAGCGCGGCGTCGTGGCGGCCCTGGTCCAGACTCAAGTCGCCCAGGTAGCGCAGCGCGATGGCGTAGCTGCGCGCGCCGGCCAATGGCGCCATGATCTGCAGCGATTCTTGCAGCAGTTCCTGGGCCGCGTCGAGCCGGCCCAGGCGGCGCATGGTTTCGGCGGTGTGCATCAGGCAGGCGCCCACGCTGCGCGGCCAGTTGGTCGGGCGCGCCAGGTCGAGCGCGCATTGCATCCATTCGAGCGCGGCGTGGATGTCGTTCAGGCGCGTGAAGTAACCGCCGATGTTGGTGGCGGCGGTGATGGCGGCGCGCAGCTGGCCGGTGGCCAGCGCCGCCTCGTAGGCGGGGATGTAGTAGCCGACGGCGGCCGCCAGGTCGCAGGATTGGCTGGCGGCGATGCCGAAAAAGTCGTTGACCCAAGCCGCCAGCGCCGGCGCCAGGTGGCCGGTTTCCTGCGCGAAGTGCTTGCCCCAGCGCGCGGTGGCCGTGGGCAGGTCGCGCAGCATGGCCCAGCGCGCGCTGGCCGCCTCGGCGATCTGGCGCCGCAGCGGGTCGCCGGCCTGACGGGCCGCGTCGGCGGCTTTTTCCAGTTCGGCGTCGCAGCGCGCGTGCTCGCCCCGGTCGACCGCGATCCAGGCTTGCAGCCAGTGGGCGTCGGCGCAGCCGTGCGCGTCGCCCAGCATGTTCAGGGTCTCGAAGGCTTGGCAAGCCAGCGAATCGGCGGCGTCCAGTTCACCATATAGCCAGCGGGTTTCGGCCAGCACCAGATGCAGGCGCGCGCCGAGCAGGCGGTAGGTGCTTTGTTCGAGCAGAGCGGGGACCAGCATGGCCAGCGCTTCGTTGGCCAGGGTGACGGCGCGCGCGCTGTCGCGCTGGCGCAGGTGCCAGGCCAGCGCGGTCTGCACCGGCAAGCGCGCCGCGCCGCGCAGCGGCGGCAGCGCCAGCTCCCACTGGGACACTTCCTCGTCGCCGGTGAACATTTCCATCCCTGAGCCCCTTGAAGCGTTGAACCTGCTGCATCGCATTGTATGCTGCATTGGGCGCGCTGCCCAGATCGATCGGGGCGGGGATGGCGCGGCCCGCGTCAGTACAGGGTTTGCGCCGATTCGTGCAGCAGCTGGCCGTACAAGGTGTGGCGCATGCGCGTGATTTTGCCCTCGGCGACCGCCTCCAGGATGGCGCATTGCGGCTCGATCAGATGGCGGCAATTGTAGAATTTGCAGCCGCCCAGGTAGGGCCCGAACTCGCGGAAGGCGCGTTCGAGCATGCCTTCGCTCAGGTGGTACAGGCCGAATTCCTGGAAACCGGGCGAGTCGATGATGGACGCGTCCGGCCCCAGTTGATACAGGCGGGTGAAGGTGGTGGTGTGCTTGCCGGTGTCGAGCGCGGCCGAGATTTCGCGCACCGCGATGTCGGCGTCCGGCACCAGCAGGTTGATCAGCGAGGACTTGCCCATGCCGGATTGGCCGATCAGGATCGAGGATTGGCCCGCCAGCAGCGGCGCCAGGGTGGCCACCGCCTGGTCCGGCCAAGCCTTGGCCGACACCTCGTGGATCGGGTAGCCCAGCGCGGCGTAGGGCTTGAGCCGCTCGCGCGTCTTGGGTAGCGATTCGGCGACGTCGGTTTTATTGAGGATGATGTGGGCCGCGATGCCGGCCGCGTCGGCCGCCACCAGCGAGCGCGAAATCAAATCGTCGGCGAAACCGGGTTCGGTGGCCACCACGATGAACAACTGGGTCAGATTGGCCGCCAGCAGTTTCGACTTGTATTGGTCCGAGCGGTACAGCAGGGTGTGGCGCTCGTCGATGGCGTCGATCACGCCCTGGTTGGGCGAGGTCAGGGTCAGCTTGACATGGTCGCCCACGGCCACGTTGGTCTTTTTGCCGCGCGTGACGCATTGCAGTTTGACCCCGTCCGCGTCGGCCAGGTAATGGCGGCCGTGGGCGGCGATGATGGTGCCGTTCAGTTGGCTCATGCGTTCACCGCCGCGCCGGCGTACAGGGCGTCGGCCTTGGCCGCGCAAATGAAGTCGTTCTCCGACAGCGCGCCGCCCGGGCCGGCCGAGTGGGTGTGGTAGCGCAGGGCGCAGGTCTGGTAAGTGATGGTGAGCTCCGGATGGTGGTCTTGCGCATGGGTCATGTAGGCCAGCGCGTTGACGAAGGCGATGGTCTGGTAATAGTCGGCGAAGCGGAAATCGCGGCACAGGCGGCCGTCGGCGATGCGCCAGTCGGGCAGTCGGGCCAGCAGCGCGGTGGCGGCGGCCGGGGCCAGCGCTGCGTGGCGCGGGCGGCAGCGCCGGTCGGCCAGCGACACGGTCGCGGCATCGGCGCCGCCATCGGGGCCGCTCATGACGCTGCCAGGTTCAAGTGGCGGATGCGCACGCTGGCCGGCGGATGCGAATCGTAGAAGGCCGAATGAAGCGGATCGGGAGTCAGGGTCGAAGCGTTGTCCTCGTACATTTTGACCAGGGCCGAGACCAGGTCGCGCGCGTCGGTGTGGCTGGCGGCGAAGGCATCGGCCTCGAATTCGTGCTTGCGCGAGCTGATCGAGGTCAGCGGCGCGAACAGGAAGGCGAACACCGGCATCGCCAGCATGAACAGCAGCAGGGCCATGGCGTCGTTGGTCTGGCCCGGCAGCATCAGGGGATCGACTCCCAGGCCGGTGAAAAACCACAACTGGTTTTTCAGGAAGCCGAGCAGGGCCAGGAAGCCCAGGGATACCAGGAACATCATGCCGATCCGCTTGACGATGTGCTTGAGCTTGAAATGCCCCAGTTCGTGCGCCAGCACCGCCTCGATTTCCTGCGGCGCCAGGCGCGATAGCAAGGTGTCGAAAAAGACGATGCGCTTGTTGGCGCCAAAGCCGGAAAAATACGCGTTGCCGTGCGCGCTACGCTTGGAGCCATCCATCACGAACAGGCCCTTCGAGGCAAAGCCGACGCGCTGCATCAAGCCTTCGATGCGGGTCTGAAGGCTAGCGTCGGCGAGCGGCGTGAATTTGTTGAACAGGGGCGCGATGAAGGTCGGGTAGAGCACCATCATCAGCAGCTGGAAGCCGCTCCAG
>JAYVUV010000530.1:0-3011 GCA_043787615.1 Janthinobacterium sp. | reverse complement strand
ATGACAACCGCTATTGGCCGGCGTTCTACCTGATCGACAAAAACGGCGCCCTGGTGCACACCCACTTCGGCGAAGGCGCCTACGACGAGATGGAGGGCGCCATCCAGACCCTGCTGGCGGCCCCGGCGAAAGGGTAAAGCAGGCCCGGTCACTATTTTTATATGAAGCGAACGACAAGCATGGCAAAACCGTAAAGCCGTCTGCTATAATTCGCAACTCGTCGGGGCGTAGCGCAGCCTGGTAGCGTACTTGCATGGGGTGCAAGGGGTCGGAAGTTCGAATCTTCTCGCCCCGACCAATAGATTCAAAGAGTTACGGAAATAGCTGTATATAAACCCAGCACTGCATATTATACGTTTGTATAATATCGGTGCTGGGTTTTTCCGTTTCCGCCACCTATTTCGATCACATCTTTACACCCGAGCCTGTCAAGCCGGCGCTCGCCAAACTCGACACGATCAAATCGGCTAGCAAGACAGCTGCCGGCGTCTGCTGGGCGCTCGCGGTGTGCAGCGACAGCGCGACCGACGGCAGGGCCGGCAAGCCGGCCGCGAGCGGATCCAGAAAGCTCAAGTGCGCAGGCAACGAGATCGCCGTGCGCACCGTGATCCCGAGTCCCGCATCGACGGCCGCCCACAATCCCGGCAAGCTCGGGCTGACGAAACTCAGGCGCCAGCGCAGGCCCTGCCTGTCGAGCGCCGCCAAACCCAGATGGCGGAAGATGCATGGCTCGTCGAAGGCGACGACGGGAACGATCCCGTCACGGTCGAGTGGCAGGGGCCGCCCTTTGGCGCCGATCCAAGCGGTGGCGATGGAGCCGATCGCGCGCGCGTTGGCGCCGTGGCCTGGCTCACCCCAAGCGAGCGCAAAATCAAGTTGCTTAGTCGCGACTTTATCCACCAGTTCCGCGCTGCGGCTGGCGTGGACTTGAATTTGCACCATGGGGTAACGACGCGCGAACACGCCGAGCACGCGCGGCAGCCAGCCTTCCGCGAAATCGGCGGGCAAGCCCAGCTTCACCACGCCCTCGAGCTGCGCAGTGCGGATCACATTGATGGCCTCGTCATTTAAAGCCAGCATTTTTCGGGCGTAGCCGAGCAAAGCCTCGCCGGCGGCCGTCAGCGCCAAACCCCGCCCAGCTTTGCTAAACAGCGCTTCGCCGACCTGCGCCTCCAATTTGCGCATTTGTCCGCTGAGCGCAGATTGCGAGCGCCCGACCGCCAGCGCCGCCCTGGCGAAACTGCCCAATTCCACGCCGCTCACAAAGGATCGCAGGGTGTCCATGTCGAGGTTGATGATCGCGCGCATGATTCAGTTTAGCCGAAGGGATCGTTCGGATCAATCTGATTGTCGGAACTGTTTCCCCACGCTAATCTAGCACCTCTCGATAGCAGGAGACCGATATGCCTTTTCTTCACACCAGAACCACCTCGCCGGATGCCGAGCGCGCCAGCCATGTTGACAATACGATAGTGGCGGCGCATCGCCTCGCCCATGCGCGGGGCGCCCAATAATGAAAGGTTTCATCATGTCCAGTTTATTGGCCGCATCGGCCGCCTGCGCGGCTGGCGATATCGCCGTCACGCCCCCTTCAAGCCCGGCGCCGGCCGGTTTCGAGAGCGTGGGCGAGGACAGACGCGCCATTCAAAACGTACTCGCCGCTTATACGAAAGCGGTGTCGACCAAGGATCAAGCCACATTCGAGACCTTACTCCTATCGAAGACCATCGCTTTTTCTTATGTCCCGGACGACACCCCCGCCGCCCAGGCCGGGGTCGCCAATTACGATAGCTTCCGCCGTGGCGTGTTCGAGGGGCCGCCCTTCACGCAACGATTTACCAATGTCCGCATCGAGCAGGACGGCAATCTGGCGAGCGTGACCCTGGTGTTCATCAATACGCAGGCGCAGGGTGAATCCTGGGGATGGAAAACCCTGCATCTGTTGAAAACCGCCGAAGGCTGGAAAATCGCCAGCGAGTTTTACACTTCCCACCGCTGAGGACATCGACCGATGCCGAACAAAATTGCTTTCATCACCGGTGTGACCTCCGGTAAGGCTTTCGTCCATCAATTCACCCTGGGCCCGCGCGGGACGGGGTCCGGGTCAGCGCGATCGAGCCTGGCATGGTCGAGACCGAATTTACCGCGATACGGCGGCGCAGCGAGAGCGCTTCGGCGGCGGGCTTAAAAGACATGACGGCCCTGTCGGCGGAAAACATCGCCCACACCATCCTGTGATCGCCGAGCAGCCCAAGAACGTCAACATCAGCGTGGTCGAATTGATGCCGACCGACCAATCCTTCGCCGGCTTCCACGTCGAGCGCCACCCTTGAATCGGGCCTGAACGCGCCGGGGAAACGCGCGCCCGCGCGCTCTTGGCCCCCACGTCCATTCCGCACAAACCACAAGCTCACCGCGCCCGGATCGGCGCGCGATGCGCCGATCCGGGCCGGGCCGATTCGGGCCGATTCGCGCCGATTCACGCCGATTCGCGCGCGACACCGCGACCGTCGCGACCGTCGCGCGCATGCTCCCGGCGCCGCGCCGCGGCTAGCCTCGCGCGCTTGCCACACCCGGGCCGAGACGCCAGGTAGGGCGCGGCGCGGCCAACGCCTTGCGGCGAGGGTGCGCCGCGTGCATGGGGAGTGTGCTAACGAACAGTCGTCGCCTGCCGCTTGAGATAATATTTGCCTCATCTTAAACCCCGGCGCTCACCACGCAGTGCGGCGCCCGACCGGCCGCGGCAACCAGCGCTGCTTGATCGACGCTCAATATCGCAACATGGAAAATCAAAACAGCGACACCAGTCATTTCCTGTCCACCGGCGTGCCCGGCCTGGACTCCATCCTGGCCGGCGGCTTCACCAGCGACCGCCTGTATCTGGTCGAGGGCGAGCCGGGCACCGGCAAGACTACCTTCGCCCTGCAGTTTCTCAACGAGGGCGCGCGCCTGGGCGAATCGGTGCTGTATATCACCCTGGCCGAAACTCTGATCGAGCTGCGTTCGGTGGC
>JAYVUV010000529.1:0-17803 GCA_043787615.1 Janthinobacterium sp. | reverse complement strand
AGAACTTGTAACCCAGCCCCACGCTCACCGCCAGCGGATCGAGCGTGATCTCTTGTGTCTGGCCGGTCGAGTAGTGGGCCGTGGTTTTCAACTTGGTCTTGACCACGGCCACGTCGGCGAACCAGCGCGGCGAGAAAGCCAGGGTGGCGCCGACCTGGAAGCTGGCCGCGAATTTATTGTCCAAGGTAAAGGATGTGGCCGGGCCGCCCGTGTTGAGCACGGCGGTCAACTGGCCGGAGCCGGTTTCCTTCTGGAAGTAGGCGTACGTCAAGCCCAGGCCCAGATACGGACGCAACATCGCGTCCGGCGCCAGGAAACGGTACTGGACGAAGGCGGTCGGCGGCAGCACTTCGGCCGTGCCGAGCTTGCCGGTGCCCTCGATCGCGCCGGCGCCCACCAGTTCGTGCTTGTACGGCACGCCCAGATCGAGTTCGGCCGCGATGTTATCGGTGACCATGTAAGTCACGTTGAGGATGGGCTTGGTGTCCGACCCGACATCGGCCTTGGTGTGCGGCAAAGCCGGGGCCGACACGTCGCCGCTGTCGACCTTGGGCGTGATCTTGTTGACGCCGACCTTGGCCAGCCAGTCGCCCGCGCTTTGCGCCGAGGCGGCGTTGGCGCACAGCGCGCTGACGGCCAGCGCCAGCACACGCAGCCCGCCCTTGAAAGTTGTGTTCATATTGTCTCCAGATTCAATGTAATGGCTTGCGCCGGTGAAACCACCCGCCGCGCGCCGGCACCTCTGAGGCATGCTCACGGGCGCGGCGGCGGGCCGATGCGGGCCGCTTACAACCAGCCCTTGACCACCAGTTTTTCGGCGACGAAACGCGCCAGCAACAGATTATTGAACGGGGTAGGATGGACCCCGTCCGCGTAGGCATAGTGGCTGACATCGCCGGCCTTGAGGTTGCTGGCGGTACACACCAGCGAACTGGCCAGCGGATTCTTGGCCGGGCTCAAGTCGCACGCGGTGTCGGTCACATTGGTCAAGCCATAAGGGCCGGGATTGACGCCCTGGTCGTGGCTGGTGGAATACACGTCGACCAGCAAAACCTTGGCCTCGCCCGCCAAGCCGCTGCTCAACTGGTCGTTGAACGCCTTGACCATGGCCGCGATCAGGGCCCGGGTGGCGGCCGGCTGGCTCAGCGACGAGGGGGTAGCGGCGACATCGGGCAAGTTGTTGACGGTGACGTAGTTGGCGCCGTTGGCGACGATCTGGGTTTTCACCAGCGCCACCAGTTCGGCCCCCGCTTGGCCGAGCGCGGCCACCAGTTCCGGACCGTGGGCGGCGGCGTAGTCGGCGCCGGCCTTGGCGCCGGCGGTGGCGCCGGCGGCGGTGCCGGCGGCGGTGGCGTCGGCTTGCGCTTGCACCACCAGCGGACCGTACACGGCTGGCGCGCCAACCGCGCTATTGCCCGGCTGGGTGGCAGCGGCCGTCACGGCGGCGCCCACCACAGTGGCGTCGGTATGGCCGACGCGGGCGTTTTCGGTGCCGATCGCCACTAGCACGGCTTGCTTGGCGGCGACCGGATCGGGCGCGTTGGCGGCCAGCGCGGTGCTCAGCTTGTCGGCGAAGGTCAGCCCGCCCACGCGCGCGCCCTCGGCTTGGCCGGCGGCCTGGCCGGCGGCGGTGGCGGCGCTGGACAGGATGTCGAGCTGGGCCAGCACGTCATTGCCGCCGGCCATGACCAGCACCATCTCGTCGCCCTTGAACTTGCCACCCACGGCGGCCAGATGGTTTTTGATCTGCGTCACCACCGGCACCGTCAGCGAACCGAGCGGGCTGCCCGTCAACTTGTTGCCGGGACCGACGGGATCGGTCACACGGGCGCCGCCCTGGGCATAGCCGTAGCAACCGGCATGGACCGCCACCGGCACCGAGAAACCCTTGCTGGCGTCGCCATCGAGGCCGGTCTGGGCCGGACAAGGCGCGGCCACGCCGAATTGCACGGCGGTCAATTCGGTCCAGTTCTTGCCGGTCAAGGCCGGATTGCTGGCCGTGTTGTTGCCGTTGATGGTGAAGTGGCCGCCACCCAAAGCCTGGACCGTGCCCACCGCGTACGTGCCAACATCGGACAGGCTGTCGCCGAACGACACCTGCGCGCTGAACTTGGTCTTGATGGATTGGTCGCCGGTGCTCGCTCCCCCGCCGCCGCAAGCGGTGAGAATGGACGCGGTCAATGCCGCCAGCGCGAATGTGGTGTGACGCATGGTGTCTCCTATAGATTCTTTTAATGTGTGGCAATTTTTTAGAACGGACGTGCTTTTACGCTCTAATAATATGCCACCGTTCTCAGGCGTTGTATAGAAAAAGCTGCGCCAAACGCCCTCCGGCGGTCACAACAAAACTTTTCTTGTCAGTATTTAACCAAGATGGCCAGGGAAGGCCAGGCAAATTACACCGCCAGCAATTGTCGCAGCACGCCAGACGAATCGAAGGCGGCCCGGCGCAGGCGGTCGTTGACCCCCAGCCAGGCGCCGCCCTGCGGCGGACTTTCGACCAGGATCAACTCGGCGCCGACCTGGTCCATGGTGCGCAGCGAAGCGTACAAGGCATGGGCATAGGCGGCGGCGGCCGGCGCCAGCCGCACACTGGCGCTGGCCGGCGGCATGTCGGAATAGTGAATCAAGGCCACGCGGCGCCCCGCGTTGAGCAATTGATTCAGGGTCGAGGGCAGATCGTCGCTGTCTTGCAAGGCCACCGGGGTGCGCGGCGCGTAGTGGGCGTCCAGGGTGCCGGAGGCGCGCGGCGCGGCGGCGTCGGGCGCGGCCGGATACCGGCCGATCACGGCGGCGATGCTGTCGGCGTCGATGCGGCCGGGCCGCAACAGCACCGGTCCGTGGCTGTCGAGCCGCGACAGGTCGACGATGGTCGATTCGATGCCGACCTCGCTCTGCCCGCCGTCGAGCACGGCGCCCAGCAAGCCGCTCGCCGTTTCGGCCTCGAACTCGCCGCGCACGTGGGCGGCGGTGGTGGGGCTGACATGGCCGAACTTGTTGGCCGAGGGCGCCGCCAAGCCGCCGCGTCCGCCTTTGAAGGCGCGCAGCAGCGCGATGGCGACCGGATGGGAGGGACAGCGCAAGCCGACCGTGTCCTGGCCGCCGGAGACGGCGTCGGGAATGCGCTCGGCGCGTTTCAAAATCAGGGTGAGCGGACCGGGCCAGAAGGCCGCCGCCAATTGATGCGCCTGTTCCGGCACCGACGCGGCCCAATACGCCAGGTCGGCGCCGGGCGCCACATGCACGATCACGGGATGGTCCGAAGGCCGTCCCTTGGCTTGGTAAATCCTGGCCACGGCGGCCGGATTTTCGGCATCGGCACCCAGGCCGTACACGGTTTCGGTGGGGAACGCCACCAGGCCGCCTTGCGCGAGGATCGCGGCGGCCCGGGCCAATTCCACCTTGCTGGCGCGCGTCACGGCGCGCCCCGACCTGGATGCGTCATCGGCCGGCCGACTATTGGGTCAGCAGGCGCAGCGCTTCGGCGTATTTGGCCGAAGTCTGGTCCAGCACGTCCTGCGGCACGCGCGGCGCCGGCGCCTTCTTGTCCCAAGCCTGGGCGTCGAGCCAGTCGCGCACGAATTGCTTGTCGAACGAAGGCGGCGACATGCCGGTCTGGTAGCTCGACATTGGCCAAAAGCGCGAGGAATCCGGGGTCAGGATTTCATCGATCAAATGCACCTTGCCATCGGCGTCCAGGCCGAACTCGAACTTGGTGTCGGCGATGATGATGCCGCGGCTGGCTGCGTACTCGGCGGCCTGGGTGTACAAATCGATGGCCGCGTCGCGCACCTGGCGCGCGATATCGACGCCGACGATCTTTTCCGCTTCTTCATAGGAAATGTTCTCGTCGTGCTGGCCGGCCGGCGCCTTGGTCGATGGCGTGAACAGGGTTTGCGGCAGCTTTTGCGCTTCCTTCAAGCCGGCCGGCAGGGCGATGCCGCAGATCGCGCCCGTCTTTTGGTAATCCTTCCAGCCGGAACCGATGATGTAACCGCGCACGATGGCTTCGATGCCCAGCGGGACAAATTTCTTGACCACGATGGCGCGGCCCTCGACCTGGTCGCGCTCTTCCGGCGCCACCACCGACACCGGATCGATACCGGTTTCATGGTTGGGCATCAAGTCGCCGAACTTCTTGAACCAGAAGTTGGACATCTCGGTCAGCATCTTGCCCTTGTTCGGGATCGGATCGTCGAGGATCACGTCGAAGGCGGACAGACGGTCGGTTTGCACCACCAATAACTTGTCGTCGCCGACGGCGTAAATATCGCGCACTTTGCCGCGATGCAGGAAAGGCAGGGATTTCAAATGTGTTTCAAGAATTCCGGACATGGATTTTCCTTGTTGGCTTAGTTCAATTCCGGCAAGGTCGAATTGCGCACCTTGTCGGCTTGGCTGACGCGGAACGCTTTCAGCTTGGTTTTCAGATCGGTGTCATGCAGCGCCAGCACCGACACCACGGCCAGGGCCGCGTTGGCCGCGCCCGATTCGCCGATGGCCAGGGTCGCCACCGGTATGCCTTTTGGCATTTGCACGGTCGACAGCAGCGAGTCCATGCCTTTCAGGTACTTGGACGGGATCGGCACGCCATACACGGGCAAAATGGTCGAGGCGGCCACCACGCCGGCCAAATGGGCGGCCGCGCCGGCGCCGGCGATGAACGCTTGCGCGCCGCGCGCTTCCATGTCGGCCAGCCACGCTTCCAGTTCTTTCGGCGTGCGGTGGGCCGACAAGGCCCGCGCTTCATACGTCACGCCGAAATCTTTGCAGATTTGCGCCGCCTCTTTCATGATGTCCCAATCGGAGGTCGAACCCATGACGATACCCACTACAGTTTTATTAGACATATATCACTCAATTAAACAATCACACCCGCTCCCGGCCATCTCGGCAAGGAACACCAAACAAGACGCGCCCGTTTCACGGGGCGCGCCAGGAACTTACTTGACGATCTGCGCCAGTTCGCCTTTTTTATAGCGCTCCGCCATTTTATCGAGCGGCACCACCTTGATCTTGGCGGCCTGGCCTTCGCAGCCAAAGGCCAGGAAACGCGCCTTGCACACCAGCGTGGCCGCTTCGCGGGCCGGCTTCAAAAAATCGCGCGGATCGAACTTGCTCGGGTTTTCAAACATGGCCCGACGCATCGCGGCCGTCATCGCCAGGCGGATGTCGGTGTCGATATTGATCTTGCGCACACCGTGACGGATGCCTTCCTGGATTTCCTCGACCGGCACGCCATAGGTTTCCTTCATCTCGCCGCCGAACTGGCGTATTTCCGCCAGCAACTCCTGCGGCACCGAGGACGAACCGTGCATCACCAAATGGGTGTTCGGGATACGCGCGTGAATTTCCTTGATGCGGTCGATGGCCAGGATATCGCCGGTGGGCTGGCGCGAAAACTTATACGCGCCGTGCGAGGTGCCGATGGCGATCGCCAGCGCGTCGCACTGGGTGCGGGCCACGAAATCGGCGGCCTGGGCCACGTCGGTGAGCAATTGCTCGCGCGTCATGGCGCCTTCCGCGCCGTGGCCGTCTTCCTTGTCGCCCATCATGGTTTCAAGCGAACCCAACACGCCCAACTCCGCCTCCACCGTGACGCCGATGGCGTGAGCGAACTTGACCGTCTCGCGCGAAACCTCGATATTGTACTCATAACTGGCCACGCTCTTGCCGTCTTCCATCAGCGAGCCATCCATCATGACCGAGGTGAAACCGGAACGGATGGCGGCCATGCACACGGCCGGCGATTGGCCGTGATCCTGATGCATCACGACGGGGATGTGGGGATAGCTTTCCACCGCCGCGTCGATCAAATGGCGCAAAAACGCTTCGCCGGCATACTTGCGCGCGCCGGCCGACGCTTGCATGATCACGGGACTGCCGACCGCGTCGGCGGCCGCCATGATGGCCTGAACTTGTTCCAGATTGTTGACGTTGAAAGCGGGCAAGCCATAGCCGTGTTCGGCGGCATGGTCCAGCAATTGACGCATGGATACGAGAGACATGGTGATACTCCAAACATGAGAAACTGGGTGGCGGCAAGGCGCGCCATGGCGGCCGGCATGACGGCGGCGCGCGCCTTGCTCTTGCCTGGCCGAACTTACGAAAACTCTCCGACTTTAACGATACGCAATGCATTGGTGCCGCCGACCTGTCCCATCGGCTCGCCCCAGGTCACCACGATCATGTCACCTTTTTTGACGATGCCGTTGGCGACCATCAAATCCTCGGCCTGTTTCATCACTTGCGCGCTGTCGCCCTTTTGCAGCAGATGGTAAGCGCGCACATTGCGGTACAGGGCGGCCTTGCGCTGGGTGGTCATGCTGGGAGTCAAGGCGATGATCGGGGTGTCGATGCTGTGGCGGCTCATCCATAACGGTGTCGAACCCGACTCGGTCAAGGCCACGATGGCTTTCACGCGCAAATGGTGGGCGGTGAACAAGGCGCCGTAGGCGATCGACTGATCGATGCGGGTGAAACGCACGTTCAAGAAATCGGCGTCGAGTTTATTGTATTCGGATTGCTCGGCTTCCACGCAGATGGCGGCCATCATTTCCACCGTTTCGATCGGGTAACGGCCGGACGCGGTTTCGGCCGAGGTCATCACGGCGTCGGTGCCGTCGAGCACGGCGTTGGCCACGTCGGACACTTCAGCCCGGGTCGGCACCGCGTTGAAAATCATCGATTCCATCATTTGGGTGGCGGTGATGGCCAGCTTGTTGGAATTGCGCGCCATGCGGATCATGCGTTTTTGCAAGGCCGGCACGGCGGCGTTACCCACTTCCACCGCTAAATCGCCACGGGCGACCATGATGCCGTCCGACGCGTCCAGGATCTCTTGCAGCACCGGTATGGCTTCGGCCCGTTCGATCTTGGCGATCATCATCGGTTTATGATGGAAGGGCTCGCCGGCGATATTGGCCAACTGGCGCGCCATTTCCATATCGGTCGCGCTTTTCGGGAAGGAAATCGCCAGATAATCGGCCTGGAAACTCATGGCCGTCTTGATGACTTCCATATCCTTGGCGGTCAAGGCCGGCGCGGTCAAGCCGCCGCCCTGGCGGTTGATGCCTTTATTATTGGACAGCTCGCCGCCGATCTTGACCACGGTATGGATTTCGCTGCCTTCGATGCGTTCGACGATCAACACGATCAAGCCGTCGTTGAGCAGCAGCACATCGTTGTTGCGCAAGTCGCGCGGCAAGGCTTTGTAATCGAGGCCGACCCGCTCCTGGTTGCCCAGTTCGCCGTTTTCGCCCCACTTGGCGTCGAGAATGAATTTTTCGCCTTTGACCAGCTCGATCTTGCCCAGCTCGAAGCGGCCGACCCGGATCTTCGGACCCTGCATGTCGGCCATGATGGCCACTTCGCGGCCGCATTCGGCGGCGGCTTGACGCACCAGATTGGCGCGGTCGATATGATCTTGCGCCTTACCGTGTGAAAAATTGAGGCGGACGACATCGACCCCGGCCCGTATCATCTTGATCAAGATGGCCAGATCGGTGGAGGCTGGGCCGATAGTTGCGACGATTTTTGTACCACGGGACATAGAATAATCTTTCTTTTAATGGTCTGGCAACACCTCGGGCCGACTGTCCCGGGGGCAAGTAAAAGCGCGGCGCCGGGCCGCGCTCGATTCAATAAGGACTGGCGGCGCGCCGCCTCAAGCCTGGGTCGCGCGCTGCATCAAGATCTCGACCGCCGGCAAGGTTTTGCCTTCCAAAAATTCCAGGAAAGCCCCGCCGCCGGTGGAGATATAACTGATTTTATCGGTAATGCCATATTTTGCAATCGCGGCCAGGGTGTCGCCGCCGCCCGCGATCGAAAACGCGTTCGATTCGGCGATCGCCAGCGCCAGCGTCTTGGTGCCGTGGCCGAACTGGTCGAACTCGAACACGCCAACCGGGCCGTTCCAGACGATGGTGCCGGCGCGGCCGATCTGAGCCGCCAGCGTGGCCGCCGTCTGCGGGCCGATATCGAGGATCATATCGTCGTCGGCCACCTCGGCCACCAACTTCACGCTGGCCGCCGCGTCCGGGGCGAATTGCTTGGCGCACACCACATCGACCGGAATCGGCACCTGGGCACCGCGCGCGGCCATCATCTCGATGATGGCTTTCGCTTCCGGTACCAGATCGGCTTCGACCAGCGACTTGCCGATATTGAGCCCGACCGCTTGCATGAAGGTATTGGCGATGCCGCCGCCGACGATCAAATGATCGACCTTGTCGGCCAGCGCCTTGAGGATGGTCAACTTGCTCGACACCTTGGAACCGGCCACGATGGCCAGCAACGGACGGGTGGGCGCGCCCAGGGCCTTGCCCAGCGCGTCCAGCTCGGCGGCGAGCAGCGGGCCGGCGCAAGCGATAGGCGCGAACTTGGCGATGCCGTGCGTGCTGGCTTCGGCCCGATGCGCGGTGCCGAAGGCGTCATTGACATAGATATCGCACAACTTGGCCATTTTTTGCGCCAATTCGTCGCTGTTCTTCTTTTCGCCTTGATTGACACGTACGTTTTCCAACAGCACCACCTGGCCGGGCTGCAAGGCTTCCAGTCCCGCGCCGTCGATCCAATTTTGTTTCAATTCCACGCCCTGGCCCAGCAACTCGGCCAAACGGGCTGCCACCGGAGCCAGGCTATCTTCCGGCTTGAACTCGCCCTCGGTCGGACGGCCCAGATGGGAAGTGACCATGACGGCGGCGCCGGCGTCGAGCGCGGCGCGTATCGCCGGCACCGAGGCGCGGATGCGCGTATCTTCGGTGATATTGCCGGCATCGTCCTGCGGCACGTTCAAGTCGGCGCGGATGAAAACGCGCTTGCCTTTGAGTGCATGCTGGGCGATCAAATCTTGCAGACGGATAAAGTTCAGTACAGCAGTCATGGCGATCCAGATGACGAGTGGAAGAAAGAGCACTATTTTACCGCATGCCCAGACTCAAAACGTTTATTAAAAAACATGTACCAATCGCAGCCCCGTAAACACGAGCATGCCGAACACAATAGTTTGCAACATATCACGCCGCAATAAATAAAATCCCGTCGCCGCGATCCCCGACAACAGTTTCACATTGCTCAATGCGAATTGCACATGCCCGTTCTCCAGCAACAGATCGGGCGCGATGATGGCGGCCAGCGCGCAAGCCGGCGCGTAGCGCAGCATTTCTTGCACACGCTTCGGTATCGTGATGTGATGGCCGATCAACCAGAACGCGCTGCGCGTGGCGGCGGTGGCCACCACAAGCAAAGCGATGGTGGCCCAGACTTCCCATTCACTCATGCTCGCTTCCATTTCGCCGATAATTCATCCGCCGCCATCGCGCTGAGCATGCCGGCGATCATGGCCGCGAGCAGACCCAGCTTATATGGCAGGGCCACCGCCAGGACCGCCACCGTGCTCGCCACCAACACGCCGACCAGCGCGGGCCGGTTGTTCACCATCGGCACCGCGATGCAGAGGATGGCCAGGGTGCCGGCGAAACCGAGGCCCCAAGCGGCCGGCACCGTGCTGCCGAGCAAGATGCCGGCGATAGAACCGACTTGCCACGCCAGCCAGTTGGGCATCAACAAGCCTTTTAAATAAGTCAGCTTGCCTTTGGCGGGCGCCAGGTCGGGATAGCGTTGCAAAAACAGGCCGACCGTCAAGTCGCCGGCGAAATAACCGAGGCTAAAACGTTGGCGCCAGGGCAAATGAGCGAAATGGGGCGCCAGCAAGGCTGAAAAAATTACGAAGCGCAAATTGACCGCCAGCGCCGTGGCGAAAATGACCCACACCGGGGCGTGGGCGGCGATCAGCGGCAGCGAGGCCAACTGGGCCGATCCGGCGAACACCAGCACGGTCATGGCCAGCGCTTGCGGCACAGTCAAGCCCGCTTTTACCATGGCCACACCGACCACCAAGCCCCAGGCGGCGATGCCGAACAAGGTGGGCATGCCATCGCGCAAGGCCGCGCGCCACACCTCGGGATCGTGGCGGTCGGCATCGGCCTGCGACGGCACGGCGGAAGCGTCAAGATCGCTCATGCCGCGTCCGGTCGTCGTTTAATTGCAACAAGCGGCACCGCCCGCATACCGGCCACGCACCAAGGGCGGCGTTTTGCACTGATACTGCTAGGCAAGAGGTTGGCCGGCGAGAAATACGATGACTGAAAGGAAAACGACGGCATAGACTTGCCACGTCAACGTTGTTTGCTTGAAAACAAACGCTGGCGGCCAGGGAATTATTAAGCCGCTATTTTACCGATGAATTTTGTTGGCTGCGCGAATCCGTTAAAATCGTGGTTTTGACACCCAGTCCCACGGAGAACAACCAGATGACCAACGCCACCACCTCAGCGGTCGAGCTCGACACAAACGACTTGCCGGCCCATTGCCCGAATCCGGCGATGCCGCTGTGGTCTTCGCACCCGCGCGTGTTTTTGGAGTTCAATCAAGACGGCGCGGCCAAATGCCCGTATTGCGGCACCGACTACCGCTTGAAGGCTGGCGCCGTGGCGGGTCACCACTAAATAAGATGCAGGGGGCGAGCCCGCCCGATCAGTTGCCGGAGTGTTCATGAAACGTCAGAAGCAGTTAAATGGCAGCGCCGCCGAAGTCGAAGCGGCCTTTTACGATGCGCTCAACCGCGCCGACATCGACGCTTTGATGGCGCTCTGGGCCGACGACGAAGAAATCGTTTGCATCCACCCGGGCGGAGTGCGCCTGATCGGCCATCGCGCCATCCGCGCGTCGTGGGAAGCCATCTTCGAGCCGGGCGGCTTGCACATCATGCCGACCCAGCTGCACGAAACCCACAACCTGATGAGCTCCGTGCACACCGTGATCGAAGGCATCAGCGCGGGCGGCGGCCAGCCGGCCCATTTGCTGGCAACCAACGTCTACATCAAAACCCCGCGCGGCTGGCGCATCACCTTGCACCATGTATCGGTGGCGCCGGGCAGCGCGCCGGACGACAGCGTCAACAGCCAGATCCTGCATTGAACGGCGCGTCCTACCACGCGCCGCTGTGGTTGCCCGGCGGCCATCTGCAAACCATTTACCCGGCTACCTCGCTGGCCAAGCCGGCGGTGGCGTTCCGGCGCGAGCGCTGGGATGCGCCGGATGGCGACTTTGTCGACGTCGACCTGATCGACGGCCAGCCCGGCTTGCCGTTCGTGGCCTTGTTCCACGGCTTGGAAGGCTCGTCCAACAGCCACTACGCGCGCGCCTTGATGGCCGAAGTGGCGGCGCGCGGCTGGTCCGGCGCCGTATCGCATTTCCGCGGCTGTTCCGGCGAAGCGAACCGTGCGCCCCGCTTTTACCATTCGGGCGACGCCAAGGAAATCGACTGGGTGTTGCGGCGCCTGCGGCCTCGGGCCGGCGGCAAGTTTTACGCGGCCGGCGTCTCGCTGGGCGGCAACGCGCTGCTGCGCTGGCTGGGCGAATCGCAACATGGCGCCGAGATCGTCGATGCCGCCTGCTCGGTGTCGGCCCCGCTCGACTTGGCCCAGGGCGGACGGGCCTTGTCGCGCGGCTTCAACCGGATCTATACGCGCATGTTTTTGCAAACGCTCAAGCCCAAATGTCTGGCCAAACTGCGCCAGTTCCCAGGATTGTTCGACCGCGACACCATGCTGGCCGCGCGCGACCTGCATGCCTTCGACAACGTGGTGACGGCGCCGCTGCACGGTTACCGCGACGCCGACGATTACTGGGACCGCGCCAGCGCCAAGCACGTGTTGTCCGACATTACGGTGCCGACCCTGGTGCTCAACGCGCGGAACGATCCCTTTTTGCCGGGGCGTCACCTGCCGAAGCTGGCGTCGCCTGCGGTGCTGCTGGAGTATCCGCGTCATGGCGGCCATGTTGGCTTTGTCCACGGCCCGATGCCGGGAAGAATCGACTGGCTGCCGCGCCGCCTGCTGGCGTTTTTCGATGCGACGGGCGCCAGCCGCGCGCCGGCACCCGGCCAGCTGTGTCAAGCTGCGCTGAACTAAACTCGCGGGCGCACATGGACGACATCGTCAAACAAGCCATGGCCAAGTGGCCCAACGTGCCCGACTGCTACGGCTGGCTGGCGCTGGATGCGCGCGGCCATTGGCGCATGCGCGACGAGCGCGCCCAGCAGCTCAATTTGCCGGGCGATAAAATCGTCCATACCGCCTTGCTGGCCTTTATCGCCCGCAACTACACCCACGACGCGCGCGGCTGCTGGTTTTTTCAGAACGGGCCGCAACGGGTCTACCTGAACCTGGAAGCGACGCCCTACATCGCGCGTGGCGAGCCGGACGGTAGTTTGCTGTTGCACACGGGCGCGAAGCTGGAACACGTGGAGCAAGCGTTCCTGTGTGCTGGCGGAGAATTCATCGTGCAACGGGGCGACATCGTCGCGCAACTCGACGACCGCGATCTGGCGCAGGCGATGGCGACACTGGAAATCGACGGTCGCGCCGCCACCGACGACGCGGTGCTGGCCTGGTTGGCGGGCGACGCGAGCCGGCTCGATTGGCGCCATGGCGCGCAAGTGTTACCCGTTCAGCGCATCGAACACGAGCAACTTGCCGAGCGTTTTGGCTTCAATCGCGCGCCCGTGCCGGCCTGATCGTCAGGCTACTTCTTATCTTTCATCTGCTCGCGACGGCGATCCTGCAACTCACGCTCGCGCGCATCGATCACCGATTGATCGTAAAACGTGGCGTCGGTCGCCTTGCGCGCGATGCCCAACTGGTCCAGCGCGGACAAGGTGCCGCCGCTCAACACATACGACTCGGCCAGGGCGATGTGCTGCAAGGCCATCTTGCCCTGGGCCGCATAAGTCTTGGCCAGCAATTCGTACAGCTGCGGCTCCTCTCGGTAGAGCTGGACTTGCTCGCGCAGATAAACGCCGGCCCGATCCAGCTGCTTGGCGGCTATCATCGCTTCCGCGTATTGGCGCGCAATGCCGCGCGACAGGGGGAACTCGCTATGCGCGGCCTCGGCTTCCTTCAGCGCGATCTGCGCCACGTTGGCTTGGTGGTTACTGGGCGATAGCCGAATTTCCAGGCCCATGGCGGCAAAGATGGCATCCGGTACGATGGGCGCGATGCCGAAAGTGCCGGGCGCGGCCGGCTTGGTCAGCGTGGCGCGCGCGGCGTCCAGCCAGCTCTGCGCCTTGACGGGATCGTCTTTCTTCAGCGCCACCACCGACAAACCATATTGCGCCGCCGCCACTTGCGGCCGGCTTTGCTGCAATAACTGATTATTGAAAAAAGCGGTCGCCTCGGCCAGACCCGCCGCGCTGCTATCTTGCAACACGCGCGCCCTGGCCCGCACCAGATAAAAATCGACGCTATCGGCGCGCTGGCGGTAAGGCTGTTCGCGGATGCGGGCTTGCATGTCGGCCATGCGTTCGGAAGTGAGCGGATGGGTCAGCAGCCAGGCCGGCGTCAGATCGCTGTAGGAGCGGCTGGCCGCTTGCATCCGGGCAAAAAACGCCACCATGCCGCTGGTGTCGAAACCGGCCTCGCCCATGATCTGGAAGCCGATCCGGTCCGCCTCGCGTTCGGCGTCGCGGCTGAAATTGAGCTGACGCTGAATCGCCACGCCCTGCCCGGCCGCGAACACCCCCAGCGCGGCGTCGCCGCCCGCGCGCGAAGCAAGCGCGGCCAGCACCAGGGCCGCCAGCGGGATCAGGGCGTCCTGACGCTGCTGCCCGAGCGAGCGCGCGATGTGGCGCTGCGCCACGTGGCCGATCTCATGCGAAAGCACCGAGGCGAGTTCCGATTCGCTCTGGGCGGCGAGCAGCAAGGCCGAGTGCACCGCGATGAAGCCGCCGGGCAAGGCGAAGGCGTTTAACTGCGGATCGCGCACCGCGAAAAAGGAAAAATCATAGGCGCTTTCGCCACGCACGCTCGGGTGCGCCGCCACCAGAGCATTGCCGAAAGTGTTCAAGTATTCGAGGATGGGCGCGTCGTCCAGATAATCGCGGTCGCCGCGAATGTCGCGCATGATTTCCTCGCCCAGTTTTCGCTCAAGCAGGGGCGACAGGTCTTCGCGCTCGGTGTCGCCCAAGTTCGGCAGGTTGGACGGGGCGGCCGGCGACGGCCGGATCGAGGCCTGGCCAAGCGCGCCGGGCGCCAACGTCAAGAGCGCCAAGCTTAACGCGCCAGCAAGAAGGATAGGTTTCGATTTCACGGTGCTATGATACCCGCAACGCCCGTTGTTTCGCAGCAGCGTGGCCAGCGATGTGTTGACTCACTACTTTGCCTCTCCTTCAGCCTTCTTTCTTGCCAACTCCACCATGACAAAGCCCATCGCGGATCAACCATCCGCCAGCGACGCCCAACTGACCCATTTCGACGCCACCGGGCAAGCCCACATGGTCGACGTGGCCGCTAAACAAGACACCCATCGCATCGCTGTCGCGGCCGGCACCATAAAGATGAAAGCGGAAACGCTGGCCATCATCATGTCCGGCAGCGCCAAAAAAGGCGATGTGCTGGGCATCGCGCGCATCGCCGCTATCATGGGCGCGAAACGCACTAGCGATTTGGTGCCTTTGTGCCATCCTTTGGCGCTGACGCGGGTCACAGTAGAATTTGAAACGGATACGGCAAAGAGCTGCGTGTACTGCACGGCACAGGTGGAAACGGTCGGCAAAACTGGAGTGGAAATGGAGGCCTTAACGGCGGTGCAGATCGGCTTGCTAACGATCTATGATATGTGCAAGGCGGTCGATCGCGGCATGGTAATCACCGACGTGCGTGTGCTGGAAAAGCATGGGGGCAAGAGCGGAGATTGGAATGCCCTTGGATGACCGTGCAAGCTGTCCTTACAAACTAACCGAATTCCGAGGGTAGCGCGGAAACTCTCGCACACAAACGCATAGCCGAATCGGCGCCTCCGTTAACAATCCCTGAATCCGTGTTCCATCTCATGCAATAGTTGATCATGTCCTTGATTGCAAAGTAAAATATTGCATTTCCTGCTTTCACCCGACCGATCATGCCACGCTTTGAAGTCAAGCAATCGCGCAACCTGGAATTAACCTCGCACGCCGGGCTTGGCCTGATTGGCCAATGTTTTGAAGCGGCCCAAGTGGAGGCGGTGCTCGATTCCAGATTCCCGGTATCGCAGGGCATGAAGACTTCCGACATCGCCAAGAGCATGACCGCGCTGCTGTGCCTGGGCAAGAGCGATTTTGAAGCCATCGAGCCGTTTCGCAAGGACCGGTTTTTCAAGAAGGCGCTCAATCTATCGAAGGTTCCCGGCAGCGTGTGGCTGCGTCAGCGTCTCGATGCCATCGCGAAAGATGTGCGCGAGTACACCGACGAGCTCAGCCTGCGCTTACTGGAGCGGACCGAGGCGCCTATCACAGCCGACGGCGCCTACGTGTGCCTGGACATCGATACCTTCGTCATGAACAACAGCGGCACCAAGAAGGAGGCCGTGAGCCGTGCCTACCAGGGTGTGGACGGCTACCCGCCGATCGCGGCCTACCTGGGCAACGAGGGTTGGAACATCGGTTTGGAACTGCGTCCCGGAAAACAGCACAGCGCAGCGGAGACGCATTTCTTCATGGAACGGGTCTACTCCAAGCTTGAGCGCCTGCTCGATGCCGAGCGCCCAGTACTGCTGCGCAAGGATAGCGGCTTCGACAGCGCCAGATTGTTGTTTCAATGCGAGGCCGAACGCGAGCGGCTCGCGCCGCTGGGGCGGCAACTGGACTATGTGATCAAGTGGAATCCCCGCAAGCAGGATAAGGCCGCCTGGGTGGCGAGCGCCGAGCACGCCAATGCGTTCAGCGAGGCGCGTCCCGGCAAACGCTGCGCTTTGCTGTCGCAGCAGCTTGAGCGCGCCCACGGCAAGGAACGCCGGACGATGCGCCTGGTCGTGTCGGTCACCGAACGCAGCATCGACAAGAAGGGGCAGCACCTGATCGAGCCGGAGCGTGAGATCGAAGGCTGGTGGACCAGCCTGGATGCGGCACCCGAGGAAATTATCCGGCTGTATCGCCGCCATGGCACCCATGAACAATTTCGCTCCGAGATCAAGAGCGACCTCGACATGGAGCGTCTGCCGTCGGGCAAGTTCGACAGCAACGACGCGATCATGCATCTGGCGATGTTCGCCTATAACTGCTTGCGCTTGCTCGGCCAGCTCGGCTTGACGGGCGATATCTCGCCGGTCAGGCATCCCGCCAAACGGCGTCGTTTGAAAACGGTGCTGCAGGAAATCATGTACCGGGCAGCCAAATACGCCGAGCATGCGCGCCGACTGGTGCTCGACTTCGGGCGCACGGCCGCGATGCACGCCGACATCTTCTGCGCCCTGCAAGCGCGTCTGTCGCGGCTGGGGGCGGCGTGAGCGGCAGGCAGCAGCGCACGCATCGATTGATTGGACAACTTTACGATTCCGGCCTGCCGGAAGGAGCGCGCATGGGCTGACATACCAAAACCGGCCTGACATCATGCCTGGACGCGTTCACAGGTGGCAAATAAGCGTCGATTTGGCCGCGACAGCGTGCGCAGCGGCATGATCGGGACGTGAAATCTGCAAAAATTGACTGTTTTGCGGATGGAAAAGCGACGGCCAAATTTGGAACACGGATTCAGGAATCTGCTTTCACCTGATGCCCCTCAACGTACATAGCCAAGCAAGTATGTCATTGGCAATCAACCAGTTCACAACATGGACATTGCCATAAGAATAGCGTCAATTTTTGTGCGGCTGGCTGACGAATTCCGTCAATGCTGAATTTTTCGTAGACTCTTTTTGTCAACTTTCGCACAAACCAAACTTCTAAGAGATCAAATTCCAGGCAAACGAAGCTGGCACGTAATCTGCTAGGTATCCCATGTAGCCATGTAGTTCCCTTCACTCACTAGGAAATAAAATGAAAATGACACGTATGCCAGCAATGGCTCAAAAAGGTTTCACCCTGATCGAATTGATGATCGTTGTTGCAATTATCGGCATTTTGGCAGCTGTCGCTTTGCCAGCTTATCAAGATTACACAGCGCGTGCCAAAATCACTGAGGTAAATCTTCAGGTCGGTGCGTGCAAAAATGCTGTTTCTGAATTTCTGCAAGCGAACGGAACATTCCCGGCTAATGCCAATGCCGCTGGTTGCAACAGCACTATAGCAACTAAATACATGGCCGCTGGATTGGCAGTCGACTCCACGACCGGAAAGATCACATCAGGAGCAATTCAAGCTACTGGTACTGCGGCCGACGGCAAGCATATTGTATTGCAGCCGACTATCGACGCGGCCCGCACAGCCCCTATGGCTACCGGTGCTGAAACTATTATGGGTTGGTCGTGCGGCACAGATGCTACTGCAGCAAATCTAAAATATATGCCTGCCAGCTGCCGTCAAGCTGTTCTGGGTGGACTGTAATTCAAACCGAATCATATTGAAATTACAGCCATAGAGTATAATCATCCGTTAAATGACCCGCACTCAGTAATGAGTGCGGGTTTTTTACGTCCAAATATTCCAATTCGTACTTTTTATTGTTACTTACCCTCCGAGTGCAAATGTTGCGCGGCATAACAGTAGTAGTAATCCAAAAGCAACATGAAAACGGTCAGGTCTTCATCCTTCCACAAACTTCGTCACCCCAATCTCGCTGACCACGTTAAACATCATCTGCGTGCCGGTCACATTGATCACGTCGCCGTGTACCAGCCCCTGAGGATGCTTGCCCAATCGTAGACCATTGATCAGCGGAGCCTGCTTACCCTCTACATGCTCAATCGTATAGCCTTCCGGGCGACGCGTGATCACAATCACCTGCACTCCTGGGCGCCCGAGCGTGGTCACCGGCTTATTAAGTATCAA
>JAYVUV010000528.1:0-4012 GCA_043787615.1 Janthinobacterium sp. | reverse complement strand
TCACGGCCAGTCGCCAGCCATCCGACCTGGTCTGGCAGCAAGCCAATTTCGACCAATTGACGGCATTGCCGAACCGTCATATGTTTCTCGACCGTTTGCACAACGAGTTGCGCAAGGCCCAGCGCGAAGAATGTTTCTTGGCCCTGTTGTTCGTCGACCTGGACCGATTCAAGCAGATCAACCAACGGCTCGGCCAGGAAGGGGGCGATTTGCTCTTGGCCGAGGCCGGCCGGCGCATCGCCGCCTGCGTGCGCGGCAGCGACACGGTGGCGCGCGTGGGCGGCGATCAGTTCGCCGTGGTGCTGGCCGGATTGGAACAAATCGTATGCGTGGAGCGGGTGGCGCAACACATCGTGGCCAGCCTGGGCCGGCCTTTCGAATCGGCCGCGTCGGCCGCGCCGGCGCAGGTGTCGGCCAGCATCGGCATCGCCTTGTATCCGTCCGACGGCGCCGAGGGTGCGACCTTGCTGCGGCACGCGGCGCATGCCATGGACGAGGCCAAGGCGGACGGGCGCGGCCGTTACAGTTATTTCACGCCGGACTTGCAAGCCGAGGCCCAGTTGCGTCAGCGCACCGGGGCCGAATTGCGCGAGGCGCTGGCCTGGCAACAGTTCGAATTATATTATCAACCCATCGTCAATCTGCGCAGCGGCGCCATCGAGCGCGCCGAAGCCCTGTTGCGCTGGCATCATCCGCAGCGCGGCATGCTGACCCCGGCCGACTTCATTCCATTCGCCGAGACCAGTGGCTTGATCGTCGATATCGGCGACTGGGTGTTTCGCCAGGCGGTGCGGCAAGTCAAATCCTGGCAGCGCGAGCTGGGGCCGGACTTTCAAATCAGCGTCAACAAGTCGCCCGTGCAATTTCGCAGCGACGCCGCGTTTTACCAGGGATGGATCGACTATCTGGCCGAGCAACAACTGCCGCCGCGCAGCATCGTGATCGAGATCACCGAGGGCGTGGTGCTCGACGGGCCGCGCCACGTGATCGACCGGCTGCGCCAATTCCGCGCCATGGGCTTGCAAGTGGCCTTGGACAACTTCGGCGCGGGCTACGCGTCGTTGTCGCACCTGAAAAAATTCGACCTCGATTTCCTTAAACTCGACCGCACCTTCGTGCACGAACTGGAAGACGACGCCGGCAATCGGGCGTTGTGCGCGGCCATCGTGATGCTGGCGCACAAACTCGGCTTGCGGGTGGTGGCCGAAGGGGTGGAAACGGCGCGCCAGCGCGATGCGCTGGTGGCCGCCGGCTGCGATTATGCCCAGGGTTATGTGTTCGCCGCGCCCATGCCGGCCGCCCAGTTCGGGGCGCTGGCCAAGGCCGGGCTGGCGCTGCTCAGCTGAGGCACGGCGGCCCGGCCTGTCACAGCGCCGATACACAGCCGGCGTTCCTTCTTGCGTCCGCGTGCCTCCCGCGTCCCCTCTTGCGCCGTCCGTTTTCGCCGGCCCGGCCCGGCCGCGCCGCAATGCGCGCATACTGCGCCCATCCGCTCCCACACCGACGAGGTATTTCTGAAAACTGATGACATCGCCCAAGAATTGCTTGGCCTTCCTTTCGATCAACTCGACGCGCGCAGCCAGAAGGTGGTGCGCCAGACCGCCAGGCGCCGTCACGTCGCCAAAAACACGGTCCAGGCCCAATCGGAAGATATGAATTTCGGCGAGCGGGCCGCCGACGCGGTGGCCAGTTTCGGCGGTTCCTGGACCTTCATCATGCTGTTCGCCGCCGTGCTGGTGGGGTGGGTGGGCTTAAACGGTTTCCTGGTCGCCAGCAAGGGCAAGAGTTTCGATCCCTATCCTTATATCTTGCTGAACCTGTTCTTATCGATGCTGGCGGCGATCCAGGCGCCCATCATGCTGATGTCGCAGAATCGCCAGGCGCAAAAAGACCGTTACAACGCCGAACACGATTACGAGGTGAACTTGAAGGCGGAGCTCGAAATCATGCTGCTGCATAAAAAAGTGGACAGCCTGCGCGAAGAGCAATGGAAAGCCTTGCTCGAGACCCAGCAGCAACAGCTCGATTTGCTCAGTTCCCTGCTGGCCCGGCCCGGCCATCCGGGGGAGCCGGCATGAAAATCGCCACCTATAGCGCTCAGCCTTACGACCGGCGCTTCCTGGACGAGGCTTGCCTGGCGCGAGCGTGGGCCGATAAGGTCGAGTTCGTTTATCACGCCGAATCCTTGTCGTCGCGCTCGGTCGCCCTGGCCCAGGATTGCGCGGCGGTGTGCGTGTTCGTCAACGACGTGCTGGACGCGCCGGTGTTGGCCGCGTTGGCCGCGCGCGGCGTGCGCGCGGTGCTGATGCGCTGCGCCGGCTTCAACAATCTGGACACGGCCGCCGCCGCCCGCCTGGGCTTGTTCGTGGCGCGGGTGCCGGCCTATTCGCCCGAGGCGGTGGCCGAGCACGCGCTGGCCCTGGTGCTGACTTTGAACCGGCACACGCACCGCGCCTACGCCCGCGTACGCGAAGGCAATTTCGCGCTCGACGGTTTGCTGGGTTTTAATTTGCACGGCAAAACGGTGGGTTTGATCGGGCTGGGCAAGATCGGTTTGGCGGTGGCGCGCATTTTTCATGGCTTCGGCTGCAAGGTGCTCGGTTGCGATCCGCTGCCGCCGCCGGCCTTCGCCGCGCTGGGCCAATTGAGCGAGCGCGACGCCCTGTTGGCCGGGTCGGACATCGTGTCGCTGCATTGCCCCTTGCAGGACGCGACCCGGCACCTGATCGACCGGGACGCCCTGGCGCGCATGAAGCGGGGCGCGATGCTGGTCAATACTTCGCGCGGCGGCTTGATCGACACCCCGGCCGTGATCGAGGCGCTTAAATCGGGTCAGCTGGGCGCGCTGGCGATCGATGTCTACGAGCAGGAAAGCGACTTGTTTTTCCGCGACAGGTCGGGCGATATCATCGCCGACGACGTGTTCCAGCGCTTGATGACGTTTCCAAACGTGCTGGTCACCGGCCACCAGGGTTTCTTCACCCTGGAAGCGATGCGCGAGATCGCCCATCTGACCTGCGCCAATCTGGCTTGCTTCATCGACGGCGGCGCTTGTACGAACTTGGTGCCGGGCACGGTCGCCGACTGAACCGTCACAAGGCTGTGACAGCGGCCGCGCACCGCCGCCGGCCCGGGCGCGCCGCGCCAGCGCTGGATGTCTCAGGGCCGGGCGCGGCCCGCGTTGTCACAGTCTTGTGACGGCACCGGCGCGCAGCGCGCCAGCCATCGACCGACAGTGGTGGCACAGCACGCCTGCGCCGCCAAATTAAATCCCATCGAATCAAACACTTGGATCGCCACCTGCGGTAGGTGGCATCGCGCTTGCAGAGTGTTGTTTGCTTGGCTTAGGGAGCCGGGTAAGGAATGACACTCCGTAAACTTTTTCGACGAGGAACCGCGATGAACAAAACTTTATTGGCCGCAGCAATCGGCATGGCATGCAGCATCGCCGCGCAAGCGCAGCAATTGAACGGCAACCTCGCCTACGAGACCAGCGATGGGGCCAACACCCAAAACGCCAACGCCACCGCACAGACGGGCAGCGGCGCGTCGGCCAGCGACAACTCGTATGCGATTCTGGACAACGCCGGCAACCGCGACAACGACAACAGCGTCGGCAAAAACAATAGCACCGGCGGCGCGATGGCCAGCGCCGCCGGCGCCTCCGCCGCCAACAACGGCGGCACCGCCACCGCCACCTTCACCAACGCATTCAACACGTCCACCGCCACCGCCGTGAGCACCTTGAGCGGCACGGTGTCGGGCAACACCATCAACAACATCGGCAACGTGGCCGGCAACAGCGGCGCCAGTAGCGGCGGGGCCGGTTATGGCGGCGTGGGCGGCGACGGTTACGGCGGCCTGGCCAGCGGAATGGGCGGCAACGGCGCGCGCGCGCACGGCGGCGCGGGCGGCACCGGCGCCGTGGGTGGCACCGCCACCAATGGCAGCGCTTACAACGGCGCCGCCACGGTCGGCGCCAGCACGGGCGGCGCCGGCGGCGGGGGCGGCC
>JAYVUV010000527.1:0-3988 GCA_043787615.1 Janthinobacterium sp. | reverse complement strand
CCCTGCTGGCCGGCGCCGGGCCGCGCCCGTGACGCCGGACCGCTCGTCCGCGCCGGCCCCGGGCGGGGCGCCGCTGGTCTGCTATGCCTTGTTCGGCCTGCCGTTGGCGATGGTGGCCTTGCCCATCTATGTTTACCTGCCGCGGTTTTACGCGCTGCGCAGCGGCTTGACGCTGGGCGCCATCGGCGCCGTGCTGCTGGCGGCGCGCCTGTGCGCGGCCTTCAGCGATCCGCTACTGGGCTGGTGGATCGAGCGCGGCGGCAGTTATGCCCGACCGATCATACTGGCGCTGCCCATGCTGCTGCTCGGTTTTGGCGCGCTGTTCCACCCGCCGCCCATGGCCGGCGCGGCGGTGCTGGTCTGGTTCCTGCTGGCGCTGATGCTGGTCTACCTCGGCTTCGGCCTGGCCAGCATCGCCCACCAGAGCTGGGGCGCGGCGCTGACGCAGGCCCCGGCCGGTCGCGCCAGGGTCGCCGCGCTGCGCGAGGGTTGCGGTTTGCTGGGGGTGATGCTGGCCGCCGGGCTGACCGGCTGGCGCGGTTACGACGCCTTGTCGCTCGCTTTCGTGGTGCTGCTGCTGGCGGCGGCCGTGCTGTTGACGCGGGCGCCGGCGCCGCCCGTCGCGCGCGCGGTCGAGTCGCTGCCGGCGTTAAGTTGGGCCGGCGTGCTGACGCCCTTCGGCGGCGCGCCGTTCCGCTCCCTGTTCGCGGTGCTGCTGGTGAACGGGGTGGCCGGCGCGATTCCGGCCACCTTGTTCCTGTTCTTCGTCGACGACCGCCTGCAACTGGGACGCTACGCCGGGCCGTTCTTGATGCTGTATTTCGGCGCGGCGGCGCTCTCGATGCCGCTGTGGGTGACGCTGGCGCGCCGCTTCGGCGAGGCCCGCGCCTGGACCGGCGGCATGCTGCTGGCGGCGCTGGTGTTCGTCTGGGCCTTCGGCCTGGGCGCCGGGCCGGGCGCGGCGCCGGGCTTCGGCGTCATTTGCCTGCTATCCGGCCTGACCCTGGGCGCCGACCTGGCGCTGCCGCCGGCGCTGCTGGCCGGCGTGATCGCCGGCGCCGGGCATGGCGGCCGGCGCGAGGCGGCTTATTTCGGCTGGTGGAACTGGGGCGTGCAAATCAATCTGGCGCTGGCGGCCGGCATCGCGCTGCCTTTGCTCGGCTGGCTAGGGTATGTGCCGGGTCAGCGCGACGCCGGCCACACCCTGGCCGCCGCGTATGCCTTGCTGCCCTGCGGCTTGAAACTCATCGCCGCTTGCATGTTGTGGCGCGCGCCGCTGCGCCAGTGCTAGGCGCTCCCCCTTCAAGGAGAATTCACATGCATCTATATAGTTGGTCCAGATCGCGCTCGTCGCCGCGCGTCGTCACCCTGGTCTCGGCCCTGATTCTGGCCGCGACCCTGTCCGCCTGCGGCGTCGCGCCGGTGGTGCGCGATTACGCCGACCAGCAACCCCGGCTCGACCTGCAACGCTACTTCGACGGCACCCTCGACGCCCATGGCATGTTCCAGGACCGCGCCGGCAAGGTGCTCAAGCGCTTCACGGTGCTGATGCGCTGCGGCTGGCAAGGCGACGTCGGCACGCTCGACGAACAATTCAGCTACGCCGACGGCACCCGTCAGCGCCGGGTCTGGACCCTGCGCAAGGTGGCGCCGGACCGCTTCGTCGGCACCGCGCCGGACGTGGTCGGCGAGGCCTTGGGCGAAGTGGCCGGCAACGCGCTGCATTGGCGTTATGTGCTGGCGCTGCCGGTCGACGGCACCACTTATCACGTCGATTTCGACGACTGGATGTTTTTGATGGACGAGCGGGTGATGCTCAACCGGGCCGCCATGAGCAAATTCGGGGTGGGGCTGGGCGCGGTCACGCTCTCGTTCCGGCGCCGCGCCGACGGGGCGGCGCCATGAACCGCCGCATCACGCGCTGGGACGGCCGGCATGTGTGGATCATCGGCGCCTCCACCGGCATCGGCGCGGCCGCCGCCACGCTGCTGCTCGAGCGCGGCGCCCACGTGGCGCTGTCGGCCCGCCAGGGCGAGGCCTTGCGCCAAGTCGCGGGCGAGCGGCCGCGCGCGCTGGTGCTGCCGCTCGATATCACCGAGCACGCCAGCGTGGTGGACGCCTGCGCGACCCTGCGAACGGCTTGGCCGCGCATCGACCTGGTGCTGGTGGTGGCCGGCGGTTACAACGAAATGCGCGCCGACGCTATCGATCTGGCGGCCGTCAACCGCTTGATCGACTTGAATCTGCGCGGCGTGTTCCACTGCCTGGACGCGGTGCTGCCGGTGCTGCTGCGCCAGGGCGCGGGCGGCATCGGGCTGGTGGCGTCGGTGGCCGGTTACGGCGGTTTGCCGAAAGCGCTGGTGTACGGCCCGACCAAGGCCGCCTTGATCAATTTGAGCGAGTCGCTGTATCTCGATTTGCATGGACGCGGCATCGATGTCTACCAGATCAATCCCGGCTTCGTGGACACGCCTCTGACGGCCGGCAACGATTTTCCCATGCCGGCCCTGATCTCGGCCGTCGAGGCGGCCCGGCAAATGGTGCGCGGCATCGAGCGAGGCCAATTCCATATCCATTTCCCGCGCCGTTTCACCAATTGCCTGCGCCTGGCGCGGCTACTGCCGTATGGCTTGTATTTTTGGCTGGTGCGCAAGGTCACCGGCTTGTGAGGAACGGACGACGCGGTCCGCCATCGATCGAGGAGCAGCGGCATGCATGAGCACACCAATGAGCGCACCAACCAGCGCACCGATGAACACGACCGCGATCGCGGCGTCGAATTGACGCGCCTGATCGCGTTTTATGAAACCCTGACCCCGGCCACGGTGGGCCGGGTGGCCGAGCTTTACGCGGCCGACGCCCGCTTCAAGGACCCGTTCAACGAAGTGAGCGGGGTGGCCGCCATCGGCGCCATCTTCGCGCACATGTTCGTGCAAGTGCTGGCGCCCCGCTTCGTCGTGACGAGCCGGATCGCGCAGGGCGACCAAGCGTTTTTGGCCTGGGACTTCCATTTCCGCATGAAACGTTTCTCGCGCGAACAGCAATGCGTGCGCGGCTCGACCCATTTGCGTTTCGACGACGCCGGCCGCATCGCGCTGCACCGCGATTATTGGGACGCGGCGGAGGAATTGTATGAAAAGTTGCCGCTGTTGGGCGGGTTGATGCGCGCGCTAAAGCGCGCTGGACGACGCTGAGCGGCCGCAATCGGCATCAAAGTGTTGTTTTTTCGTCTTAGTAAATGCACATTGCCGCACAAGCGACCGGCTTCCGCTTCCCCGGGGGCGGCGCCGGGATCGGCACCGTCGGCGCGCCTGCCGCCGTCGCTTCGGGCCTCGTCACGATACGCGCACGATTGGCCCGCGCCGGACAAATATGATAAAGTCAGTATTAACGATTTATAAAATTAGCGGGGAAGATAATATAGGGTTTGAATCAAACGATAACAGAGTTGACATCAATGTATCGGTTTCTGCTCATGTTCTTGCATATATGCATCTTCACCGCACGAAACAGGGCGGTGCCCTGCACGAATTGGCAATGAGGTGTATGCTTCGTTCCGATCAAGATTATCAGTCTGTTAATCGACATTAATCAAAGCAATAAATGACAAGCATGACGGGCGGGGCGGTCGAAACGACCGCGACCGCTTGCGCTTTTGCCGCGGCGGAGCGCGGGTCCGCTCGGCTTGTTACCCAAACCGCACTGTCGTCGACAGGCATACGCCGGCAAGAGAATCGGCTTCAATAAACAAGGGCTGGTGTCGCCCGAATCCGGCGCCGCACCGTTTGTGGGCGTGAATTAGGCTTGATCGTTTGCAAATGGGTCAGTATAGTGCCGCCAACGGTGTCTCACGCACTGTCTTGGTGAAGCCGACACCGCTATCCAGGTAGCGCAAGAATGTGGGCTGGTTCCGCGGCAGGAACAGCGAAATGGTAAGTGGAGACCTTGCCTCACTAATAAGAAACGCTGATCAAGAGCGTAGCACGAG
>JAYVUV010000526.1:0-11815 GCA_043787615.1 Janthinobacterium sp. | reverse complement strand
CGGCGGGAGCTTCCGCCGCCGGGGCGGCGGCCGGCGCCGCGCCGGCGCCATCGGCTTCCACAATCAGCAGCAGCGACCCTTCGGCCACCTTCTCGCCGACCTTGACCTTGATTTCCTTGACCACGCCGGCGTGGCTGGACGGGATCTCCATGCTGGCCTTGTCCGACTCGACCGTGATGAGGGACTGGTCGACCTTGATGGTGTCGCCCACTTTGACCATCAACTCGATGATTTCGACTTCTTTGAAATCGCCGATATCCGGGACTTTGACTTCCACAGTGCTCATATTCTGTTCTCCGTTATTCTTTGGCGCGATTATTGGGTCACCGGATTCGGCTTGTTCGGGTTGATGCCGTATTTGGCGATCGCCTGCTCCACCACAGCCACCTCGATCTTGCCTTCGTCGGCGAGCGACTTGAGGGCGGCCACGGTGATGTAATAACGGTTCACTTCAAAGAACTCGCGCAGTTTGGCGCGGCTGTCGGAGCGGCCGAAACCATCGGTGCCCAGCACTTTATAGGTGCGGTCCTTCGGCATGAAGGCGCGAATCTGTTCGGCGAAGGCGCGCATGTAATCGGTGGTGGCGACGATCGGGCCGGCGCTGTCTTGCAGCAGCGCGGTCACGTACGGCACGCGTTGCGGCTGGCTTGGATTGACCATGTTCCAGCGCTCGGCGTCCTGGCCGTCGCGCGCCACCAGGGTCAGCGATGGCGCCGACCACACGTCGGCGGCCACGCCCCAGTCGCTTTGCAGCAGCTCGGCGGCGAAGATCGATTCGCGCAGGATGGTGCCGCAGCCGATCAACTGAACCCGCAGCTTGGCGGCTTTGTCGCCCTCGGACAGCAGGTACATCCCTTTCAGGATGCCGGCTTCCTGGCCCGGCTTGATGCCCGGCTGGGCGTAGTTCTCGTTCATGATGGTGATGTAGTAGAACACGTCTTCCTGGTTCGCCACCATGCGGCGCAAGCCGTCCTGGATGATGACCGCCACTTCATGGCTGAAGGTCGGATCGTAAGGCATGCAGGTGGGGATGGTCGCCGCCACGATATGGCTGTGGCCATCTTCGTGCTGCAAGCCTTCGCCGTTCAACGTGGTGCGGCCGGCGGTGCCGCCCATCAGGAAGCCGCGCGCGCGCATGTCGCCGGCGGCCCAGACCTGGTCGCCGATGCGCTGGAAGCCGAACATCGAGTAGAAGGTGTAGAACGGGACCATGATGCGGTCATTGGTCGAGTACGAGGTCGCCGCCGCCAGCCAGGAGCTCATGCCGCCGGCTTCGTTGATGCCTTCCTGCAGAATCTGGCCGGCCTTGTCTTCGCGGTAGTACATCACCTGGTCCTTGTCGACCGGCTCGTACAACTGGCCTTTCGGATTGTAGATGCCGATCTGGCGGAACAGCCCTTCCATGCCGAAGGTACGCGATTCGTCGACCAGGATCGGCACCACGCGCTGACCGAGATGCGGGTCGCGCAGCAGGGTCGAAATGACGCGCACGAAAGCCTGGGTGGTGGAGATTTCGCGCCCTTCGGGGGTCGCTTCCAGCACGTTTTTAAAGGCCGACAGTTCCGGCACCGGCAGGGTTTCCTCGGCCTTTTGGCGGCGCGACGGCAGGTAGCCGCCCAGCGCCTTGCGGCGCGCGTGCAGGTAGACCATTTCCGGCGCGTCGTCGGCCGGCTTGAAGAACGGGATCTCGGCCAGTTTGTCGTCCGGGATCGGGATCGAGAAGCGGTCGCGCATTTCGCGGATCGCCTCGTCGTCCAGCTTTTTGGTCTGGTGCGCGGTGTTGCGCGCTTCGCCGGACTTGCCCATGCCGTAGCCCTTGACGGTTTTCACCAGCAGCACGGTCGGCTGGCCCTTGTGTTCCTGGGCGATCTTGAACGCGGCGTAGATTTTGTGCGGATCGTGGCCGCCACGGGTCAGGCGCCAGATGTCGTCGTCGCTCATGTTGGCGACCATTTCCAGCAGCTTCGGATGCTTGCCGAAGAAGTGCTTGCGTACGAAGGCGCCGTCCTTGGCCTTGTAGTTCTGGTATTCGCCGTCCACGGTTTCCATCATCACGCGCTGCAAGATGCCGTCCTTGTCCTGCGCCAGCAGGGCGTCCCAGCCCGGGCCCCAGATGACTTTGACGACGTTCCAGCCGGCGCCGCGGAACTCGCCTTCGAGTTCCTGGATGATTTTGCTGTTGCCGCGCACCGGGCCGTCCAGGCGCTGCAGATTGCAGTTGACGACGATGACCAGGTTGTCCAGGCTGTCGCGCGCGGCCAGGCCGATGGCGCCCAGCGATTCCGGCTCGTCCATTTCGCCATCGCCGCAGAAGGCCCAGACCTTGCGGTTGTCGGTCTTGGCGATGCCGCGCGCGTGCAGGTATTTCAGAAAGCGGGCTTGATAGATCGCCATGTGCGGGCCGAGGCCCATCGACACGGTGGGGAACTGCCAAAAGTCCGGCATCAATTTAGGATGCGGGTAGGACGACAAGCCCTTGCCGTCGACTTCCTTGCGGAAGTTGATCATCTGGTCTTCGGTCAGGCGGCCTTCCAGGAAGGCGCGCGCGTACACGCCCGGCGAGGAATGGCCCTGGATGTAGAGCAGGTCGCCGCCGTGGTCGGCGGTCGGCGCGTGCCAAAAATGGTTGAAGCCGATGCCCAGCATATTGGCCAGCGAGGCGAAGGAGGATAGATGGCCGCCCAGGTCGCCGTCGGCGCGGTTGGCCTTGACCACCATCGCCATCGCGTTCCAGCGCATCCACGAGCGCAGCCGCTCTTCGAATTCCAGGTTACCCGGGCAGTGCGCTTCCAAATGGGTGGGGATGGTGTTGACGTAGGCGGTGTTGCTGGAGAACGGGATTTGTGCACCGCGGCGACGGGCCAGATCGACCAGGCGCTCCATCAGATAGTGGGCGCGTTCCGGGCCTTCCTTTTCCAGCACGGCTTCCAGGGCTTGCAGCCATTCCTGCGTTTCTTGCGTATCGGGATCGTTGACCGACTGGGCGGTGAGTTGGTCGAGTTGCGCTGACATATCTATGAATCTCCTGTTATAAGTACCGCACCCGATACCCGATATCTGATCGCTGTCGGACGGCGTTGTGCACGATGCTGAACCGGGTTGAATTGGCCGACATCATCCCAGTTATGCTGATTAATACTGGCAATTTACTAATACTATCAATTAGTTCGCTGATTTTAACAGCACATTTGCGTTCTTTCAAATTACGATATGTCTTTTCGTAATGTGAAATACACCTATGGGAATATTGCTGCACTGCCGCACGCGGGCCGGCGAAATATGCGGCCCGATGCGCGGCCGGCACCCGCGCGCCGCCACGGCGGCTTTATAATCCTGTTTTATCCAGCACAGCGCCCACCATGCCAGCCCAACTCATCGACGGAATTTTGCTCTCCCAACAACTGCGCGGCGAGATCGCCGCCCGCGCCGGCGCCCTCAGCGCCACAGGTCGCCAGCCCGGCCTGGCCGTGATTTTGGTGGGCGAAGATCCGGCCAGCCAAGTCTATGTGCGCAACAAGGTCAAGGCCTGCGGCGACGTGGGTTTTCACTCGGTACTGGAAAAATACGAAGCCGATCTGAGCGAAGCGGCCCTGCTCGAACGCATCGCCGCGCTCAACGCCGATCCGCGCATCCACGGCATCTTGGTGCAGATGCCGTTGCCCAAGCATATCAATCCGCACCAGGTGATCGAGGCGATCGCCACCAGCAAGGACGTGGACGGCTATTCGGTGCTGAGCGCCGGCGAGCTGCTGACCGGCTTGCCGGGCTTCCGCCCCTGCACCCCCTACGGTTGCATGAAACTGATCGAGAGCACCGGCGTCGATTTGCGCGGCAAGCACGCGGTAGTCATAGGGCGCAGCAACACGGTCGGCAAGCCGATGGGCATGCTGCTCTTGCAAGCGAACGCCACCGTGACCATATGCCATAGCGCCACCCCGGACTTGGCGCACCACACCCGCCAAGCCGACGTGATCGTGGCGGCGGTGGGCCGGCGCAACACGCTCACCGCCGAGATGGTGCGCCCGGGCGCGATCGTGATCGACGTCGGCATGAACCGCGACGAGCAAGGCAAGTTGTGCGGCGACGTGGACTTCGCCAACGTCAGGGACATCGCCTCGCACATCACGCCGGTGCCGGGCGGGGTCGGGCCGATGACGATCACCATGCTGCTGATGAACACGGTGGAAGCGGCCGAACGTTTGTGATGATGAAGTAAGGCGCGCTCCGCGCGCCCGACGAACCCATGGAAAAGATGATGACGACAAATAATCCCCTGCTCGATTTTTCCGGCCTGCCCCGCTTCGACGCCATTCGGCCCGAGCATGTCGGCCCCGCCATCGACACCCTGCTGCGAGAATGCGGCGCCGTGGTCGAAGCGCTGGAGGCGCCGCTGGAGGCGCTTAGCTGGGACAATTTTGTGGTGCCGCTGGAAAACGCCACCGAGCTGCTGGGTCGGGCCTGGGGCATCGTCAGCCATCTCAACAACGTGGTCGACACGCCCGAGCTGCGCGCCGCCTACAATGAAAACCAGCCGCGCGTGACCGAATTTTGGACCGCGCTGGCGCAAAACGAAGCCCTGTTCGCCAAATACAAGGCGCTCAGGGCCGGGGCCGGGTTCGCCGGCTTGTCGGCGGCGCGCCAACGCATCGTCGACAACGCCATCCGCGACTTCCGCATGGGCGGCGCCGAGCTGCCGGACGACAAGAAGGAACGCTTCGCCGCGATCCAGGAAGAACACGCGGCGATCTCGACCCGCTTTTCCGAAAACGTGCTCGACGCCACCAACGACTACAAGCTCGTGGTGAGCGAGGAGGCCCAATTGGCCGGTTTGCCGGACGACGTGAAACAAGCCGCCCGCGCCGCCGCCGAGAAAGACGGCAAGCGCGGCCACTTGTTCAATCTACATTTCCCCTCGTATTACCCGGTGCTGCAATTCGCCGACAGCCGCGCCTTGCGCGAAACGGTGTACCGCGCCAACACCACCAAGGCGTCCGAGCTGGGCACCGACTTTAGCCAGAGCGCGCAATGGAACAATAGCGACAATATCGTCAGCTTGCTCAAGTTGCGCGACGAGGAAGCCAAACTGCTCGGCTACCACAACTTCGCCGAAGTATCGCTGGTGCCGAAGATGGCGCAAAGCCCGGAGCAAGTGATCGCTTTCCTGGAAGACTTGGCGCGCCGCGCGCGTCCGTTCGCCGAGCAAGACTTGGCCGAATTGCGCCAATTCGCGCGCCAGGAACTGGGCATCGACCAGCTCGAAGCCTGGGACGTGCCTTACGCCTCGGAAAAACTGCAAGAACGGCGCTACGCCTTTTCGGCCCAGGAAGTGAAACAGTATTTCCCCGAACACCAAGTCATCGACGGCCTGTTCCGCCTGGTGCAAACCCTGTTTTCGGTGTCCATCGTGGCCGACCAGGCCAGCGTCTGGCATCCGGCGGTGCGTTTTTTCCGCATCGAGCGCGATGGCAAGCTGATCGGCCAGTTCTATCTGGACTTGTATGCGCGCAGCGGCAAGAGCGGCGGCGCCTGGATGGACGACGCGCGCGGCCGGCGCCTGGCGCAAAACGGCGCGGTGCAAACCCCGGTCGCCTATTTGACTTGCAACTTCACCGAACCGGCCGAGCTGGACGGCAAGCCGCAACCGGCCCTGTTCACCCACGATGAAGTGATCACCCTGTTCCACGAATTCGGCCATGGCTTGCACCACATGCTGACCCAGATCGACGAGATCGGCGTATCCGGCATTTCCGGCGTGGAATGGGACGCGGTCGAACTGCCATCCCAATTCATGGAAAACTTTTGCTGGGAATGGGAAGTGCTGCAACACATGACAGCCCACGTCGCCACCGGCGAGGCGCTGCCGCGCGCGCTGTACGACAAGATGCTGGCAGCGAAAAACTTCCAGTCCGGCTTGCAGACCCTGCGCCAGGTCGAATTCTCCCTACTCGACATGCATCTGCACTACGACTTCGACGCCGGCGGCGCCAAAAGCGTGCAGCAATTGATCGACGAGGTGCGGCGCCAATTCGCGGTAATCGTGCCGCCCGCCTTCAACCGCTTCCAAAATTCTTTTGGGCATATTTTTGCCGGCGGCTACTCGGCAGGATACTATAGCTATAAATGGGCCGAAGTGTTGTCGGCCGATGCATACAGCGCGTTCGAGGAGGCGGCGGCTTTGGGTGGCGGCATTTTGTCGGCCGAGACCGGCAAGCGCTTCCAGCAAGAGATTTTGGCGGTGGGCGGATCGCGCCCGGCGCTCGAATCGTTCACGGCCTTCCGGGGCCGCGAACCGAGCATCGATGCATTGTTGCGCCATAGCGGCATGGCGGCCTGATCTAATTACCCGTGGAGAGCTGGAATGAATGTACGAGCAAAACTGAACATCGGCATGGTGCTGTTATTGTGCGCGGGGGCGGCCAGCGCCCAGCTATATAAATGGAAGGACGCCAACGGCGTCACCCATTTCAGCGACACGCCGCCGGCCGCCGGCACCGGCAAGGTCGAGCTCAAGTCTTACGACACGGGCGCGCCGGCCCCGGAATTGCCGCCGGAATTGGCCGAGGCGGTCAAAAACCAGCCGGTCACCCTGTACACCAGTTCCTCCTGCGGCGGCTGCGATCTGGCCCGCACCATGTTGCAAACGCGCGGCATTCCGTTCGCCGAGAAAACCGTCAACAGCGCCGACGATCACGCCGCCTTGAAAAAAGCCGGTAGCGATGGCAAGCTGCCGCTGCTGCTGATCGGGCGCAGCAAACAAATCGGCTTCGAGCAAGGCACCTGGGACAACGCCCTGACCCTGGCCGCCTACCCGGCCCAGCGCATGCTGCCGCCGACCTATCAATATCCGGCGCCGGCGCCGGCGGCCCGTCCGCGCGAACCGCTGGTCGACACCAAGGCGCGTCCCGCCAAGGAAGCCGTCAAACCGGCCCAGCCGGCCGACGGCGCGCCGGCCTTCCAGTTCTAGGACTACGCGCCCAAGGCTTATCACAATGCATAGGCTATTGGGTGAATGTCAAGCCGGGCACGCGACGGCCAGCTAGCGGTTAAAATGGCGCCTGGGGTCGGCAAGACAGACCCTGACGCCTTTCACCGTTTCCGGCATGCCCATGACTCGTATCGATTTTCACACCAACGTTCCTGACAAGGTGGCTTACGCCTGCCGCCTGGTGCGCAAAGCTTATATGGCGCGCAACCGTATCGTGCTGCTGGCGCAAGACGCGACCCAGATGGCCGAGCTGGATCGCGCCCTGTGGCGTTTCTCCGCCACCGATTTCCTGCCCCATGCGCTGGCCCACGACAGTCTGGCCGCCGAGAGCGCCATCGTGCTGACCGAGGACGACGGCGTCGCCTTGCCGCATCACGACATCCTGATCAATCTGTCTGTGCATCAGCCGCGCGATCCGGCCCGCTTCCAGCGCGTGTTCGAGATCGTCTCCCAAGAGCAGCAAGACGCCGCCGCCGGGCGCCAGCGCTATGTCGCCTATAAACAGCAACAGTATCAGCCGACCCATTTCGTGGCGGGCCAAGCATGAACCAAAGCCGCGGATTCGATATCAGCATCCCCTTGCTGACGGAAGTATTGACGAATAGCGCGCAGCCCGAGGAGACACTCGAAACGCTCGAAGCGGTGGAAGTGCCGGAAGCGGTGGCCGCGCTCGACGCGGCCGATGCCATGGCGGTGGCCGAGGCGGTCGCGCCGTTCGAGGCGGCGGTCCATGTGGACGCGCCGGATCAGGCGAACGCGCCGGTCCATGTGGACGCGCCGGATCAGGCGAACGCGCCGGTCGAAGCGGACGCGGCGGCCGGGAACGCCGTGTCGGTGTTGGCCTTGCCACCGCAGGCGGATCCCGCGCCGGTGCTCGCGCCGGTGCCTGGACCCGACCCCGTGCGCGAGCGCGACGCGCAGCAATGGGCCGCCATCGAGCGCAAGGTAACGGAACGCATCTTGACGCAACTACAGGGCCGCATCGACCGCGTGCTCGAACAGCATGTGCGCGATTGCCTAGCCGACGTGCTCCAGTTGGCACTGGTCAATCTGACGGAGGAAATCCGCAGCGGCTTGCAGCACAACCTGGAAAAAATCGTGGCGCAGGCGGTCGGCCTGGAATTGGCCGCGATCAAAAGCGCCGGCGAATAAGGCGCGCCCCGCCCTTACCTTTGCTTACAACTTTTCGCGCCAGCGCTGCCCTGTGCGCCGTACACCGATCAGGCCGGCCGCGCGTTGAAGTCTCATTGTTGACATCAACAATAAATGTCGTAACGGGCTTTGCGGGGCGCCGGATTTGTTGTACCTTTCTGGCCTCGTGTGAAACCGTACCGGCGTTCGTGAGCGCCGCAGTCAAATTTTTTGGAGAATCGCTATGCTGTTCAAGACCAAGTTCATTCCTTTTGCCATCGCCATGGCTTTCGCCGGCGGCGCCGGCGCGCAAGAAATCGTCAAGATCGGCCACGTCGGACCGATCTCCGGCGCCAGCGCGCATTTGGGCAAGGATAACGAAAACGGCGCCAAGATGGCGATCGAAGACCTGAACGCCAAGGGTTTCCAAATCAACGGCAAAGCGGTCAAATTCGTGCTGGTGCCGGAAGACGACGCGGCCGATCCGAAGCAAGGCACCGCCGTGGCGCAAAAACTGGTGGACGCCAAAGTCAATGGCGTGATCGGCCACTTAAATTCGGGCACTACGGTTCCGGCCTCGAAAATCTACTTCGACGCCGGCATTCCGCAGATTTCGCCATCGGCCACCACCCCGCAATACACCAAGCAGAAATTCAACACCGCGTTCCGCGTGGTGGCCAACGATAACAAACTGGGTAGCACCTTGGGCGCCTACGCCGTCGACAAGCTGCAAGTGAAAAAAATCGCCGTCATCGACGACCGCACCGCCTACGGCCAAGGCGTGGCGGAAGAATTCGTCAAGGGTGCGAAGAAAAAATTGCCGGGCGTTCAAATCGTTGGCAAGGAATTCACCAACGCCAACGCGACCGACTTCAACGCTATTCTCACCAGCATCAAAGGCAAGAAACCGGACCTGATCTTCTTTGGCGGCATGGATTCGGTGGCCGGCCCGATGTTGCGTCAAATGAAATCATTGGGCATCGAAGCCAAGTTCATGGGCGGCGACGGGATTTGCACCGAATCGCTGGCCAAGCTGGCCGGCGAAGGCGCGGGCGAAGGCAACGTGACCTGCGCGGAAGCCGGCGGCGTGGCGGCGGACCAGCAAAAAAACATGGACGACTTCGTCGCCCGCTACAAAAAGAAATATAACGTCGACGTGCAAATCTACGCGCCGTATGTCTACGATGCGGTGATGACCATGGCCACCGCCATGCAAAACGCTAAATCGGCGGAACCGGCCAAGTACTTGCCCGAGCTGAAAAAAATCAAGTATCAAGGCGTGACCGGCTTGATCTCGTTCGATGACGTGGGCGATATCAAGGACGGCGCCTTGACCTTGTTCACCTTCAAAGGCGGTAAGAAAACCAAGCTGGAAGTGGTGAAGTAATCGCAGTGAACGCGGGCGGCGCAATGCCGCCCGCGTGCGGGATCGAATCACAAGAGATCAAGGAAATTTTTCCATCGCTTGATTCATATTCATGCGACCTGCCTTTACTTCTCCCAATAGGTTTATGATGACAGTATCGGTGTGCATTCGCTCACCATAAATGAGGGACGCACAAGCATAGTTCACCATGTCCTGCATTCCCTGCAAGCCCACTTTTCGGGCCTCAAGTAAAGAGCGCTCCACAACAAAATACTGTTCAATCGCGCCAATGGCCGCCAAAAGCTGGGGTTGATTTTCTCGAACATAAGCCAGAATATGATCCGGCACGCTCGCCTCGACCAACATGTCTACTTGCCCCTGTCCCAGTAACAATGGCAGTTTGACTTCCCCATCCTCATCAGGTCCGGCTGCGAGAATGATTTGATGCCGCTCCGTCCTACGATCCCAATACCACCACGATGCGATTCCTCTCAGCAGCTTCTTTTTTTGCCTGGCGGAAAAAGCGGGACCCGGAACATGTAAGGTCGTATCATCTTTTTGGCCAATCAAGGTACCCAGAATCGCAGGATCCCAGAAGGCGAATAGCATGCCGGTGCCGTCAGGAAGGACGATTTCCGTGAATTGACTGAGATGAGCGTGCAATGCGCCGAATTCCAAATCACTAGCGATAAGCGTCAAACTGGCAGGTAGCGATTGTCCAGCTTTCAAAAGAGTCTGCCATATACCTACTTTGTTATCCGGGGCGGGCAGAGAAACCAAGTGCGGAGAAACCTTGGCCGCCTCGCTGCCCTGGGCATCAGGCAATAAACAGAGGGTTTGGGTAGCCTTCCACATTTTTTGTATCGCCCCAAGCAATTGCTTGTCTTGCGCAGAATCAACGATAGCGTAAAAATGTAACTCCGCCTTGGCCGTTAGCGCCTGGACTTGGGCCGCGAACGCGTCGGCGCGCGTCATTGGTTTTCTTTATTGATGAACGCAGATCGGAACTCGGCGCGCTTCACCAGACATTCGACACAAACTTTTCCCTTCACGGGAAATTTAGTTTTTCCACAAGCCGCCAAAGGCGCTAACAAACACAAACCAAGTAATTTGAGTAAATTACCTCGTCGGCCGTAATTTTTCATATATTCCTTATTTAAAACAAATCGAATAGGGTGTTGGGGACGCCAAGCAGCGTGCAGTTGCCACATTCTAAACGCCAACGTAATAAAGCCCGCGTGAAGCGGGCTCGGGATGGAAATAAATAACGCAGCTGTGACATCGAAGCGACAAGCGCCGCGGAAGCGCCGTTTCAAGGCCGGCCGGGAAATGGACGCGGCCGGCGCCAGCGTCTTATTTGGGCTTTTGGTACACCCGCACGTAATCGACTTCCAAGCGTTGCGGGAAGGTGGTGGTGGCGTCGGGATTGCCCGGCCACTGGCCGCCCACCGCCACATTCAAGAGCGCGTGGAAACGCTGGTCGAATGGTGCCGGGTAGGCGCCGCCGGCCGACCACCAGCTGGTTTGGGTCGAGTACAGCACATTGTCGACATACCAGCGAATCGCGGTCGGCTCCCATTCGACGGCGTAGGTGTGATAATTGTCCGCCACGCTGGTCGCCGGCGCGAAATCTTTGCCGGTGTGCGTATTGGCGGGCCAGCCGCCGCCGTAATGCAGGGTGCCGTAGACACGGTTGTCGGCGGCGCTGGTATTGACCGCTTCCAGGATGTCGATTTCGCCGCTTGCCGCCCAGTTACCGTATTTGTTATCCGTCGGCAGCATCCAGAACGCGGGCCACAGGCCTTGCCCATGCGGCAGCTTCATGCGCGCTTCGATGCGACCGTACACCCAGTCGCCCTTGTTGAGCGTGCGCAAACGCGCCGAGGTGTACTGGCGGGTGCCGTCAGGACCGGTGTAGTTTTCCTTGCGCGCCTCGATCACCAAGTGGCCGTTTTCGGTGTGGGCGTTTTCCGGGCGCGCGGTGTAATACTGCAATTCATTATTGCCGCCGCCCGTGCCGTTGACTTCGAACGACCATTTGCTGGTATCGATGGCGCTGGCTGTGAACTCATCATTCCACACTAAATCCCAACCCGGCAAGGTCGGAGTCGGCACCGGGGTCGGGGTTGGGGTCGGTATCGGCTGAGGAACCGGCGTCGGCGTCGGCTTTGGTATCGGCGTTGGTACCGGAGTGGGTGTGGGTATTGGCGTCGGCGTCGGTGTTGGCGTCGGCGTCGGCGTCGGCGTCGGCGTCGGCGTTGGTGTTGGCGTCGGTGTCGGTGTCGGTGTCGGTGTCGGTGTCGGTGTCGGTGTCGGTGTCGGTGTCGGTGTCG
>JAYVUV010000525.1:0-4240 GCA_043787615.1 Janthinobacterium sp. | reverse complement strand
AGAAACCAAAGCCGCCAGCGCGCGCGTGGTGGCCAGCCAGGCCAGCGCCAACGCGGCCCAGGTGCGCGTGGCCGGCGCCCAGGCGGTGCTGAGCGCCTTCGATCAGCAGCGCTTCACCCCCGACGTGTGGTATCTGTTGGGGACCAAGATGAGCCACATTTCGCAGCGCTACCTGGGCATGGCGCTCGATGTGGCCAAGCGCATGCAGCGCGCCTATAACTTCGAGAACGACGTGCGGCGCGCCATCATCAAAGCGGATTACAGCAGCGACGCCGTCAACGGCTTGCTGGCGGCCGACACCCTGATGGCCGATGTGCAGTCCTTCACCTACGACTTGATCACCAGCGCCACGGCCAAGGAACAGCCGGTGCGCCAAACCATCTCGCTGGCGCAGCGCTATCCCTTCCTGTTCGAGACCGCCTTGCGCGCCACCGGCCGCATGCAGTTCCAGACCAATCTGGACGACTTCGACGCGGTCTATCCCGGCACCTACGCCGGCCGCATCGAGCAGGTCGAGGTCAGCGTGGACGGCATCGTGCCGGCCCAAGGCATCAGCGGCACCTTGACCAACGCCGGCATTTCCCACTTCCGCACGCCGCCGCCGTGGGCGCCGGGCGGCGACGGCGTCAAGCACCGGGTCCAGCCGCGCGACGTGCTGGTGCTGTCCGATTACGACCTGCGCGGCGACGCGCTGCTGGTCGACAGCGACCGCCGCAAGCGCCGCGTGTTCGAGGGCGCGGGCCTGGCCTCGTCCTGGACCCTGGACCTGCCCAAGGCGGTCAACGGCTTCGACTATCAATCCCTGCTTGACGTGCGCCTGACCTTCACCTACCGCACCCGCTATTCGCCCGATCTGCGTGACACCGTGCTGGCCGAGTTGGCGACGCGGCCCCAGGCCTTGCAACGCCAGCGGCCGATGCCGCTGCGCTGGCTGTTCCCGGACGCCTTCTTCAGCTTCTACGACGGCGGCGCGCTGGCTTTTTCGCTGGGCCGGGCCGACTTCGGCGCCACCGAGACCGACCCGCGCCTGGTGGAATTGAGCCTGCTGGTGGTGACCTCGCCGCGCGCGCGCGCCGGCGCCATCGCGCTCAAGGTGAGCGCGCCCGGTCACGCGCCGGTGGCCGTCACCACGGCGGCCGACGGCAGCGTCGCGGTGGCCGAACTCGCGGCCTTGGCCGGCGGCGGCAGCGCGCTGGGCGACTACCGCATCGAGCTGGCGGCGGCCGACAATCCGGGCTGGGTGAAGGACGGCGCGCTGGACCTGGGCGCGATCGACAACATCGCCCTGGTGCTGGCGTATTCCTTCACCCCGCGCGCCTGAGGAGCCCAGATGTCCATCGATATCGGCTTCGCCAGCCAAGCCCCTTCCTTGCCCGGCGCCGGCAGCAGCGGCGGCCTGGGCGAAACCTTCACCCCCGACCTGGCCAGCGGCACCGGCAGTTTCAGCGTGCCGTTCGAGCTGCCGCACGGTCCCAACGACGTCGCTCCCAAGCTGGCGTTGCGCTACGATTCGAGCGCCGGCAACGGCCCGTTCGGCCTCGGTTGGAGCCTGGCGCTGCCGCGCATCCTGCGCAGCAGCATGATAGGACGCGTGCGTTACGACGACAGCGACACGCTGATGCTGGAAGGCGCCGGACCCTTGCTGCGCCTGCCCGGCGGCGGCTTCCAGCCCGAAGTCGATAGCGGCGACTGGCGCATCGAGCCGCTCGGCGAGGGCTTCCGCGTGACCGACCGTGCCGGGCTGCGTTTCGAGCTGGGGGTCGATGCCGGCAGCCGCATCCCCGGTCTGGGCGGCGCGGCCTGGGCCTGGCTGCTGCGCCGCATCGAGGACAATCTGGGCAACGTCGTCACCTTCGGGTGGCGCGAAGCCGGCGCTCAGCGCTATCTGGAATCGATCGCCTACGGTCCTTATCGCGTGCTGCTGCGCTACGCGGCGCGGCCGGACCGGCTGCGCTGGGGCCGCGGCGGTTTCCTGTTGCGCACCGACGAGCGCTGCGTCGCCTTCGAGCTGCACCTGGACGGCGCGCCAGAGGGCGCGAGCCTGGTGCGGCGCTGGACGCTGGACTACGCCGGCGCCAACCCGAACGCGGCCTCGCTGCTGGCAGCCGTGACGCTGCATGGCGTGGACGCCGACGGCGCCGGCTTGAGCGCGCCGCCGCTGCGCTTCGGCTACACCGAGCCGGCCGCGCCCAGCCTGGAACGCATGGGCGCGCTCGACCAGGGCGCGCTGCCGCCCGGGCTGGACGCGCGCGGCAAGGTCGAACTGGTCGATTGGTTCGGTCGCGGCGTGCCCGATCTGCTGCATCTGGGCGACGCCGGCACGGCCCGGGTCTGGCCCAATCTGGGCGGGCGCTGGGGCCGGCCGGTCAGCGTCGGCGCGGCGCCGCAAATGGCGGCGGCCAACGCGCGCGCCGCCTTGATCGACTTCGACGGCGACGGCATCGCCGACCTGGTGCGGATCGACCGGCCCTTGCAAGGCATGCAGGCGCGCGACGCCGGCGGCTTCAAGCGTCCCGTCGCTTGGCGCCAAGCGCCTTCGGTGGCCTTGTCCTCGCCGGCGTGCCGGCTGGGCGACTTCGACGGCGACGGCATGGTGGACGTGTTGTGGAGCGCCGGCGGCAACCTGATGCTGGGCCAGCGCGACGGCGCCGGCGGCTGGCAGGAGCGGCCCGCCGTGATCGCGGCCGCTCCGAACGGCCCGCCCACCCGGCTCGACGACCCGCACGTGTTTTGCGCCGACATGAGCGGCGACGGCACGCCCGACGTGGTCCGGGTCGACGGCCAGGGCGTGACCTACTGGCCTTACCTCGGCTACGGCGTGTTCGGCGAAGCGGTGCAGATGCGCGACCCGCCACGGCTACCGTTCGATCTCGATCCGCGCCGCCTGTTCGTGGCCGATCTGGATGGCGACGGCTGCGCCGAAGTGATGTATGTCGACGACGGCTTGGTGCGCTGGTGGCCCAACCGGGCCGGCGACGGCTTCGAGCCCGCGCGCGAGATCGGCCATCTGCCGACCGGCGCCATGACGCGCTTGCGCATCGCCGATTTGCGCGGCGCCGGCAGCCCGGGCCTGTGCTGGAGCAGCGTTACGCCGTCCGGCCAAGCCCAATGGATGGTGCTCGAACCGCTGGGCGGGGCGCGTTGCGGGCTGCTGTGTTCGATCGATAATTCGGTTGGCCGGCGCACCACCATCGCTTACTCGAATTCGGCCATCGAGGCCCGGCGCGACGGCTTGCTCGGGCAGCCGTGGGCCAGCCGTATGCCGATCGTGCTGCCGCTGGTGGGGCAAATCACGGTCGCCGAACAGCACGGCGCCACCAGCACCACCGTGCTGCGCTACCACGAGGGACGCTACGACGGCGCGCTGCGCGAGGTGTGCGGCTTCGGCCGGGTTGAATCGGACGACCTGGGCGACGAGGCGGTTGCCGGCCTGCGCACGGTGCGCTGGTTCCACACCGGTTTGCGCGAGGACGGCGCCGAACCGGCCAGCATGGCCGAGCGGCGCCGCCTGCGCGCGCTGCGCGGACGGTTGCGCCGGCAGGAGCGGCTGGCCGAGGACGGCGCTTGTTTCGACCGCATCGAACAGGATTGGCGCGTCGACGATGGTGCCCAGGCGGGCTCGGTGTGCCCGCGCCTGACGCGCAGCGTGCGCCAGTCGTGCGAGGGCGCGGCCGGCGCCGTCAGCTGGATCGAGACCGAGCAGCTGGGCTGGGATGAACACGGCAATGTGACCGAGGCGCGCGAACGCAGTTTCGCCGCCGGAGTGGCCGAGCCGGACGCCGAGCTGCGCACCAGCACCGCGTACGCGCACGACCCGGCCGGGCGCTTTCGCCAGCGCCTGGCGCAAGTGATCCAGCGCGACGGCGCCGGCCTGCTGCTGGCCCACACTCGCACCGAATACGACGGCCTGCCGCAGGGCCAGGTCGGCGGCGCGGGCCTGGTCAGCGCGCGCGCCGCGCTGGCCCTGACCGACGCCATGGCCGAACAGGTGTACGGCTTGCCCTTGCCCGATTTCGCCGCCCTCGGTTACACCCGCCGGGCCGGCGTGGACGGCTGGTGGGTGGAGCTGGGGCGCTACCAGCGCGGCGTGGACGCGGCCGGCACGCATGGCCAAGTGACCGGCCCGCACGGCGGCGTCACCGAACTCGATTTCGACCCCACCGGGTGTTATCCGGTGCGGGTGCGCGACATGCTGGGCAACGAGATCGTCGCTCAATTCGATTTGCGCGCGTATCAGCCC
>JAYVUV010000524.1:0-3844 GCA_043787615.1 Janthinobacterium sp. | reverse complement strand
TCGGCCAATAGCTCGCTATTGGCACTGCGAAATCGTCAAAATCTGGCCTCGTCCAGCGCATTTCTCGCTTCGACTCCCCAAGTCCGACAGGCTGCTAGGAAGCGGACCCGGCGGCGGTCGGCGGGCCGCCGATTGTGCGACCGCTACGCCGCGCCGGGCGGAGCCGCCTCAATCGGCTCCGTTGGCCAAATTGTCCAGCACCTCTTGTGTGCTCGACACGGTCGCGTAGTCGCCCTCCAGATTGGCCAGCGACATCAGATGAACCGCGTCGGCGCCGCGCAAGGTGCCGCCGAAGTCGCGCCGCTCGAACGCGAAGGTGGCGTCGGACACCACCACCGTGGCGAAACCGAGATTGCCGGCGCTGCGCGCGCTGGCCTCGACCGAATTGTTGGTGCTCACCCCGACCAGCACCAGGCGCCGGATCGCGCGCGCGCGCAGCCATCGCTCCAGGCCGGTATTCACGAAGGCGTCCGGAACGTTTTTTTCCACCACGTGTTCATCGTCAAGCGGCGCGAAACGCGCCTGAAATTCGGCCCCGGCCTGGCCCGGCGCGAAGCCCGATCCGCTGGCCCGGCTGATGTGACGGATCGACACCACCGCTTGCCCGGCGCGGCGCCAGGCGTCGCGCAAACGCAGCATCTGCGTCTCCGCTTGCGGGTTGTTACGGGCCGGCAAAGTGTCGGCCGCCATGCATTTCTGCATGTCAATAATGATGAGCGCGCTGTGCGGGCCGGCCACGGGCGCCGGCGACATGGGTGCGCTCGGGCCGGCTTGCCGCGTGAGCGCGCGGTAAAAATACGTCGTGTCGCAGGCCGTGCCGTCGGGCAGCAGGGCGTAGCCCGGCACCACGCCGCAGCGCTGCCAGCCGAGGCCGGCATACAGCCGCCCGGCGTCGGCATTGGCCGTGTCCAGCACCAGCAAGGTTTTGCCGGACGCGCGCGCCACCTCTTCGGCCGCCCGCATCAGCGCCGCGCCCAGGCCGCACTTGCGCGCGCGCCGCAGCACCAGCATCTTCGACAGATCGGCGCGGTGCGGCTGGTTGTCGGGTTGATCGAGCACCAGTTGCACGGTCCCCAATAATCCGCGCTCGTCCTCCGCCACTAATAAGACGCGCTTGCCCAGCGCCACGCTTTCCGCGACTTGGCGCCAGAAAGCCAGCGCCTTGACCAAAGGTAAGGGATGCAGATAGCCGACCGAGGCGCCGCCTTCCACGCAATCGACCAGCAGCGCGGCCAAGGCGGCCAGTTCGGTGTCGTTGACGCTGTGCAAGCGGCGCACGGTAGGGGGAGCGGCGGTTGGCATGGCGTGTTTTCTGTGTGGTCGGGTGGAGGGGGCAAACATCAATTCATTGCTATTTTAGCTAGATTGACGCGCGCCGGGTTAGATCCCGTCAAAAATTAATCTTGCTACTGGCGACGGATTACGGGCGCGGCCCCGTTTAAGCAGGCAGGACCGTCGCATTCCGTGGCGGCCCCGACCTGATCGCAGAGGAAAACAGATGAGCCGCAGAGAATTTTTACAGCGTGTGGCGCTGGGCACGGCGGCGCTGGCCGCCGAGTCGCACGCCCACGCCGCGCCCCGGCGCAAACGCCCGAACGTGTTGTACGTGTTCAGCGACCAGCACCGCGCCGTGTCGATGCCGGACCAGGCGCACAGCCCCGTGATCGCGCCCGCGCTGGCCGCTTTCAAACGTCAGGGCTTGTCGATGGAGCGTTGCATTTCCAATTATCCCCTGTGCACTCCGTACCGGGCCATGCTGATGAGCGGACGCTGGCCGTATCAGACCGGTGTGATCGCCAATAACATCGCGCTGGACCCGGGCCAGGTGTCGCTCGGAAGCTGGTTTCAGCAACACGGCTACCATACCGGCTATGTCGGCAAATGGCATTTGCAGGGCCGGGGCATCCGTTTCGTGCCGGCCGGTCCGGCCCGTCACGGCTTCGCCGATTGGCGCGTCTGGGTCAACACCAACGCCCATTTTCATTCCTGGAGCTACGATCAGCTCAGCGGTGCGCGGATCGACGCCACCGGCTGGAGTTGCGCGCGCATGAGCGATGACGCGCTCGACTTCATCCACGCCCAGCCGCGCGACCGGCCGTGGTTCCTGATGTTGTCCTTGAATCCGCCCCATCCGCCATTTAACGCGGTGCGCGCCGATGTCGAGCGTTATCAAGCCGAGGCCTTGCCCTTGCGTCCGAACGTGGCGCTGCCGCCGCCGGCAAGCCGGGGCGGCGCCGAATCGCGCTTGCTGGAATCGGAGCACACGCTGCGCCTGGCCATGCAGGGTTATTACGGCGCCATCAGCGGTGTCGACGGCCAGTTCGCGCGCCTGTTGCAGGCGCTCGAAGAGAGCGGGCAAGCCGAAGACACCATCGTCATCTATACCTCCGACCATGGCGAAATGATGGGCTCCCAAGGCCGCATGGCCAAGCAAGTGCCGTTCGAGGAAGCGGTCCGGGTGCCGTTCCTGTTGCGTTATCCGGGCGTGACCCGGCCGGGCGAGCAATCCAGCCTGCTGTTTTCCGCGGTCGATATCTATCCCAGTTTGTGCGGCTTGGCCGGGTTGCCGGTGCCCGCGTTTTGCGTCGGCCGCGACCTCTCGCCGGCCATGCGCGGCGAATCGGTCGAGGCGCCGGCGTACGCGTTTTTGATGAACCAGAGCGGCGACGATGTCGAAGACGGCCGGCAAGCCGGCGACCGCTGGCCGGACCAGGCGGCGCCCTCCAGCGACGTCGCCGCCGACGCCAAGTTCGTGGCGCAGCCGAAGTATCGCGGCGTGCGCACGGCCACCCACACTTACGCGGTCGCCCTGGCCGGCCGCTGGTGTTTATACGATAACGTGAACGATCCCTATCAGATGAACAATCTGGTGCGCGATCCGCATCAGCTGGCCCTGATGATGCGGCTCGACGCCGCCATCGCCGATTGGCTGGACCGTGGCGGCGACCCTTTTCCTTATGCGCAGGCGGTGCAACGCTTTGCCGATTTCCCCGTTTGAAAGCGAACACGATGACCATGCTCACCCCGAAAATCCTGTCCTGTCTTTTAACCGCCCTGGCGGTCGCCGCGTGCGGCGGCGGCCAGCCGCCGGATGCGCCGGTCGATACCGCGCAAAGCGGCGCGGCCGGGCAAAACCTCGCGCCGCAAGCCGCCGACGCGACCGCCCCGGTCCTGTTTCAAAATCCGTTTGTGCCGTCCGTGAACGGCTTCGCCGCCGCCGATCCATCGATTGTTTTCAGCGAGGGCTATTATTATTGGGCCAGGAGCCTGGGACCGCGCGGCATCGGCATCGCCAAGTCGCGTCGGCTGCAAGATCTGGGCGGCGTTCCGATGATCGTGGTCTATCGGCCGGAACCCGGTCACATGTATTCCAAGGATATCTGGGCGCCCGAGTTGAAACGCATCGACGGTCAATGGTATATCTATTTTGCCGCCGACGATGGCGGTAACGAGCAACACCGCATGTTCGTGCTGTCGGCCGATTCCGCCGATCCGCAGGGCGGCTGGACCAATCACGGCAAATTGAGCACGCCCGACGATGCATGGGCGATCGATGGCACCGTGCTGCAAAAAACCGACGGCAGCTTGTATTTCATCTGGTCGGGCTGGGAAGGCCCGGTCAACCGGCATGAACAGCTGTTGTATATCGCTCCGATGAGCGATCCGCTCACCATCAGCGGCAAGCGGGTGCGCATCGCCACGCCCACTTATCCGTGGGAGCAATCCATGCTGGGCGCCGACGAAGTCTGGATCAATGAAGCGCCCGAAACGATACAGAAAAACGCCACCATCAATCTGGTCTATTCCGCCGCCGGCAGTTGGTCGCGTTATTACAAACTGGGCT
>JAYVUV010000523.1:0-15366 GCA_043787615.1 Janthinobacterium sp. | reverse complement strand
GTTGTTGGCCGCGGCCGGCTGCGGCGCCGCGCATGGGGCCGAGGTGGTGATGGCGTTCAGCGACAGCCTGCCGCCCTATGTGATGAGCAAAACCCACAGCGGCATCGAACTCGAAGTGGTGAGCGAGGCGCTGGCCTACCGCCACCATGTGTTGGTGCCACGCTATCTGCCCATTCCGCGCCTGGCGCTGGCGTTTCGCGCGCACCAGGTCGACGGCATCATGTACGACGGCGGCCAGGATCTGCGCGCGGCGGACGCGTTTTACGGCACCCCGGCGGTGGTCTATAACAATGTCTTCATCACGCTCAAGAGCCGCCATCTCAACATCCGCAAGCCGTCCGACCTGCAAGGCTTGAGCATCATCTCCTTCCCCGGCGCGGCGCGTCAGTATCCGCACTGGCTGGGCGAAGGGGGCGGCACGCGCGCGCACACCGAACGCAACGATCCGTCGTCCCAGCCGGCGCTGCTCGACTTGGGCCGCTACGACGTGGTGTTATGCGACGCCCATGTCTACCGCCATTACGCGCTGGAGGAAAAAAGGCGCAACCCGGCCTTCCGCGGCTTGGCGGTGGAACAGCACGACATCACCGATCCCGATCCGCGCGACTACCGTCCGGTGTTCCACGACGCGGCCATCCGCGACGATTTCGACGCCGGCTTGCGTTATCTAAAACGCAGCGGCCGCTATCAAGCTATCTACGACAAGTATATGAAGGATTGAAGCGGTGCCGAACGGCGCGCGCGGGCGATGGCGGGCCCGGTCCGCGAACCGGGCCCGCCGGTCAGGGACGCAGGTGGACCAGCGCGTAAGCCAGATGCTGCCACCAATGTTCGCGCGAGCGCACCAGGGTCAGGCATTTGAGATCGAGCTCGTTCTTGAACACGGGATCGACGCAGGCCTTGGTCATCAAGGCGTTGCGCTGATTCTCGGCGTTGACCAGGGCGATCGCCAGCCACAGCACCAGGCCGATCGCCACCACCAGCAAACTCCACGCCAAATGGTTGACGTAGCTGTGTTCGAACAGCCCGTCCTCCGACGGTTCCGACTCGCGGAACATGGTCATCACATCTTTTTCTTTACCACTCATTTTTTCGCTGGCTGGGCCGGGGTCGCGGCGGCCGCCGGTTTGGCGCCCTTCTCCTGCTGCACCTTGGCCACCAAGCCATCCATCACTTGCAACACCGCTTGCTGGGACTGCAACTCGGTCTGGCCCGGACGGCTGGTCAGCGACGGCGAAGTCACGAAGCGGCCGTCGATGACCAGGGTGGGCGCGCTGTCGACCTTGTAGGCGGCGATGATCTGCGGCAGGCGCTTCATCTTGGCTTGCACCGCGAACGAGTTGAAGTAGTCGAGGTACTTGGCCTTGTCGACGCCGTTCTTGGCCACGAAATCGAGCAGCAGCTCGTCCTTGTTCAAGCGGTTGTGATCGACGTGGATGGCGGTGAAGATTTTTTCATGCAAACCGTCCAACTTGCCCATCGCTTCCAGGGTCAGGTAGGCGTGCGCCTGCGGATCGTTGGCGCTGGAAGGAAAATGGACGCGATGGAACAGGATCGCGTCGCCCTGCTTTTTCACCCATTCGCTCAACAAAGGATCGAGCGCCTTGCAATGCGGGCAGGAATACATGAAGAACTCGGTCACCTCGACCTTTTTGCCGGTGTCGGAACGCACCGGCGATTCCAGCACGGTGTAGTCGGTTCCGCTTTTCGGTTCGGCGGCGAAGGCGCCGGAGGTGGAAGCCATCAAGGTGACGGCGGCGAGCATCAGGCGCAGGAAACGCATAAAAATTCCTTCAGTGGTGGAGTGCGAAACGAGATATAAACGCCGCGAGATTACCACTTTTTACGCCCCCTTTTGGGCGGCGGCGCGAAAAAACCGCGCCACGCACAAAAATTAAGCCGGTTTTAAGGCCCGACCGGCCGGCTATCATTGAGAAAATAGGAATGATCTATCCATATTTTCGGTATTGATCGGCAGCCGCCGGCACCATATAGTCAGTGTCAGTCGATGTCGTCCCCTCTGCCGCGTGTCGCGCGGCCGGCATCAATTAAGGAGTCCAGCATGGCGCATCCCCTACTTCCCACCTATTTCCTGTCGCACGGCGGCGGCCCCTGGCCTTTCATGCGCGAGCAGTTCGGCCAGCGCTACGACGTGCTCGACGCCGCCCTGAAGGACATGCCGCGCCAGATCGGCGTCACGCCCGAGGCGGTGCTGGTGATCAGCGCGCATTGGGAAGGCCCCAACTTCCTGGTGTCGTCGTCGGCGCGCCCGCCGATGATTTACGATTACGGCGGCTTCCCGCCGCACACTTACGAAATCCAGTACCCGGCCCCGGGCGCGCCGGCGCTGGCCGAGCGGGTCAAGGCGCTGCTCGACGGCGCCGGCCACCCCGCCCGCCTGGACCCGGAACGCGGTTTCGACCATGGCACCTTCAGCGCCATGTATCCGATCTATCCGGCCGCCGACGTGCCGATCGTGCAGCTGTCGATCCGTCACGGCTACGATGTGGCGACCCATATCGAAGCCGGGCGGGCGCTCGCGCCGCTGCGCGCGGAAGGGGTGCTGATCGTCGGCAGCGGCCTCAGTTACCACAATCTGCGTCAATTTGGTCCGGCCGGATCGCTCGCCTCCCGGCAGTTCGACGGGTGGCTGCGCGCCAGCATGGCGCTGGCGCCGGCCGAGCGCGAGGCGCGCATGCGCGATTGGGCCGGCGCGCCCGGCGCGCGCCAGGCCCACCCGCGCGAAGACCATCTGGTGCCGCTGTGGGTGGCGCTGGGCGCGGCCGAGCGCGAGCCGGCCGAAGTGGTGTATCACGAGGACGATTTCTTCGGCGCGCTGGCCGTGTCGAGTTTTCGTTTCGGCGCGGGCGCGGGCGACCATTAAAGAAGCGGGCGCCGGCCCGCGCGCCGGTCAGCCCGGGCGCTTGCCGTTGGCGGCGGCGCGCGCCTTGTCGGCCGCGATGGCCGCCGCTTTTTCGGCCTTGGCCGCCATCTCGGCCGCGTGTTCGGCCAGCAGCGCGGCGCGCGTCTCGGGCGTTTCCAGTGAAATGCGTCCCACCACGCCGCCGCGATAGTCGACCAGCAGGGTATGCGAAGCCTTTTCGAAATCGAGGTCGCCGCCCTTTTGACGGAAGCCGCGCCGCGCCGCCACCGCCTCCACCACGGCGATGCCGTCCATGCCCTCGGTCTGGAAGCCGTAACGCGCGGTCAGCAACTGGGGATAACGGGCCAGCAGCTGGTCGGCCAAAAACACCGCCACTTCTTCCTCGATCAGGGCGTTCGAGCCGATCGCGTGGCTGGCCGCCAGCATCAGGCCGTCGCTGGGCATGGCGATCTTCGGCCACAGCATGCCGGGGGTGTCGATCAAGACCGTGTTTTTATCGAGGTAAAGCTTTTGCTGCATCTTGGTCACGGCCGGCTCGTCGCCCACCTTGGCCACGCGCTTTTTCAGCAGCGCGTTCATCAAGGTCGACTTGCCCACGTTCGGTATGCCCATGATCATGATGCGCAGCGGCTTGGTCGGCACACCCCGGTGCGGCGCCAGCGACTTGGCCAGGTCCGGAATGCGCGCCACCTCGGCCGGCTTCTTGGTGGTCATGGCGTAGGCCGTCACCCCCTCTTGCGCGTTGTAATACGCGACCCAGGCGGCGGTGGCGGCCGGATCGGCCAGATCGGTCTTGTTGAGGATTTTCAGGCAGGGCCGCTGGCGGAACAGGCGCAGCTCCTCGACCATCGGGTTGCAGCTGGCCTCGGGCAGCCGGGCGTCGACCACCTCGATCACCAGATCGGTGTTTTCCATCGACTCGGCGGCCTTCTTCTTGGCCGCGTTCATATGCCCCGGGTACCATTGTATCGCCATGCTCTCGCCTTGAAATCGTTCTGTGAATCCGCCATTTTACCCGCTCCGCCACGGCGTCCGGCAAAATCGCCGCCGGCCTGTTTGGTTTCGCGCCGGAGTCGGCTATGATGAAACGCTTTTTCTGATTTTTATACAATTCAAATAACATTTATCCAACCGGAGTGCCGAAGATGAGCGTAGTTGCACCGTCCAATCCCAAGGAAATCACCCTGCGCGGCGTGATCCTGGGCATCCTGATAACCCTGGTGTTTACCGCCGCTCAAGTCTATCTGGGCTTGAAAGTGGGCCTGACCTTCGCCACCTCGATCCCGGCGGCGGTGATCTCGATGGCCCTGTTGAGCGCCTTCAAGGACGCCTCGATACAGGAAAACAACATCGTCCAGACCATCGCCTCGGCGGCCGGCACCCTGGCCTCGGTGATCTTCGTGCTGCCCGGCTTGTTGATGATAGGCTGGTGGGTCCATGTGCCGTTCTGGCCCACCTTCGGCGCCTGCGCCATCGGCGGCGTGCTGGGCGTGATGTACACCATGCCCTTGCGGCGCGCCCTGGTGTCGCAGTCGGACCTGCCATATCCGGAAGGGGTGGCCGCGGCCGAGGTGCTCAAAGTGGGCATGGCCTCGCGCGCCGGCGCCGCCGAAGGCAAGCTCGGTCTATGGGCCGTGATCTGGGGCAGCCTGGCCTCGGCCTTGTTCGCCGCCGGCGCCGCCGTCAAGCTGCTGGCCGGCGAAGTGGCCTATTACTTCCGGGTCGGCCAGGGCGCCACCGGCCTGGGCGCCTCCAGCTCGCTGGCGCTGATCGGCGCCGGCCATCTGATGGGCATCACGGTCGGCATCGCCATGCTGGCCGGCCTGGTGATCGCCTGGGGCGTGCTGGTGCCGATCATGACCGGCCTGGCGCCGGCGGCGCCAGATCTGTCGGCCGCCGACCTGGCGCTCAAAGTGTGGAAAACCGATGTGCGCATGATGGGCGCCGGCGTGATCGGCGCGGCCGCCATCGTCACCCTGGCCGGCTTGGCCAAGCCGGTGTTCGGCGGCTTGAAATCGGCGCTCGAGGCCTCGCGCCGGGCCAAGGTGGCCGGCGCCGTGATCGACCGCACCGAGCAGGATCTGCCGATCTTCATCGTCGGCCTGGTGACCATCGTCTCGATGGTGCCGGCCGGCTGGCTGCTGGCCAGCTTCCTGCAAGGCGGCGCGCTGTCGAGCATCGCGCTGCCGCTGGTGGCGGTGGGGATCGCCTACATCTTGATCGCCGGCATGTTCGCCGCCGCCGTGTGCGGCTATATGGCGGGCTTGATCGGTTCCTCCAACTCGCCCGTGTCGGGCATCGCCATCCTCACCATCCTGGGCGCCGCGCTCAGCGTGGGCATGGTCGGACGCCACATGATGGGGCCGGAAGTGGCCCAGGCCCTGGTCGCCTTCGCCCTGTTCGTCACCACCGTGGTACTGGCGGTGGCGGTGATCGGCAACGACAATTTGCAGGATTTGAAGACCGGCCAACTGGTCGGCGCGACCCCGTGGAAGCAGCAGGTCAGCCTGCTGATCGGCGTGGTGGCCGGTTCCTGCGTGGTGCCGCCGGTGCTGGAATTGCTCAATCACGCCAACGGCTTCGCCGGCGCGCCGAATCTGAACGCGATCGCGTCGCAACCGCTGGCCGCGCCTCAGGCCACCTTGATCTCGACCCTGGCCAAGGGTGTCATCGGCGGCAATCTGCCCTGGCATTTGCTGGGTTACGGCGCCGAGATCGGGCTGGCGCTGGTGGCGCTCAACTTCGTGCTGAAACGCTTGAGCAAGGATAAATACAGCTTGCCGCCGCTGGGCGTGGGCTTAGCGATCTACCTGCCCACCGGCGTGACCGTGCCGGTGGTGGTGGGGGCGCTGGCCGGCTGGTTGTTCGAGCGCGCGATGGAACGCAAGGTGGGCGGCGACACGGCCCGGCGCTTGGGCGTGCTGATCATGTCCGGCTTCATCGTTGGCGAGAGCCTGTTCAACGTGGCCCTGGCCGGATTGATCGTCTTGTCGGGCAAGGGCGAGCCGCTGGCCATCGCCAACGACTTGAGCGAATCGCTCACCATGGTGATCGCGCTGGCCGTCGGCGCCGCCGTGGTCGGCGGTCTGTACGCGTGGTCGGCCAAGAAGGGCGCGGCGATCGCCGCTTGATCCGGTAGAGCGCAGCCGCAGCCGCCCCGCGTCGAGCCGGGCGGCTTTTTTTCCGCCGCCGCTTAAATCTCGGCCAGCGCCTTGACGTGGGCCACCACGCTGCGCCCGAGCGCCGACAGGTTGTAGCCGCCCTCCAGGCAGCTGACGATGCGCCCGCCCGCGTACAACTTGGCCACCGCCATCAACTGCTGCGTCATCCAGGCATAGTCGGCTTCGACCAGGGCCATGCCGCCCAAATCGTCTTCGCGGTGGGCGTCGAAGCCGGCCGAGATGAAGATCATCTGCGGCTGGAACAGGTGCAGCGCCGGCAGCCAGTGTTCACGCACCACCTGGCGCACCGCCTCGCCGCCCGAGCGGGCCGGCAGCGGCAGGTTGACCCGGGTGGCGGTCAGCGGGCGCGGCGCCGTGTGGGGATAAAACGGGTGCTGGTAAAAGCTGGCCATCAAGACCCGCTCCTCGCCCGCGAACGCTTCCTCGGTGCCGTTGCCGTGGTGGACGTCGAAGTCGACGATGGCGACCCGCTCCAGGCCGCGCGCGTCGAGCGCGTGCTTGACGGCGACGGCGATATTATTGAACAGGCAAAAACCCATCGGCGCGCTGGGCCGGGCGTGGTGGCCGGGCGGGCGGATGGCGCAAAAGGCGTTGTCGATCTCGCCGTCCAGCACCGCGTCGGTCGCGGCCACGGCGGCGCCGGCCGCGCGCCGGGCCGCCGCCCAGCTGTGGGCGTTGAGCGCGGTGTCGGGATCGACCGGGTAGGTGCCGCCGTCGGTGGGCAGATTGTCGCGCACCAGGGCGATCGCGTGCTCGCCGTGGTTGCGGCGCAAGGCTTCGAGCGACACCAGCGGCGCCTCACGATGCGCGAGCAAGTCGTTGATCTGGGCGCGTATCAATTGATCGGCGATCGCTTGCAGACGGGCCGGCGATTCGGGATGCCCGTCGCCCATGTCGTGGCGCGCGCAATCGGGGTGGCTGTAGATGGCTGTGCTCATGGGGCGGTCGTGTGAGGGTGGGTGAGGGTGTGGTGGTTTTGGCGCCGGGCGCGCCCGCCCGCATCATTGTTGCACTCGACGCGGCGTTCTCGCATAGAATCTTGGCGTGGTCTCCCTGTCCGCATTATAAAAAAAATCGGACGACATTACAGAAAATTCATCATGTTTACTAAATTGCATGCGGTGGCGCGCCAGGTCGGCCAGATTATTGTGGGCAAGGACTTACAGGTGCGCCAAGCCCTGACCTGCCTGCTGGCCGGCGGCCACTTGCTGATCGACGACGTGCCGGGGGTCGGCAAGACCACCCTGGCGCACGCGCTGGCCATCTCGCTCGGCTTGCAATTTAACCGGATTCAATTCACCAGCGACTTGCTGCCGGCCGACGTGGCCGGTATTTCGGTCTACCAGCGCGAAAAAAACGGCTTTGAATTCCATCCGGGGCCGATCTTCACCCAGGTGCTGCTGGCCGACGAGATCAACCGCGCCACGCCGAAGACACAGTCCGGCCTGCTCGAAGCGATGGAGGAGCGCCAGGTCAGCGCCGACGGCGTCACCCGGCCGCTGCCGGAGCCGTTTTTCGTCATCGCGACCCAGAACCCGACCCACCAGATCGGCACCTTCCCGCTGCCCGAATCGCAGTTGGACCGCTTCCTGATGTGCCTCTCGCTGGGCTACCCGGACGCGGTCGCCGAACGCGCCCTGCTGATGGGCGAGGACCGGCGCGGCATGCTCAAAACCCTGCGCCCGGCCATGGTGCCGGAAGAGTTGAGCGCGGCCCAGCGCGCGCTCAAGCAGATCCACACCTCGGCCTCGCTGATCGATTACGTGCAGGCGCTGGCCCAGGCCTCGCGCCAGAACGGCATGTTCGCCGAGGGCTTGAGCCCGCGCGCGGCGATCGCCCTGTTGCAGGCGGCGCGCGCCTGGGCCGCGCTGGAGGGACGCAACCACGTGATCCCGGAAGACGTGCAAACGGTGCTGGTGCCGGTCTGCGCGCACCGGCTGCGCCCGATCAAATCGGCCCACGGCGGCGCCATGGCCAGCCGCGACCTGGTGCTGCAACTGCAAAAATCGGTGCCGGTGCCAAGCTGATGTTGGCCGCCCCGCGCGCCGCGCTGCGGCGCATCATCGACCGCGTGCTGTTCAAGCTGGGCGACAGCGAGCCGGGCGAAACGCTGCTGACGGCGCGCCGGGTGTTCATCGTGCCGAGCCGGCCCGGCCTGGCCTTCGCCGTGCTGCTGCTGCTGCTGTTCATCGGCGCCATCAATTACAGCCTGGGCCTGGGTTTCGCGCTGACCTTCTTCACGGCCGGCTGCGCCCTGGTCGACATGTATTTGACGGCCAAAAACCTGGCCGGATTGCGCCTGGCGGCCGGCCACGCGCCGGCCGTGTTCGCGGGCGAGCCGGCGCACTTCGCATTCCAGGTGATCAATCGCGGCCGGCGCGACCGTTACGCCGTCTGGATCGACTTCCAGGAGGCCGGCGCGCCGCGCCACGCCACCGATATCGCCGCCGGCACCAGCAGCGGCGTGCTGGCCAGCACCCTCAGTGTCGAGCGCGGCTGGCTGGCGGCGCCGCGCGTGCGCCTGACCACCCGCTTCCCGCTCGGCCTGTTTCGGGCCTGGGCCTACTGGCAGCCCGACGTCAAGGCGCTGATTTATCCGTTTCCGGAAGCCGAAGGACCGCCCCTGCCGCTGCACGGCGCCGCCAGCGAGGACGGCCACGGCCAGGTCGGACTGGACAACTTCGCCGGCATCCGCAGCTACCAGGCCGGCGACCCGATGCGCCACCTGGCCTGGCGCCAGATCGCCCGGCTCGACCCGTTCCTGGGCGGCCAGCTGGTGACCAAACATTTCGAGGGCGGCGCGACGGCCGAGCTGCGCCTCGATTTCGATCAACTGCCCGCCACCATGGACCTGGAATTGCGCCTGTCGCGCATGGCGCACTGGGTACTGCAAGCCGAACAGCGCGCGCTGCCATATCTGTTTTGCCTCGGCCGCGACGAAATCGGCCCGGCCCTGGGCCAGGCCCACAGCGCCGCCTGCCTGCAAGCCCTGGCCTTGTACGGCCTGGAGCGCCCCGCATGAATCCCGACCTCGCCACCGCCCCCGCTTCCTCACCGGCTCCGGCGCCGCTCGGCAGCGGCGTGGCCGCCAGGCTGCACCGCCTGCGTCAACTGCCGCGCGACAAGGCCGACACCCTGCTGCTGATACTGAGCTCGGTGATGGTGCTGGCACCCCATCTGACCCACTTGCCGCCGTGGATAGGCGCCATGTTGGGCGCGACCTTGCTGTGGCGCGTGAGCATCACCGTGCGCGGCAGCCGCCTGCCGCCGCTGGCGCTGCTGATGCCGCTGTCGCTGCTGGCCATGGCCGGGGTCTACGGCAGCTTCCACACCCTGCTGGGGCGCGAAGCGGGGGTGGCTATGCTGGCCCTGCTGCTGGCCTTCAAGCTGCTTGAAATGCACGCCAAGCGCGATTTGTTCGTGGTGGTGTTCCTCAGCTTTTTCCTGCTGCTGACCAATTTCTTCTATTCGCAAAGCATGGCCACGGCGCTGCTGATGGTGGCCACCATCGTGCTGCTGCTGACGGCCCAGATCACGTTCCAGTTCACGGGCGCGATGCCGTCCCTGGCACGGCGGCTGCGCCTGGCCGCCCTGATCTTCCTGCTGGCCGCGCCGCTCGGCCTGCTGATGTTCGTGGCCGTGCCGCGCGTGCAGGGACCGCTGTGGGGCTTGCCGGGCGACGCGCACAACGGCCGCACCGGCTTGTCCGAGAGCATGGCGCCGGGCAATGTGTCGAATCTGGCGCAGTCGGAGGATACCGCGTTCCGGGTCCGTTTCACCGGTCCCGCGCCGGGCAAGGACCAGTTGTACTGGCGCGCCATCGTGCTCGACGAATACGACGGGCGCACCTGGCGCCGCGGCCGCAGCGGGCGCAGCTGGCAGCAAAACCGGCGCGGCATCGACGCCGCCGAGCTGGGCGCCACCGGCGCCGCGCTGCGCTACCAAATCACCATGGAGCCGACCAACGGGCGCTGGCTGAACTTGCTGGACGTGCCGAACCAGGTGCCGCAAGTGGAAAACAATCAAGCTGTGGCGTCCGAGCAGCTCGAAATATCGACCTTGTACCCGCTGGACCAGCGCCTGCGCTACGACGGCAGTTCCGTGCCGAGCCACCGCTGGCAGATCGGGGCCGACCAGGCCGAGTTGCGCCGCTATCTGAGCTTGCCCTCGGGCTTCAATCCGCGCACGCTGGCCTTGGCCGAGCGCATGCGCCGCGACGACGACCAGGCCGGCGCGGTGGACGCGGTGCTGGCCAATTTCCGTCACGACCGCTACAGCTACACGCTGGAGCCGCCGCTGCTGGGGCGCGACGCGGTCGACCAATTCCTGTTCGATACCAAGGCCGGCTTCTGCGAGCATTACGCGGGCGCCTTCGTGGTGTTGATGCGCGCCATGGCGATCCCGGCGCGGGTGGTCACCGGTTACCAGGGCGGCGAACTCAATCCGGTGGACGGTTACCTGACGGTGCGCCAATCCGACGCCCACGCCTGGGCCGAAGTGTGGCTGCCGGCGCGCGGCTGGGTGCGGGTGGACCCGACGGCGGCGGTGGCGCCGGAACGCATCGCGCTCAATTTGAGCCGCGCCTTGCCGCCGCGCGCGCCGTTCGGCCTGCAGGCGCTGGGCGGCATGATAGGCGGCTTCCAGGGCGACGGCCCGGGCTGGCTGGCCAGCCTGCGCGACAATTACAGCGCCCTCAACAACGGCTGGAACCAGTGGGTGCTCGATTACAATCCGGAGCGCCAGCGCGGCTTCATCGACCAATTGGGCGCGGCCCTGGCTAACTGGCGCAGCCTGCTGGCCTTGCCGGTGCTGGCGGCGCTGGCGCTGGCCTGGCGCTGGTGGCGCGCCCGGCCCCGGCTGGACCGGCTGGACGCGCTCTACCTGGCGTTTTGCCGCCAGCAAGCCCGGCGCGGCCACGCGCGCGCGCCGCACGAAGGGCCGCATGCCTATGCGCGACGTCTGCGCGGCAGCGGCGCCAAACCCGAACAGCGCGACGCGATGTTGCGCTTTCTGGCAATCTACAGCGCGATCAAGTATGGTGTCGCCAGCGAAAGCCAAAAATCGGCCGCGCTGGCCACCCTGGCTTCCTTGTTGCCCCGTTCACGATGAAATGTTTCCCGCCTTGAAATCGCTTTTTCGCCGCCCCGCCTTGTTGCTCCCGCTGGCCTTGCTGGCCGGCCCCGTCCTGGTGGCCGGCCCGGCCCAGGCCGCGCGCCAGCCGGCCCATGTCAAGGCGAAACCGACACCGCCGAAAAAAGCCGGGCGCCGGCCCGCGCCGCGCGTCGACACCCTGGGCCAGGTCGGCTATTTCAGCCAGTGGAAAGAAGTCAACGGCTTCCTCGACGAGCTGGCCGCCAAACACGGCTTCGAGCGCGCCGCGCTACAAACCTTGATCGATCAAGTGCGCTACGTCGATACCACGGTGCAATTGATGAAACCCCAGCCGCCCGGCAAGCCCAAAAATTGGCAAGCCTACCGCCAGCGCTTCATCGAACCGGTGCGGCTGCAAGCCGGGATCGCCTTCTGGCGCGACAACGCCGAGGCCCTGGCGCGCGCCGAAACCCAGTTCGGCGTGCCGGCCGACATCATCGTCGGCATCATCGGGGTGGAAACCGTGTACGGGCGCAATCCGGGCCGCTTCCGGGTGCTGGACGCCCTGACCACGCTGGCCTTCGCTTACCCCGACAGCCCGAACCAGGCCGCGCGCATGACGTTTTTCCGCGGCGAATTGGAAAACGCCCTGTTGCTGGCGCGCCAAAACGATATCGACCCGCTCGCCCTGCTCGGCTCCTACGCGGGCGCGGTCGGCATGCCGCAGTTCATGCCGAGCAACATCATCAAATACGGCATCGATTTCGACGGCGACGGCCAAGTCGATCTGCGCAGCTCGGCCACCGACGCCATCGGCAGCGTGGCCAACTTTTTGATCCAGCACGGCTGGCGCCGCGACGATCCGCGGCTAGCGGTGTATCCGGCCATCGTGTCGCCCGATCATCGCTGGGAACCTTTCCTGAACCAGGGTCTCGAAGCTAAGTTCTCTCCCGAAGATTTGTTGGCCGGCGGCGTCAGCGCGAGCGTCGCCGTGCCCGCCGGCGGCCTGTTCGGCCTGATCGATTTGCAAAATGGTGGCGATCCCACCGAATTTTGCTTGGCTACCAACAATTTCTTTGCTATAACTCAGTACAACAGAAGTTATTTTTATGCCATGTCGGTCATCGAGCTGGGCCAGGCGGTACGCTCGGCGCGCGGAATGTAAGACCAAGCGACGAAGTTGTAAGCAAGAGTAAGGAATGTTGCTGGTTGACCACACGAAGACTATCTTGACTCAAAAGAAACTGTTGCTTTTGGGTTCAGTTGGCCTCCTGGCGTGCTATCGTGCAGCACCTGGAGGGGAAATTATCTTATACTTAAGTTTTGCTTATCTACAATAAGTTAGTTATCATAGCGACATAGCAAACACGAAATCTATATTGCAAGCAGCCAACTGTATCCCCAGAGCAACAGTTCGTATACTATTGCTTCTAGGTATTAGACCGCCTTTTGTTATATAATAGTGTATATATTTTGACTTGTATCCCGGACCGACCCGTGTGTGTATTCGTTCCTTTCGTACAGATGAACATGAGCGCAGCAGCGAACTCCGAGTGTCTTACTTTGCAGTACCCACTAGAGAAGGAATATTAGAAATCATGACAAACCAAGTCGGTATTGATATGAACAGCGATGCGGAGTCCGATGATCTGCTGCAATACAACCCAAACAGATTGTTGGACACGCTGATCGAAAATCTGCGTCTGAAGAACGATGCGGCCCTGTCGCGCGCGCTGGAAGTGGCGCCACCCGTGATCAGCAAGATCCGTCACCACCGTTTGCCGGTGGGCGCTTCGCTGCTGATCCGCATGCACGAGGTGAGCGATCTGAGCATTCGCGATCTGCGTTACTTGATGGGCGACCGCCGCAATAAGTTCCGCATCAGCGACAAGCAGTTCAAGCCGAAGGAAGGCGAATCGCAGCAAGGTTGAGCCTTGTCGCCCCGCTGACCGGGTCTTCTCCGCCATCGCGGCGGGGAAGGCCGGGTACGGCTCGCTTCAGGCTGGAAACACCCCGGTCGATAAATACCGATCGCCGCGGTCGCACACGATGAACACGATGGTGGCGTTTTCCACCGTCTGCGCCACGCGCAGCGCGATTTCACAGGCGCCCGCCGCCGAAATGCCGCAAAACATGCCTTCCTCGGCCGCCATCCGGCGCGCCATCCGTTCCGCCGCGCCCTGGCTGACCGACTCCACCTGATCGACCCGGCTCTTGTCGTAAATTTTCGGCAGGTAGGCTTCCGGCCACTTGCGGATGCCCGGAATTTGCGAGCCTTCCTCCGGCTGCGCGCCAATGATGTGAATCGCCGGGTTTTGCTCCTTCAAATAACGCGATACCCCCATGATGGTGCCGGTGGTGCCCATGGCGCTGACGAAATGGGTGACGCGGCCATCGGTGTCGCGCCAAATCTCTGGCCCCGTGCCCTCGTAATGGGCGCGCGAATTATCGGGATTGGCGAACTGGTCGAGAATGATGCCCTTGCCTTCCTTTTGCATTTGCTCGGCCAGATCGCGCGCGTATTCCATGCCGCCGGTCTTGGGCGTGAGCAAAATCTGGGCGCCGTAAGCGGCCATGCTTTGGCGCCGCTCGATGCTGAGGTTTTCCGGCATCAGCAACAGCATCTTATAGCCGCGCAAGGCCGCCGCCATCGCCAGCGCGATCCCCGTGTTGCCGCTGGTGGCTTCGATCAAGGTGTCGCCAAGGCGGATCGCGCCGCGCTCTTCGGCCCGCTTGAGCATCGACATCGCGGCCCGGTCCTTGACCGAGCCGGCCGGATTGTCGCCCTCCATCTTGGCCAGGATGATATTGTTGCGGGCCGCCGCGTCGGCGCCGGGCAAGCGCGTCAAGCGCACCAGCGGGGTGTTGCCGATCGTATCTTCCAGAGTCTTGTAAGCCATCGTGTCCGCTTCAGGTCAGCAAAAACACCCATTTTAATCCCAGAAGGCGGCGCCGTGCCACCGACCCCGCCGGCGCCGGCCGCGACACGGCGCGCTTGGCCCCGTTTCGCCCGCGCCGGGTCCGGCGGACGGGCGCCGATCGCCCGTATGAGATAGACTGGACGCCGCCGGCGACAGCTTCGCCGCGCGACGCCCGCGCCGGCCCTTTCCACCATGAACCAACGGACCACCCATGAGCGCCCTGACCGCCCCCGAATTGCTACCCGAAACCGACCATGACGATCCGGCCCCGCCGCCGCGAATCGACGTGGCGGCGCGCCGGCACCAGATTTCCCCGGTGCTCAGCCCGGCCGAGGTGCAGCGCCTGCAGCGTTTCGGCACGCCGCGCACCTGGCAAGACGGCGAGCAAATCTTTTTCGCCGGCAGCAGCACCTTCGGCATGCTGCTGGTGCATCGCGGCCGCATCGCGCTCAGCCGCTACGACGGCATGGGACACAGCGCCCCCATCGCCGAACACGGGCCGGGCGAGTTCAGCGCCGAGGTGGGTCAATTATCGAACCGGCCGGCGCTGGTCAACGGCCATGCCCTGGGCGAAGTCGAGGCGCTGGTGATCCCGTCCGAATCGCTGCGCGCCCTGGTGGTGGCCGAAGCCGAGTTAGGCGAGCGCATCATGCGCGCCCTGATCCTGCGCCGCGTCAGCCTGATCGACAGCAACGAGGGCGGCCCGGTGCTGGTCGGCCCGCCCGGCAACGGCGCCATGTTCGCGCTTCAGAGTTTCCTGTCCAGCAATGGCCAACCGCACACCCTGCGCGACCCGCAACACGACCGCGAGGCGGCCGACCTGGTCGCCCGGCACCAGCCGAGCGGCGCCGACTGGCCGCTGGTGGTGTGTCCGGACGGCAGCGTCAAGAAAAACCCTTCGTTGCTCGAACTAGGGCGCTGCCTGGGCATGTTGCCCGACCTGAGCGGCGACAAGGTGTACGACGTGCTGATCGTGGGCGCCGGCCCGGCCGGCCTGGCTGCGGCCGTGTACGCCGCCTCCGAGGGCTTGTCGGTGCTGGTGCTCGAGCAGCGCGCGTTCGGCGGCCAGGCCGGCGCCAGCGCCCGCATCGAAAATTATCTGGGATTTCCGACCGGCATTTCCGGCCAGGCGCTGGCCGGCCGCGCTTTCAACCAGGCGCAGAAGTTCGGCGCCGAGATGATGATCCCGGTTTCGGTCACCTCGCTCGACTGTTCGAACCAGAGCGGTGCCTTTGCGCTGGCGACCGAATGCGGGCAGCAGTTGCGCGCGCGGTCGATCGTGGTCGCG
>JAYVUV010000522.1:0-7475 GCA_043787615.1 Janthinobacterium sp. | reverse complement strand
TCATCGCCGGCTCGCTGGGCCGGGCGGCCGATTTGATCACCTCGTTCAAGCAAGTGGCGGTCGACCGCGCCAGCGACCTGCGTCGCCGCTTCGACCTGGCCGACGTGCTGCGCGACACCCTGGCCACCTACGCGGCCCGGCTGCGGCGCGCCCATTGCGAGGTGCGGCTGGAGGTGCCGGCCGGCTTGCGCTTCGATTCCTATCCGGGCGGGCTGGAACAGGCGCTGAGCAATTTGCTCGACAACGCCCTGCTGCACGCCTTCGAGGGCCGCGCCGACGGCCGCATCACCATCGTCGCCGACGCCCTCGACGAAGAGCGGGTCGCGCTGCGTTTCCGCGACAACGGGGTCGGCATGTCGGCCCGGGTGCTGCGCCAGGTGTTCGATCCCTTTTTCACCACCAAGATGGGGCGCGGCGGCTCGGGGCTGGGCATGAACATCGTCTACAACATCGTCACCGGCATGCTGGGCGGCGCCATCGAGATCGCATCGGAACCGGGCGACGGCACCACCGTCACCTTGACCATGCCGCGCCTGGTGCCGGAACGCGCGCTCGACGGGCGCGCGTTGCTGCTCGCGTCCACGGCTTGAGGCGAGCGTGGGCGGCGGCGCGGCGGCCGCTTATCGGCCGTAGCGCTCGCGCAGCAGGGCCAGCATGGCCAGGTTCAATTCCCAGGCCTGCGACACGGGCGCGCCGGTGTAAGGCAGCACCGGCGTGTAGGGCGGCGGGCCGAATTCCGGGGTCAGGGTCAGGCGCTCGGCGCCGGCCGCGCGCCGCAGCGCCACCACCCGGTCCCACCAACCGAGATGCCGTTCGAGCGCCGCGCGCGCCTCGGGCGCGCGGAAGTCGGCCACCTGCGGGCCTTGCGCGTGGCCGACCCGGGCGTGGATGTGGCGCACCCGTGGCAGGGTCCAGTCCAGCGTCTCGGGCTGGTCTTCCAGCAGCGATTCGCAGGCGCAGCACCAGTGCGACAGGTCGGCCGTCAACGCCAGCTCGGGTAGCGCCAGCAGATAGGGCCGCAACAGCATCGGGTGGCCGCTGAAGCGGCTGCGGTGGATCTCGTGCACGATCGGCACCCCGTGCGCGCGCCCGATGCGCTCGGCCAGCGCGATCAATTCCAGGTTCTGGTCCTGGCTGTAATAATCCTTGCCGGTGTGCGAATTGACCAGCAGCGGGGCCGCCGCGCAGGCGTTTTCCAGCAGCGTGGCCAGGGCCGCGCGATGGGCCTCGAAGCCGGGGTGGAACGCGGTTTCCCACTGCTGCGCGATCAGGCCCAGGCCGGCGTCGGCGATGCGCGCGCACCAGTCGCGGCGCGCGGCCGGATCGGCCGGCAGCGCCATTTCGATCCCGTCGAAGCCGGCCGCCAGCACCCGCTCGATGAAGACCTCGGGCGCCAGCGCGTTGCTGCCCCAGTGGGGCGCGAAAATCTCGATCCGCACGGCCGCCTCAGTCGAAGCCGCGCGCCGGGAAGGCGCCGTCGCGCTGGATCCAGTTGTGCGGCGAGTAGGCGGTGCGCGCGTCGGTGGCGTGCAAGGTGTAGGCGTGGCGCGACACGGGCGAGCGGTTCGGCGCGCTGTAATGCGGCAGCAAACCGTGGAACACCACCAGGCTGCCGGCCTTCGCTTCGAGCGCCACGGCGGTGCGCCCGTCCGGCCAGGGCGTGTGGTCGAGCGTCTCGATCCGCACCGTGGCGCCGTCGCGCAGGAAGCGTTCGCGCAGCGGGCCGCGGTGGCCGCCCGGCTCGGCCCACAGGCAGCCATTGTCGACGGTGGCGTCCTCCAGCGCGAACCAGAAGGTGGTCACGCTGATCGGGGTGGTGTCGAAATAGGTGGCGTCCTGGTGCCAGCGCACCTCGCCGCCGATGCCGGGCTGCTTGAAGATGTACATCGATTGCCACACCCGCGCCTCGGCCAGGCCCAGCGCGCGCGCCACGGCGGCCAGTTTGGGATCGGTGGAAAAAGCGCGGAACACCGGGTCCAGGTCGTGCATCGCGTGGCCGATCTTGTTGATCGACAGGGCCTTGGCTTGTTTCAGGCTGCCGTCGGCGGCGAACGCCTCTTCCTCGAAGAAGCAGCGCACCGTGTTGTCGGAGCCGAGGAAGTAGTCGTCGCTGGCCTTGGCCTGATCCGTGGTGGTGAACACGCCCCGGCTTTGACTCGGGTCGAAGCGGTCGACGATCTGTTCGGCGCGCGCGCGCAGCAGCGCGATCTGGTCGGCGCTTTTGAAGTCGGGCAGCACCACATAGCCGTCGCGTCGGTATTGTTCCTGTTGTGATTCGGTCAGCATGCTCGGCTCCGGAAGGTGGCGCACAAAGCGCTTATTGTAAAGCCAGCGCGGCCGCGAGCTCTCAACTCGGGCCGGTCGCGGCGCGCCGTGGCTTCAGCGACAGGAAAAAACGCAGCATTTCAAGTCCGGCGTTGGGGCCGGCGACGTCGGTATAACTGCCGTCGGCGCTGCCGCCGGACCAGGCGTGCCCGGAGCCGTGCACCACCCAATGCTCGGCGATCAATTCGCCCGCGCCATCCACATGCACTTTGCGGGTGTAACCGCGGCCGGTGGTGCGGCCCTTGTGGGTGGTCGAGCTGCGACGTCCCCACACGCGCTCGCCGTCCAGCCGGGGCGCGGCGCGCAGCAGTTGCGCCACGATGATCGCGCCATTGTTCGGGTGTACCGTCGCGTCCCGGTCGCCGTGAAACACGATGGTGGGCACCCGCCGCGCGCGCGCGGTCGCCACCATGCGCAAGCGATTGGCGCCGTTGCGCATGGCCATCAGCCCGGCGAACACGCTGTTGGCCGATGCGTAGGCCAGCCCCGAATGGCTGCCAACGGCGGCGAACAAATCGGGATAGGTTTGGCCAAGGATGACCGCCATGGACGCGCCCGAGGACAGTCCGGCGATGAATACGCGTGTCGGGTCGACCCCGTACTGGTCGATGACCGCGCGGGTCAGGCCGGCGATCGATGCCGGTTCGCCCCGGTCGCGCTGCTGGTTGGCCGCTTCGAACCAGTTCCAACAGCCGATGCCGTTGGCCGCGGGCGATTGTTCCGGATACAGGATCAGGCATCCCGACTGGTCCGCCAGCACATTCATTTGGGTGCCGCAGGCGAAATCGTCGGCGCTTTGCCGGCAGCCGTGCAGCATGACGATCAGCGGGCTGCCGCGCCCGGCATGGCTGCGCGGGATATACAATTTATACCGCATGCCCGGGCCGCCGGCGGGAAATTCACCCGCCGTCACCGTGCCTTGCCCGGGCTGATCCGGCACCGACATCGGTACCGGCACCGGCGCCAGCGCCGGCGTAACGGCCCGGCTGGCGCCGCCCGTCAGCCATGCGAGCGGGTTCAAAAAAGCGAAACCGGTGCCACCTTCTAGCCAATTCTTCAACATTATTTCCCCATTGCATGCAGTATCACGGGCGGTCCACGCCCTGCCGCGATAGGTCGCGGCCATTCCAAAGCTGGGCATTTTGCCATGAAACGTGGTAAAAATGACAAATATATTTATTAAAAAATTATGTCAAAATGAAAACTTTTCTGATATGATTTGTATCGCAATTTGCAATCAAACCCGCCGTCGCGATTGCGCGTCCGGCACCACTTATTGTTAGGGTTATCGAAAAATGAACGCGCGTCATCACGAATGCTACGATCTCATCGCCGACATCAGAAGGTACGACGGGTTTCCCGTCGGGCCGAGCGAAAAAGAACTGGTCAACCTGTTTTTCCCGAAGACGGTATCGGATTTGACCAAGGACCTTTCCAATGTCACGTCGGCGTTTTATGGCGTGTTTTTGGAATCGCTGATCGGGGTGGTGGCGGATGGCGAAATCGACGCGATCTCGAAAAAATTCTTTTACCGCTTGGGGCGCTTGAAAACCGCCGCCATCGTCACGCAGCACGGCGCGCATCCGATCATTCCGCAAGACGCACGCGGCATCGCCATCATATTGATTTCGGCGATTTATAATGCCAGTCCTGAGTATAATTTCACGATCTCGCATTATGCGGAGGACAAGTGCGTCATCACCTTGACCGGGAAAGACCGTTATTACCGGATCTCGAAACAACTCGGCATCGACGACCTGCTTGCCTGGCCGACCCTGACCCCGTTTTTCGAGGGCATCAACGACGAATTAAACGTGGGCTGCGACATCACACCGCTGATCCGCAAGCTGACCGCCGACGGCGGCTGCGACATCGAATACAAAATCACCGCCAGGGGCTGACAGCATGGTATCAATCGAGGGAAAAACCGTTTTTATCACGGGCGGCGACGGCGGCATCGGCCTATGCCTGCTGAAGGAATGCCTGGAGCGCGGTGCGCGCAGGGTGTACGCGTCGGGACGAAACACGGCGCGCTTGAAGGAAATCGAGGCCGAATTTTCCGGCCGGGTGGTGGCGGTCACGCTCGATGTCACCGACCACGCCGCCGCGCGCGCGTGCGCGCTGGCCTGCGCCGACACCGATATCGTGGTCAATAACGCCGGGGTCGAGGCGGCGGTGACTTTTTTAAGCGAACACGGGCCTGAAAAAGCGGCCTTCGAAATGCGCGTCAATTATTTCGGCGTGCACAATGTGACGCACGCTTTCAAGGATGTGCTGGCGGCCCGGCCCGAGGCGGCGATCGTCAATATATTGTCGATCGCGAGTTTCACCATTATTCCGAAACTGGCCACCTATTGCGCCTCCAAGGCGGCCGCGCATATATTAACCCTGGCCACCCGCGCCGAATTGGCGAAAACCGGTATATCGGTGATCGGCGTGTATCCAGGCTATGTCGATACCCCGATGGTGAAAAACCTGGACGTGGTCAAGGTCACGCCGGAGTCGATCGCGGTGGAGATTTGCGAGGGCATCGAGCAGGGCGCGCATTATATTTTTCCCGATCCGGTGTCAAAAAAGCTGGCGCGTTCCCGGCATTATGAAACGCGGTTTTTCGACGAATCGCTGTGATCGACATCTGGCGCCGCTCAGACCACCCAGGCGCCGTCGCGGTAGACTTGCTCGTGGTCTAGATACACCGCTTCGGTGACGGCGAAGATATCGACATGGAAGCGCGCGTCCTTGCGCTTGAATTGGGGCTTGGCGTAGACCCCGTGCTTGGCGCCCAGCGACAGGTGGATGCCGCACATGCGCTCGTAGGTGCCGATGTCGTCCACCAGGCGTTCGCGCGAAAAGGCCCGGTTCATGCCGAAGCCCAGTTCGCGCACCCACACCTCGCCCTCGTGCGCGCCGATGGTGGCCAGCACGGTCTCGAAGGCCGGGGTGGCGTCGAGCGCGCCGACCACGCGCCCGCGTTCGATGGTCAAGGTGATCGGCCGGGGCGGGCGGTTGACCGTGAAGGCGGTGTCGCCGAACACGAAGATGCGTACCTGCCCGTTGACCGCTTCCAGGTCGCGCGCCTCGGTGAACACTTCGCCCAGGGGGAATTGGCCGCCGATATTGTTCATGCCGGCGTAGTCGCCGATATTGAGTTTGGCCGACTCGAACGCGGAGCCGAACACCAGTCGCGCGCCATCGCCGCTGTCGACCACGCCGCCTTGGGCGCGGTCGATGCGCGCCTTGAGCGCGTGGCCCACGCCGCGATAGTAGGCCGGATCGTAGGCCAGCGCGTCGATATAGTGCGCGCCCTGCGCGCCCGGCATGCGCGACAGGTGCACATGTTCGATTACTTTCAAGCCGCGCTTGAACAGCTCGATGCGGATGCGGAAGGCTTCCAGCCGAAAGCTGGTCGATTGGATCAGCACCACCAAGTCGCCGGCCGCCATGCGGGCGAAGGCGGCCAGCACCTGCTCCGGCGCGACCAGGTCGAAATCGATCCATTGCGCTTGCGGCAGGGCGCGCCGGTAAGCCGCCGTCAGCACGGCGTTCAGTTCGCAGCGCCGGTCGTACACCACCAGCGCCGCGGCCGGCGCGGCGTGGCCGATCGCCAAGGTCAGCAGGTCTGCCACGTGGACGGCGGCCCGTTCGGCGGCGGCCGCGTCGATTCCGGCATCTAGCTCGGCGGGGAAGTGGGGGGCGGCGGAACTGGCTGTCATGGCGGCGGGCGGTGCGTGGTGGAAGGGGGGAGCCCGTGCATTATAAGGGGCTTTGCACCCGGGGCATGCGGCTTGGCGCGGTCATACTGTTTCCGCAGCAACACAAAAATGGTCCAGAGCGCCGCCCGCGGGCGCGATTGTCTTGTCGAGCGGCGAGGACGGTTGTATGATTTATCCACATGGCGCCATGTTGGGCAAGGCGCGCGGTCGCCGTATCATTCGCAACACAGCGTGGGGATAGCCGATGAGTGCATCAGGACAGGATACGCCGATGGACCGCCCCGACGGCGCCGGCCGCGCCGGGGTGTACGTGCCATCCACCTCGGCCAAAGAGGACATCTTGCTGGCGATACGCAAGGGCGCCGCCATCGTCGGTCATACCAATCACGACCGCACCGTCAGCGTCTATTTCGAGAGCAATCGCTTCGACGACCCTTTGCTGGTCAAGTGGGAACACAGGGCGCGCAAGGCTTACGACCGCTTGATCGACAACGCGCCCACGGTGTCGAAACTGAGCGCCAGCGCCGACAATTTCGAGCAAATCGGCTATATCAACGGCAAGGGCATCACGATACGGCGCATGGAGAGCTTGAAGCGCTGGCTCATTTATTCGGACGCGCTCGATTCCTGCCCGACCAGCGATGTGGTGCCGCGCAGCGTGGCCGCCAAGCCCGAACCCAGCAAGGCCTGAGCGGCCGTCCTTCCATATCAAACAGCAAAGAAATTCGCTCGCCCTCCGCGCCGTCGGCCCGATCGCGCCGCGCCGCCGCTTTTTTGTCCGTCGCGCCGCGTGGAAACGCTGCTTGCCGGGGCCACATGCGCTATTATTGGATTACCAACAGGGCGCGCGAGTCGGCCGCCCGTCAAACAATGCGGCAGTGTGAGCGGTATCGATTCTGGATTGATTTATGGCATATAGATGGGAAACGGCGCGTGGTGTGTGGGTGGAGGATGAGGAGAGCGGCCAGTTCGCATTGGAGAGCGCCGCAGGCTTGAGTCAACTCGATTGGCCAGCCCACGCGCGCGGCCGCTTGCCGGACCTGGCCCGCTGGCTGGGCGCGGCGCTGCCCGGACGCTGCGCGCACGCGGCCATTTACCCGACCGGCTTCGCCTTTTGCCCCGACTGCGGCGCGCCGCTACGCCGCTTCGACCAGCACCGAAGCCCGTGATCCCGGCCTCCCCGCGCGCCTGACCACGATCGGCGCTCTCATGGTCTCCCCCTTTGTCGACGCGTCCTGGCTAGGTGACCACCCCGAGGCGGTGGTCGTCGACGTCCGCTCCTACCTCGACGGGCGCTCCGGTGCCGACGCCTACGCGCAGGGTCACCTGCCCGGTGCAGTGTTCGTGGACCTGTCCTCGGTGCTGGCCGCGCCACCGTGCGCCGAGCAGGGTCGCCACCCACTACCCACCCCGATGGTCTTCGCCGAGGGGATGCGC
>JAYVUV010000521.1:0-18002 GCA_043787615.1 Janthinobacterium sp. | reverse complement strand
ACCTCCAGCCGGTAGCGCATCATCGGCGGCGCCTCCGGTGTCGGGATCGATCATCCCGGGATAAAAATGGTTTTCCCGGATCACCGGCCTGTCCATGCTTTCGACGCACTCGCCGGCCACGCCCGGCCCCATCACGTCCCCGGCGCCGTGTCGGCCACCACTTGGCCGCCGACCCGGTGCGATTTACCGCGAAACAGGGCGACCACGCGACCCGCCTGGTCCGTCACGCGCACGTCGTAGATGCCGCTACGGCCGGCCAGGACCTGCTCGACCGCCTCGGCTTCGAGCACGTCGCCCAGCCGGGCCGGCGCCAGATAATCGATGCTGCACGCGGCGCCCACCGCGATCTGGTTATGGCTGTTGCAGGCGAACGCGAAGGCGCTGTCGGCCAGGGCGAAGATCAAGCCGCCATGGCAGCTTTGATGCCCGTTGAGCATGTCTTCGCGCACGCTCATCGTCAAGCGCGCGTAGGCGGGCCGGATCTCGGCCAGCGCCATGCCCAGCGCCTGGCTGGCGCGGTCGCGCGCGAACATCGCGTGGCCGGCCGCCAGCGCCAGCGCCGTGGCGCGCGGGTCCGGGCTAGCCATGAAAACGCGTCCCGCCGGCCAGTTTGCGGCGCAGCAGCGGCGAGACCCGGTAGCGATCCTCGCCATAGCTGGCGGCCAGGTTGGCCAGCACCGTCACCACTTGGCCGATGCCGATCGCGTCGGCCCAGGCCAGCGGCCCGCAGGGATAATTGACGCCCTTTTGCATGGCGATGTCGACATCGAGCGCGCTGCACACGCCCTGGTTGACGGCGTCCGCCGCCTCGTTGGCCAGCATGGCGACGGTGCGCATCACGGCCATGCCGGGCACGTCGTCCAGGCGCGAGACGATGAAGCCGGCGGCCTGGAACAGCCCCACCGCCGCGTCATACGCGGCCGGTTGGCATTGGTCGGCGCGACTGAGCGCGATGCGCCGCGCGCCGGCGTAGTCGAACGCCAGATCGAACAGCACGGTATCGGGATGGCCGTCGTCGCGCGCCCGCTCGGTCGCGCCACGGCCGTCGCACAGATGGATGGCCGCGCCGTGGCAATGGAAGGCCGGCGCGGGGGCGCCGCGCCCGCCCTCCGGCGTTTTGCGCGCGCTGAGCTCCAGGCCGGCGCCGCGCAGGCGCCGCGCCAGCTGCTCCACCAGGCCGGCCTCGTTCCCGGTCGGCACGCTGTAGCCGACGAAATCGGGACGCGGCCGGGGCGCCTCCTGCCGCGCCACCGGCGTCGCCTGGTCCGGGCCGTGGCGATAAAAACCGCGCCCCGATTTGCGGCCCAGGAAGCCGGCGTCGACCAGCTCGCGCTGCCGCACCGACGGCGTGAAACGCGGATCGTGGTAATAGGCCTCGAACACCGACTGCGTGACGGCCAGATTGACGTCATGCCCGATCAGGTCCATCAGCTCGAACGGTCCCATACGAAAGCCGCCGCAGTCGCGCAAGATGGCGTCGATGGTGGCCGGGTCGGCGCCGCCCTCGCCGAGCAGGCGCAAGCCCTCGGCGTAAAACGGTCGCGCCACCCGGTTGACGATGAAGCCCGGCGTCGATCTGGCGTGCACCGGATGCTTGCCCCAGGCGGCGGCGGTGTCGAACAGGGCCCCGGCCACGGCCGGATCGGTGGCCAGGCCGCTGACCACTTCCACCAGCGCCATCAGCGGCACCGGATTAAAGAAATGCATGCCCGCCAGGCGCGCCGGCAGGCGCAGCGTGGCACCCAGCGCCGTGACCGAGATCGACGAGGTGTTGGTGGCCAGGACGCAGTCGTCATCCACCACCGCTTCGAGCGCGGCGAACAGGGCGCGCTTGGCGTCCAGGTTTTCGACGATGGCCTCGACCACCAGCGCGGCCCCGGCCAGTTCGGCCAGCGAGGCCGCCGGTTCCAGGCGCGCCAGGGCGGCGCTGGCGGCGGCCGGCGCCAGGCGGCCCTTGTCGACCAATTTACCGATCGCGCGGCCGATGTCGTGCAGCGCCTGGCCGAGCGCCTCCGGACGGCTGTCGTGCAGCTTGACGCGGTGGCCCGCCAGCGCCGCCACCTGGGCGATGCCGGCCCCCATCGCGCCGCTGCCGACCACCGCCACCCATTGCGTGTCACGGAGCGCGGTCATGTCATTTCCCGATGAATTGCGGCGCGCGTTTTTCGATGAAGGCGCTCACGCCCTCGCGGTAATCCTCGCTCTGGCCCAATTCGCTCATCATGCCGCACTCCAGAGTGAGCTGCTGCTGCAAGGTGTTGGCCGGGCTGGCGTGCATGGCTTGCTTGATGAAGGCCAGACCCTTGGTGGCGGCGTTGGCGAAATGGCCGGCCATGAGCTGGGTTTGCAGCATCAAGTCCTGGTCCGGATAACACTTCCAGATCAAGCCCCACTGCTCGGCGCGGGCGGCCGTCAGTTTTTCGCCCAGCATGGCCAGGCCCATGGCGCGCGCCGAACCGATCAGGCGCGGCAAAAAGTAGGTGCCGCCGGTGTCCGGGATCAGGCCCAATTTGGAAAACGCTTCCACGAAGCTGGCCGATTCGGCCGCCAGCACGATGTCGCAGGCCAGCGCCAGATTGGCGCCGGCGCCGGCCGCCACGCCGTTGACGGCGCAGATCACCGGCATCGGCAGAGCGCGCAGGGCCAGCACCAGCGGCGCGTAGTTTTTCTCGACCGAGTCGCCCAGGTCCACGCCCTTCTGGCCCGGATCGACGCTGCGCTCGGACAGGTCTTGGCCGGCGCAAAAACCCCGGCCGGCGCCGGTCAGCACCAGCACCCGCACGCTTTTGTCGGCGCCCACCTTGGCCAGCGCGTCGCGCACCTCGACATGCATGGCGTGGGTGAAGCTATTCAGTTTCTCGGGCCGGTTCAAGGTCAGTTGGGCGATGCCGTCCTTGATCTCGAACAGGATGTTTTCATAGTTCATAGCGGGTCTCTCCGTTTGCATGATGGGCGCCGGGCCGAATGGCACGCGTGGCTATTCGGCCTGGTCGAAATCGATCACAACTCTATCGGTAACGGGAAAACTCTGGCAACTCAATACGAATCCGCGCGCGATTTCGTAGTCTTCCAGCGCGTAGTTGGCGTCCATCTCGACCTTGCCCTCGACCAGTTTGCAGCGGCAGGTCGAGCACACCCCGCCCTTGCACGAATAGCGCATGTCGATGCCCTGGCGCAGGGCGGCGTCCAGGATCGATTCGCGGTCCTGGTCCATGCTGAAGCTGCTATGGTAGCCGTCCATGATGACGGTGATCTCGGTTTCGTGGCGCGCCGCCGCGCCAGCCGGGCGTGGCTGATGCCGGTGCTGTGGAATGCTGGCGGCGAACAGCTCGATCTTGATGTCCTGCCTGGCCATGCCGGCCTCCTGGAGTGCGGCCGAGACGCCCTGCATCATGTCTTCCGGACCGCAGATGAAGGCGGTGTCGATGGCGCCGATGTCGATCCAGTGGCGCAGCAGCTGAGCGCACTTTTCCTTGCCGATGCGGCCGTTGAACAAGTCGATGTCTTGCTGCTCGCGGCTCATCACGTAGGCCAGCGTGAGCCGCTCCAGGTGGCGGTCCTTCAAGTCGCTCAACTCTTCCTTGAAAATGACCGAGGACGAGGAGCGGTTCCCGTAACACAGCGTGAAGCGGCTGTGCGGCTCGGCCAGCAAGGTGGTTTTGACGATCGATAGGATGGGAGTGATGCCGCTGCCGCAAGCGAAGGCCAGGTAATGCTTGCGGTTGGCGGCCGCCAGCGGCACGTTGAAGTGGCCCATGGGCGGCATCACGTCCACCACCGCGCCGGCCTTCAAGCTGTCGTTGGCCCAGCTTGAAAAAGCGCCGCCCGGGGTGCGCTTGATGGCCACCCGCAGGCTGCCGTCCTGCACCGCCGAGCAGATCGAATAGGAGCGGCGCAAATCGTCCTCGCCGACGCGGGCGCGCAGGGTCAGGTGCTGGCCCTGCCGGAAAACGAAGCGCGGCGCCAGTTCAGCCGGCACGGCGAAGGTGACGGCGATGGTGTCGCGCGTCTCTTGACGGACCTCGGCCACCGTCAACGGATAAAATTTGCTCATCGCACCACGCTCCGCGTCTAGTGACACTTGAAGTAATCGAAAGGCTCGCGACAAGCCTGGCACTGGTACAGCGCCTTGCATGGCGTGGAACCGAACTGGCTGACCAGCCGGGTGTGGCGCGCGCCGCACAGCGGACAGGCCACCACCAGCGGCGGCGCGCCGCGCCGGATGCCGGCGTGCAGGCCGCTGATGTCGACGATGTCCACCACGGGCCGCAGCGGCGCGGCGATGCCGTACGCCTTCAGCTTCGCCTTGCCCTGCTCGCTCATCCAATCGGTGGTCCAGGCCGGGGACAAGCGGCTCACCACGCGCACCTCGGCCAAGCCGCGCGCGCGCAGCGCATCGCCCACGTCCGCGGCGATCACCGCCATGGCCGGGCAGCCCGAATAGGTGGGCGTGATGGTGACCACGCAAGCGCCGTCGGCGCCCAGTTCGACCGCCCGCACGATGCCCAGATCGACCACCGAGACGACCGGGATTTCCGGGTCCGGCACCGCGTCCAGCCAAGCCCAGATTTGATCGAGGTCCAGGGCCGGCGCATCCATCGCGGGCGTCACCACGCGGCGCCCGGATAGGCGCGCTGGAGGAATTGCATCTCGGCCAGCAAAAAACCCAGGTGCTCGGTGTGCACGCCCTGCTTGCCGCCTTTTTGCATCCAGGCGTCCGGCGCCGGCATGACCAAGGTGGCTTCGGCGAAGATCTCGCCGACATGGGCCAGCCAGGCGGCGCGCAAGCCGTCGGCGGCCGGCGCCACGCCGGCGGCGGCCATGGCTTGATCGACCGCGTCGTAGCGGAACATCTCGCCCGTGTACATCCATAATTCATCGGCCGCATGCTGGGTCTTGGCGTGGCTCTCGGCGCTGCCGTCGCCCAGGCGTACCACTAGGCCGCCGCTGCGGCGCAGGTGGTAAGTCACTTCCTTGAGCGATTTTTCGGCGATCTGCGCCACGCGCGCGTCGGACGAGCCGCGCAGCGCCGTGAGCAAAAAATAATGCCAGGCGTCGAAATAAAACTGGCGCATCAGGGTGTCGGCGTAGTTCCCGTTCGGCTGCTCCAGCAGCAGGCAGTTTTTGAAGTCGTGGGCGTCGCGCAGGAAGGCGATGTGGTCCTCGTCGCGGCCGGCGCCTTCCAGCTCGGCCGCGTAGGCGAACCAGAGCCGGGTTTGGCCCAGCAGGTCGAGCGCGACATTGGTCAGCGCCATATCCTCTTCCAGCGCCGGCCCCTTGCCGCACAAGCGGGATAGCTGCTGGCTGAGGATCAGCGCGTTGTCGCCCAGGCGCAGCAGGTAATTGACGCGATCGTCCACGGTCGGCGCTCCGGCGGTCACAGGTTTTTCACTTCTTCCGGCATCGGGAAGAAGGTCGGGTGGCGATACACTTTGCTGTTGGCCGGCTCGAACAAGGCGCTCTTGTCGCCCGGGCTGCTGGCCACGATGTCGGCCGCGCGCACCACCCAGATGCTGACGCCTTCATTGCGGCGGGTGTAGACGTCGCGCGCGTTGTTGAGCGCCATGGCGGCGTCGGGCGCGTGCAGGCTGCCCACGTGCTTGTGCGCCAGGCCGTGCTGACTGCGGATGAACACTTCCCACAAGGGCCATTCTTTGCTCATTGGATGCTCGCTGTCGTAGGTGGTGAAAGGAGCGGCGTCAAGCCGCGGCTTGATCGGACGGCGGCGCGTGCTTGTCGGCGTAGGCCACCAGCGCGTCGCGGAACCAGCGCCCGTCTTCATAGGCCTTGACGCGGGTGCGCAGACGCTCGCGGTTGCACGGCCCGTCGCCCTTCAAGACGGCCTGGAATTCGGACCAGTCGATGGCGCCGAATGCGTAGTGGCCGGTGGCCGGGTTGAATTGGAGGTCGGGGTCCGGCACGGTCAAGCCCAGATATTCGGCCTGGGGCACGGTTTGATCGACCATGCGCTGACGCAGCTCGTCGTTCGAGAACAGCTTGATGCGCCACTGGGCCGACTGGGCGCTGTTGACCGATTCCGCGTCGGACGGGCCGAACATCATCAGCGAGGGCCACCACCAGCGGTTCAGCGCGTCCTGCGCCATGGCTTTTTGGGCCGGGGTGCCGCGCGCCAGCGCCAGCATGATGTCGTAGCCCTGGCGCGCGTGAAAGGACTCTTCCTTGCAGACCCGGATCATGGCGCGCGCGTACGGCCCGTAGGAGCAGCGGCACAGCGGGATCTGGTTGATGATGGCCGAGCCGTCCACCAGCCAGCCGATGGCGCCCATGTCGGCCCACGACAGGGTCGGGTAATTGAAGATGCTGGAATACTTGGCCTTGCCCGAATGGAGAGCGGCCAGCAACTCGTCGCGCGACACGCCCAGGGTTTCGGCGGCGCTGTACAAGTACAATCCGTGGCCGGCCTCGTCCTGGATCTTGGCCAGCAGGATCGCTTTGCGTGTCAAGGTGGGCGCGCGCGTGACCCAATTACCTTCGGGTAGCTGGCCGACGATTTCGGAATGGGCGTGCTGGGATATCTGCCGGATCAGGGTCTTGCGGTAGGCGTCCGGCATCCAATCCTTGGCCTCGATCTTGACGCCCTGGTCGATACGGGCCTGGAAGGCGCGCTCGTCGGCGGCCATGTCGTCGGCCGTGCGGACGGTGTTCAAGCCGGTTTCCACCATTTGTGCGTACATGATCGCGCTCCAGGTCATCGATCGCCCCATCATACGATACAAATTTTCATTTGCATACATAATAATTGTGTCGCATTTCTTTCGAGTATCTCATTGCGCCCGGAAAAAATATTCCTGCGTCTTGCCGCAGCGAAGTAAACTCTACGCACCGCTTTTTCACCGCCGCCGCAAAGAACCGATGAACAACATGAACAGCAAGGAATGGATAGCCCAGTTTCTGGCCAGCGAGCCGCCGCGCTCGAAGTCGCTGGTGGTGACCATCTTCGGCGACAGCATCGTGCCGCACGGCGGCACGGTCTGGCTGGGCAGCCTGATCGAACTATTGGCGCCGTTCGGGGTCAACGACCGCTTGCTGCGCACCAGCGTGTTTCGCCTGGCCCAGGAAGGCTGGCTGGGCGCCCAGCGCGACGGTCGCCGCAGCGCCTACGCCATCACGCCGGAGGCGATGGGCCGCTTCGCGCTGGCCTACCGCCGCATCTACGCGCCGCTGGAATTGCACTGGGATGGCAAATGGACGCTGGTGATGAGCCCGGCCGGCAATATCGACGCGGCCGCGCGCGGCGCGCTGCGCAAGCAATTGCTGTGGGAAGGGTATAGCTTGATCGCGCCCGGCGTGTTCGGCCATCCGGCCGGCGATGCCGCCGTGCTCGAGCAATTGCTGGTGCGCACCGGGCTGCGCGGCAAGGTTTATGTGTGCCAGGCCAGCGAGCTGGACGGCGTGAGCCGGCGTCCGCTGGGCGAGCTGGTGCGGGACGGCTGGGATTTGACGGAAGTGGTGAGCGCTTACGAGCGCTTCATGGCCCAGTTTCAACCCTTGCTGGCGCTGCTGCAAGGCGAGCCGATCGCGCCGCGCCAGGCTTTTGTGGTGCGCACCTTGATGATCCACGCCTATCGCCGGATTCAGCTGCACGATCCGCAATTGCCGATCGAATTGCTGCCCGACCCGTGGCCGGGCGCCAAGGCCTACGAGCTGGCGCGTCAGTTGTACCGCCTCAGCTACGCCAGCGCGGAGCAATACATCGTGGCCACCTTGCGCGTCGAGGACGAGCGGGCGAGCGAAGCGGAAGCGGCCTTCCACCAGCGCTTCGGCGGCTTGGCGTGAGCGGCCCGCTCAGCGCCGGCTGATGCCGATCAAATAAGCTTGCATGGTTTCCTCGGCAACCGAGGCCCATTGGTTTTGATCTTGGCGGAAACGCTTCCACGGCTCGTAAATCTTCTTGAAGCGCGGATTGCGGGCCGCCTCCTCTTCCATCAGCGCGTTCGCGGCTTGATAACTGGCGTCCATGATGTCCTTGGAAAAATTGTGCAGCTTGGCGCCGTTCTTCAGCAGCCGTGCCAGCGCCGCCGGATTCCTGGCGTCGTACTCGGCTTGCATGCCGACATGGCATTCGTAACTGGCCGCCTCCACCGCCGCCTGGTAAGACTTGGGTAGCCGGTCCCAGTTTTTTTGGTTGATATACAGCGACAGTTGCGGCCCCGGCTCCCACCAGCCCGGCGCGTAATAATGGGGCGCCACCTTGGCCAGGCCCAGCTTCTCGTCGTCGTAGGGGCCGACCCACTCGGCCGCGTCGATGGTGCCTTTTTCCAGCGCCGCATACACGTCGCCGGCCGGAATCTGCTGCGGCACCGCGCCCAGGCGCTCCATCACGCGGCCGGCGAAACCGGCGATGCGGATCTTCAAGCCGCGCATCTCGGCCGCCGTCTTGATTTCCCTGCGATACCAGCCGCCCATCTGGGTGCCGGTGTTGCCGGCCATAAAATTGAGCACGCCGTAAGGCTTGAGAAACTCATGCATCAACTCGCGCCCGCCGCCCCGGTCGAACCAGGCGGTTTGCTGGCGCGAGGTGAGGCCGAACGGCACCGCGCAATCGAAGGCGAAACTGGGGTCTTTGCCGAAGTAATAGTAGGACGGCGTGTGACCCATCTCCACCGTGCCGGCCTGGACCGCGTCGAGCACCTGCAAGCCGGGCACGATGTCGCCGGCGGCGAACGCGCGGATCACGAACTTGCCGCCGGTGAGCGCGGCGACCCGCTTGGTGAAACGCTCACCGGCGCCGAACACGGTGTCTATGGTTTTCGGAAAGCTGGACGCCATGCGCCAGCTCAGGGCCGGTTGTTCCGTACTTTGCGCCACCGCGGGCGCGGCGATGGCGCTGGCCGAGGCGCCGGCGGCGGCGGTTTTCAAAAAGGAGCGACGTTGCATGCGGGATCTCCGGTGGAAGTGGGCAATAAGTAAATGGCAAAGTTTCCATTTATGAATGCCAGTGTAGAACGGCGGCGCGGCGCGGTCAAACCGAACCCTGCAAGGCGGGCTTCAAACCAGTATCATGACCGGCAGAGCCGTCATTCACCCATCCAGGAACCCACCATGTCCATCAAAATCAGCCAGCAATTCGACGCCGGCGCCATCGAGGTGCTGCGCGCCGACGATCCGGCCGCCATCGAATTGAACATCCGCAAGGATAGCCACGCCGACATCAGGCAGTGGTTTTATTTCCGCCTGCAAGGCGCCCAGGCCAGCGCCTGCACCATGCGCTTCCTGAACGCGGGCGCGTCGGCCTATCCGGACGGCTGGGTCGACTATCAAGCCGTGGCCAGCTACGACCGCGAAAATTGGTTCCGCGTGCCCACCAGCTTCGATGGCGCCGTGATGACGATCGAACACACGCCCGAACTCAACAGCGTGTATTACGCCTACTTCGAACCCTATCCGTGGGACCGCCATCTGGCCTTGCTCGACCGGGCGCAACTGTCGCCCATCGTGCAACTGCTGGACCTGGGCGACACCGTCGAGGGCCGCGACATGAATTTGCTGGTGATCGGCAATCCCGAGGCGGCGAAAAAAGTGTGGGTGATCGCGCGCCAGCATCCGGGCGAGACCATGGCCGAGTGGTTTGTCGAAGGCATGCTCGACGCCCTGCTGGACGCGGCCAATCCGTTCGCGCGCCAGTTGCTGGCCGAGGCCGTGTTTTACGTGGTGCCGAACATGAATCCGGACGGCTCGGTGCGCGGCAATCTGCGCACCAACGCGGCGGGCGCCAATCTGAACCGCGAATGGATGACGCCGAGCATGGAGCGCAGCCCCGAAGTGTTTTTGGTGAAGAATAAAATGCACCAAGTCGGTTGCGACCTGTTTCTCGACATCCACGGCGACGAGGGCTTGCCGTATGTGTTCGCGGCCGGCAGCGATTCACTGGAAAATTTCACGCCCGCTCACAAGGCCCAGCAAGACCGCTTTATCGCCGACTTCAAAGTGGCCAGCCCGGATTTCCAGGACCGGTTCGGTTATCCGGACGCGCCTTTCACGCCGGAAGTGTTGACCATGGGCTCGTCCCACGTCACTTACGCGTTCAACTGCCTGGGGCTGACTTTGGAATTGCCGTTCAAGGATAACGCCAACGATCCGGACCCGGAACTGGGCTGGAATGGCGCGCGCAGCGCCCGGCTGGGGGAAGCGGTGCTGCAACCGATACTGTACTCGTTGAGGCAGGCAAGCTAAGTCAATACGCTTCACAAGCCGGGCGGGAGATGCGCGAACAGTGTTCGCGCATCTTGATACACATCTTGTCTGCTTGAAAACCGCTCCATGAGATTTGCATCACGCGCGCCGATGACTTCGGCCAGCATGGTCGCTTGCGCCTTCGCCTACGTGGTGGAAAAACCGGCGCCTTCAAGCCGGTCCGCCATTTTCAAGGTGTCAAACAGCATCGCGGCCATGAGATCCTCCGTATATTGGACCTCAACCTAGCACGATCAGCCGCCCGCCACCACCATGCTCTCGATCAGAATCGAGCCGGTTTGCTTGGTGCCGCGCGTGAGCACGTCGGAACCGATGGCGGCGATCTTCATGAACATGTCTTTCATATTGCCGGCGATGGTGATCTCTTCCACCGGATACTGGATCACCCCGTTCTCGACCCAGAAACCGGACGCGCCGCGCGAATAATCGCCCGTGACGTAATTGGTGCCCTGCCCCATCAACTCGGTCACCAGCAAGCCGGTGCCCATCTTCTTGAGCATGGCGACGAAATCGTCGCCGCGCTTGGTTTTGGTCGAGGTCAGCGACAGGTTATGCGAGCCGCCGGCGTTGCCGGTGGTTTGCATGCCCAGCTTGCGCGCCGAGTAGGTCGACAGAAAATAGCCTTCCACCACGCCGTTTTTGACCACGTCGCGCTTGACGGTCTTGACACCCTCCTCGTCGAAGGGCGCCGAGCCGACCCCGCCCACCACGTGCGGGTCTTCGGCGATCTGTATATGCGAGGGAAAAGCCGGCTTGCCCAGCGAATCGAGCAAAAAGGTCGATTTGCGGTACAAGGCACCGCCCGAGGTCGCTTGCACGAAGGCGCCCAGCAGGCCGGCCGCCAGCGGCGCCTCGAACAGCACCGGGCAGGTACGGGTCGACAGGGTGCGCGCGTTCAGGCGCGCCAGCGCGCGCTCGGCGGCGTAGCGCCCGATCGCTTCCGGCGCGGCCATCTTGCGCGCGTCGCGCACCGAGCTATACCAGTCGTCGCGCTGCATCTTGGCGCCCTTGCCGGCGATCGGCGCCACCGACAAGGTGTGGCGCGAAAACGGATAGCCGCCGATGAAGCCGCGCGAATTGGCCGACACGAAATGCGATTGCTGCACGTTTACGCTGGCGCCCTCGCTGTTGGTGACGCGCGGATCGACCGCGAACGCGGCCGCCTCGGCGCGCTGGGCCAGCGCCACCGCCTCCTCGGTTTTGATCAGCCACGGATAAAACAGTTCCAGGTCGCGCGGCGCCATTTCGAGCATGTCGGCGTCGGCCAGGCCGGCGCAGTCGTCCTCGGCGGTGAAGCGCGCGATGTTGTAGGCCGCGTCGACCGTGGCGCGCAGAGCGGCGGCCGAAAAATCGGACGTGCTGGCGTTGCCGCGCTTCTTGCCGATGAACACGGTGACGCCCATGCCCTTGTCTTTGTTTTGCTCGATGGTTTCGATCTTGCCCTTACGCACGGACACCGACAACCCACCGCCTTCGCTAATTTCGACGGCGGCATCGGTGCCGCCCTGCTCCCGCGCGAAAGTTAATACATCGCGCGCGAGTTGTTTCAATTGATCCTGGCTGTGGGTAAATACAGAGTCGTTCATGAGCGGATTTCTTCGTGGGAGCACTAAAACAGTTATCATAGCAGTCGTTTACAGTTTACAGGTGCGGCGCACGCCAAACCTACCGTTATCATGCCAAATCCTAACCGGGGCTCTGTCGGGTTCCAATCCTCCGAATTCGAACAGGAATACGAGCGTCCCTCGAAGTCCGAACTCAAGCGTCAAATGACGGTGCTGCAAAAGCTGGGCGAGGAGCTGGTCGCCGAGCCGCGCGACCGCGTCAAGCGGGTGCCGATGCCGGAGGACGTGCGCGACGCGATCCTGGAATGCCAGCTGATCAAGGACCACGAGGGCCGCCGCCGCCAGCTGCAATACGTGGGCAAGAAGATGCGCACCCTGGACGAGGAAGAAATCGCCGCCATCCAGCGCACCATCGACAGCTGGAAGGGCTTGTCCAAGGCCGACACCGCCGCCATGCACGCCTTGGAGCGCCGCCGCGAGAAGCTGCTCAGCGACGACAAGGCGCTCACCGTGCTGCTGGGCGAGAACCCGGAACTGGATGTGCAGCACTTGCGCACCCTGATCCGCAACGCGCGCAAGGAGCAGGCCGAGAACAAGCCGCCCAAGGCTTACCGCGAAATCTTCCAGATCCTCAAGCAAGTCGAAGCCAAGAAATCGGGCAAAAAAGCGGCCGAGGACGATGCCGACGCCGATGCCGAGGACCTGGACGACCAAGCGCAAGACGATTGAAGCGGGCCGCCCTCACATGGCCGATCCGACGATGAATCCGCACGACGCCGAGCTGGTGGTGGGCTTGGTGTCGGTCTCCGACCGCGCCAGCGGCGGCGTGTATCAAGACCTGGGCATTCCGGCCCTGCGCGACTGGCTGGCCGGCGCCTTGCGCAGCCCGTTCCGGGTCGAGACGCGCCTCATTCCCGACGACCGCGCCACCATCGAAGCCACCCTGATCGAACTGGTCGACCAGGCGCGCTGCCATCTGGTGCTGACCACCGGCGGCACCGGGCCGGCCCGGCGCGATGTGACGCCCGAGGCCACGCTGGCCGTGGGCAGCAAGGAAATGCCGGGCTTCGGCGAGCAAATGCGCCAAATCAGCCTGCACTTCGTGCCGACCGCGATTTTGTCGCGCCAACTGGCGGTGATCCGCGAAGGCGCCGAGCACGCGGCCCTGATCATGAATCTGCCGGGCCAGCCGAAAGCCATCAAGGAAACCCTGGAAGGCTTGAAGGACGGCGACGGCCGGACCCTGGTCGGCGGCATCTTCGCCGCCGTGCCCTATTGCCTGGACCTGATCGGCGCGCCCTACGTGGAAACCGATCCGGCCGTATCGAAGACGTTCCGTCCCAAATCGGCGCTGCGTGCGGCGCCCGCCAATTGAAGGAAATCCGATGAGCACCCTGTTGGAAAATATCGAAATCGAGACCGCCCCCCACCCGACGGCGGCCGTGATCTGGATGCACGGCCTGGGCGCCGACGGCAACGACTTCGTGCCGCTGGTGCGCGGCGAGCTCGATCTGGCCGCCTTGCCGCCGACCCGCTTCGTGTTCCCCAGCGCCGCGCCGATGCCGGTCACGCTCAATGGCGGCTACGTGATGCGGGCCTGGTTCGACGTGCCGGCCGGCCTGGTCGGCCCCGAGGACGCGAGCGGCATGCGCGCCTCGCAAGCGCAGATCGAGGCGCTGATCGCGCGCGAAAAAGCGCGCGGCATCCCGGCCGAACGCATCGTGCTGGCCGGCTTTTCGCAAGGCTGCGCCATGACCTTGCAGACCGGCTTGCGCCATCCGGAAAAACTGGCCGGCCTGCTTTGCCTGTCCGGCTGGCTGCCGCTGGCCGCCACGCTGGCGGCCGAAGGCCAGGCCGCCGCCAAGAGCATGCCGATCTTCATGGCCCACGGCGCCGCCGACCCGGTGGTGCCGATGGCGCGCGCGGCGCAATCGCGCGACGCGCTCAAGGCGCTCGGCTACCAGGTCGAGTGGAAAAGCTATCCGATGCAGCACTCGCTGTGCCAGGAAGAAGTGGACGACATCGGCGCCTGGCTGCGACGCGTGCTGGCGTAACGAGCGGCACCGCCCCAAAAAAAAGCGGCCGAATCGCATCGGCCGCTTTTTCACTTTCACGGGCGCCCGCTGGCGCCTTCTGCCCGGCTTAGACCAACTTATCGACCGTGATCGGCAAATCGCGCACGCGCTTGCCGGTGGCGTGATACACGGCGTTGGCGATGGCCGCCGCCACGCCCACGATGCCGATCTCGCCGATGCCCTTGGCGCCCAGCGGATTGATATGCAGGTCCTGCTCCTCGACCACCGTGATGTCGATGGCGCCGATGTCGGCGTTGACCGGCACATGGTAGTCGGCCAGATTGGCGTTCAGCGCGCGCCCGGTGCGCAGGTCGATCTCGGTTTTTTCGTGCAGCGCCATGCCCACGCCCCACACGATGCCGCCCATGAGCTGACTATGCCCGGTCTTGCGGTTCATCAGCCGGCCGACCCCGTAACTGCCGACGATGCGCGGCACCCGCACCGTGCCCAGGTCCGGATCGACATGCACCTCGACGAACACGGCGCCGAAGGAATGCATGGAAAACTGCTTCTTTTCGTCGCCGGGCGCGCTGCTGCTGTCGGCTTCCACCGCTTGCCCGCCGTGGCGCGCGATCAACGCCGCCACCGTTTCGCGCCGTTCGGGCGCGGCGCGGCGTAGCAGAAATCCGTTTTCCAGCGCCACCTCGGCCGGGCCGGCGCCATACAGCGGCGAGGCCGGATCGGCTAGCGCCATGACCAGCAACTTGTCGCGCGCGGCGCTCGCCGCGGCCAGCACCGCCGGGCCGACGCTGGCCACGGTTTGCGAGCCGCCCGACACGGGCGCCTGCGGCATGGCGGTGTCGCCCAACTCGAAACGCACCTTGTCGAGCGGCAGGCCGAGTCCCTCGGCGGCGATCTGCGCCATCACCGTGTAGGTGCCGGTGCCCAGATCGTGCGAGCCGCTGCGCACCACGGCGCTGCCGTCGGCGCGCACGCTGGCCGAAGCCTTGGCCGGACTGCGATTGGTCGGATAAGTGGCGGTGGCCATGCCCCAGCCGACCAGGGTGCGGCCGTCGCGCATGGAGCCGGGTTGCGGCGTGCGGCGCGCCCAGCCGAAGCGGGCGGCGCCCACCCGGTAGCACTCGCGCAGCGATTTGCTGGACCAGGGCAGATTTTTTTCCGGGTCTTGCTCGGCATAGTTTTGCAGACGCAGTTGAATCGGATCGACGCCCAGCGCGTAGGCCAGTTCGTCGAGCGCCGACTCCAGCGCGAAACTGCCGCTCGCCTCGCCCGGCGCCCGCATATACGTCGGCACGCCCAGGTTCAAGGTGGCGATGCGCTGCGTGGTTTGCAGGCTGTCGCTGGCGTACAGCATGCGCGTGGCATTGCAGCACGGTTCGGAAAAATCGTCGACAAAAGAGGTGTTGCCGATACTGTCGTGCAGCACCGCCGTCAGGTGGCCGTCGGCCGCCGCGCCCAGGCGCAGGCGCTGCTCGGTCATGGCGCGCGCGCCGACCGGACCGAACATCTGGGTCCGGTCCAGCACTAGCTTGACCGGCCGGCCACACTGTTTGGCGGCCATGGCGGCCAACATCACATGCGACCAGATCGACCCTTTGCTGCCGAAACCGCCGCCCACGAAGGGGCACAGCACCCGCACTTTGTCGGGCGCGATGCCGAAGGTCTTGGCGGCCGTCTTGCGCACCCCGCTCACGTTCTGGGTCGAGTCGTGCAGCGTGAGCTGGTCGCCGTCCCAGACCGCGATGGTGGCGTGCGGCTCCATCGGATTGTGGTTTTCCAGCGGCGTGGTGTAGACCAGATCGAGCTTGGAGGCGGCCCGGCTCATGCCGCCGGCCACGTTGCCGCGGCTGGTGTCGGCCGGCCGGTCCGGCTGCACGGGCGGGCGGCGCGCGCTGCGCTTGGCTATTTGGAAGTCGGTCTGCGCCTTTTGCGGCGCATAGCGCACTTGCAGGCGGCGGGCCGCGTCCTGCGCGTGCTCCAGCGTGTCGGCCACCACCACCGCGATGGGTTGGCCGTTGTAGAGCACTTGCGCATCTTGCAGCAGGCTCAGTTTGGGGTTGGGCGGGCCGTCGGCCGGATCGGGCTTGGACGGTTTGGGCAGGCGCGTGGCGTTGCGGTGGGTGAGCACCAGCAGCACGCCCGGCAGGGCCTCGGCGGCGCGGCTGTCGATGGACAAAATACGGCCGCTGGCGATGGTGCTCTGCACCAGCACCCCGTGCACTAGCCCGGGCACCGCGTGTTCGGCCGAAAATTTCGCCGCGCCCGTCACTTTCAGGCGGGCGTCGCTGCGGTCGACGGCTTGGCCGATGATAGTCATGCGTTTTCTCCGGCGATGCTCAAGGCGCGGATCACCGCGCGCTGGGCCAGTTCGATCTTGAATTGGTTGTCCTTGTAACCCTGGGCGCCGGCCAGCAGGCGGGTCGCGGCCTGGCGGCTGCGCTCCGCGCTGAGCGGCTGGCCCACCAGCAGCGCCTCGGCCTCGGCCACGCGCCACGGCTTGTGCGCCACGCCGCCGAGCGCGACGCGGGCTTGGCGCACCACGCCGCCGTCGAGCTCCAACGCGGCCGCCACCGAGACCAGGGCGAAGGCATAGCTGGCGCGGTCGCGCACCTTGAGGTAGTGGGCGTGGGCGGCGAACGGCGACGGCGGCAGATCGAGGCCGGTGATCAATTCGCCCGGCTCGAGCATGGTGTCGCGCTGCGGCGTGCCGCCGGGCAGGCGATGGAAATCGGCCAGGGCGACGCGGCGCTCGCCGCGCGGACCGGCCACCAGCACCACCGCGTCCAGCGCGGCCAGCGCCACGTTCATATCGGACGGATTGACGGCGATGCAGGCGGCGCTGGCGCCCAGGATGGCGTGGGTGCGGTTATGGCCCTGGGCGGCGGCGCAGCCGGAACCGGGCAGGCGCTTGTTACACATGTCGAAGGCGGGATCGGTGAAATAGGGGCAGCGGGTGCGCTGCATCAGATTGCCGCCCAGGGTGGCCATGTTGCGCAACTGGGCCGAGGCGCCGGACAGCAGCGCTTGCGATAGCAGCGGATAGCGCTGGCGAATCAGCGGGTGGTTGGCGGTGTCGCTGTTGCGCGCCAGCGCGCCGATGCGCACGCCGCCGTCGGGCAGCGCGGCGATGGTGGCCAGGTCGAGCCGGCTGATGTCGATCAGGCGCTGCGGCCGTTCGACGTCGCCCTTCATCAAATCGAGCAGATTGGTGCCGCCACCGATAAAGGCGGCGCCCGGTTGCTGCGCCAGCTTGAGCGCGTGAGCCGGATCGGTGGCGCGCTCGTAAAATATGGACTGCATGGGGACTCCCGCTTCAGGTTTTGGTGGAGGTCGCGGCCACGCTGTGGATGGCGGCGACGATATTGGGGTAGGCGCCGCAGCGGCATAGATTGCCGCTCATGCGCTCGCGGATTTCGTCGCCGTTGAAGGCGATCACCTGGGTGCGCACGTTCGGCGTGACGGTGCTGGCGGTGCCGGCCCGCATTTCGTCGAGCAGCGCGGTGGCCGAACACAGTTGGCCCGGCGTGCAGTAGCCGCATTGGAAGGCGTCGTGCTCGATGAAGGCCGCTTGCAGGGCGCTCAATTGTTCGCCGCTGGCCAAGCCCTCGACGGTGGTGATGTTGGCGCCCTCGTGCATCACGGCCAGGGTCAGGCAGGAATTGATGCGGCGCCCGTCCACCAGCACCGTGCAGGCACCGCACTGGCCACGGTCGCAGCCTTTTTTCACGCCGGTCAAGCCCACCGTTTCGCGCAGCGCGTCGAGCAGGGTCACGCGCGGTTCGAGCGTGAGCTGATGGCGTTTGCCGTTCACGTTCAAGCTCATGGCCTGCGGCGGCGCCTTGGGGGCCGGCGGGACCGCACCGGGCGCGTTGGTCACGCCCTGCTGCGCCAGCGCCAACGGCGTCTGGCTGACCGCGACGGCGGCCAGGCCGGTCTGGATGAAACCACGGCGCGATACAGACGGGGACGGGGACGGAGACGGCGATGGCGGCGTCGGGTCCAGGCTCGGGTCGGGCTCGGGCCGGGCGCGGGCGGGATGGGAATCGGACATGGCGTTCTTTCGTGAAGGGGCAGGCGGAGACGCCGGCGGCGAGGTCGGCGTGTGCGCTCCCATTATCGGCATCGGGTGAAATTGCTCCGTTCGCCATCCCACATATGAAAAAATGACACGAGCTCGACCGGTAAC
>JAYVUV010000520.1:0-3935 GCA_043787615.1 Janthinobacterium sp. | reverse complement strand
GCCGGCGCCGCCCCGGTGGACGCGGCCAACTGGCGCGAGGTGCGTGATTTCGACCGCAGCAATCCGGCCCGCAGCCCGCTGCGCCTGCCGGCCTTGCAGCACGACGGCGGCGCGCTGCAAAGCCCCGGCTCGACCTTCAAGGTGATCAGCGCGCTCGGCCTGGAATTGGCGGCGCGCGACGATCCCCGGCTCGAAACCCTGCTGGCCGGCCCGCCGCTGGCCGACATCAACCGCATGGCGCGCCAGCGCGGCTTCGCTTTCGCCACCGGCGCGGCCACCTATCCGCTCGATCCGCGCCTGGCCCACATCACCAACTACCGCGAGCAAAGCCTGGACCGGCGCGCGCTGGACGGCCGCCTGGGACTGGCCCAGGCCCTGACTTACAGCCTCAATACCTGGTTCGCCTGGACCGGCGAATTGAGCGACCGCAGCCTGTTCGGCCGCGCCGACGGCGGCGCGCCCGACCTCCAGGCGCTCGACCCGGGCGCGCTGGACCCGGTGCGCCCCATCGTGGCGGCCGCGCGCCGGCTCGGCTTCGAACAAGCCATGCGCCTGGACGGCGGCTTGCTGCCGGCCGATTTCGACTGGGCCGAATGGGACGCGCTCCAGGCCAGCGCCGCCCACATCGACCCGATCCACTCACGCCACGAGCTGCGCCAGATGGCGATCGGCTTGCGCATGCAGACCACGCCGCTGCAAATGGCACTGGCCTCGGCCGCCATCGGCACCGGCCGCGTGGTGCGGCCACGGCTGCTGCTCGAACTCGACGGGCGCCACGGCGCGCCGGCGCCGATGGCCGAACTGGGCATCCGGCGCGACCGCATTGAAGCCGGCATGAAAGGGGTAATCGATGTGGGGACGGCGGCCGGCGCCTTCGCCGCCCCGGCGCTGGCCGGGCTGCGTCCCGGCTTGTACGGCAAAACCGGCACCGCGCCCACCAGCGTCACGCTGGCCGACGGCGGCAAGCGCGAGCTGGCCACGGTCTGGTTCACCGGCTGGCTGGAGCCGGGCCGCCTGCCGGGCCAGCGCCACCGGATCGCCATGGCCGCCTTTGTCAGCCATTCGGACGGCAGCGGCGGCGAACACGCCGCGCCCGTGCTGGCCGCCATCCTGGCCGCGCTGGCCGCGGAGCATGGAACAGAGGGGCAAATCGCGTGGTAACCGGAGGATGGCCGCGCGCGCGACATGGCATGCTTTTGAGGCGTGCACCGCCGTCGCGCGCGCGTGACGATAAACAGGACATTATGCGTTTGCCAGGAACCCGGTATCAGGAGCATGGATGGGAGCAGGTGCGCAAGCTGCTGGGGCAATGCTCGCTGCAAGCCGTGCGCCAAGGCGACCCGACCCGGCTCGCCGATCCCGCGCTGGCCGCGCTCACGCTGGACTGGTACACCGACACCGTGGCGGCGGCCCTGCATCGGAGCGCGCGCGGCGCGCGGGCCGAGGCGCCGGGTAACAGCTACGGCGAAAGCGTGGCCGAACTGGCGCTCGGCCTGGTGTTCGAGCTGCAGGCGCATCCCGAGCATTGGTGCGCGCTGGTGACCGCCCTGGCCGGCGAGCAGGCCAGGGCGGACGACTTTTGGCGGGCGCCCAATGGCGACGCCACGCTGCGCAAAAAATTCAACGATATGTACGCCGGCTTGCGCGACAAGGTCGACGCCGACAATTATCAGGTCGCCGTGGGTCGCGCCTGCTCACCCAACAAAATCTACACCTACCGCATGCTCGACACGGCCCACCGCGAGATCGCCGCCTTGTTCGCCGGCTGGCGCGAGCACGCGGACCAGGTCGCCGCCATCCTGGGCCGCGCGCCGGGCCGGGACGGCGCCGCCATGCCGATCGAGGCGCGTCAAATGAAAGGCGTCGCCGACTGCCGGCCGGAGTGGGTGATACGCTGGAGTGAAACGCTGGAGCGTTTCGGCGGCGCGCCCGGCCCGCTGCACACGCGCTCGAAGCGCTTCTCCAGCCTGAAAAACAGTCCGGACAAGATCGGTGCCATGCTGGCCGAAATCGGCGATTACGAACAATTGTCGGCCAACCTGGACAGCGCCGACCCGTGGCGCGACGACGCCGGCGAGGCCACCCTGTGGCTGGACGACTACTGGCGCGTGCTGAGCGAGTCCGACGCCTGCCAATCGTCCGAGCCCGACCGGATTCTGGCGGCGCAGGTGCAACCCGATGATGACGACGGCGACGGTGAGCCGGCCGCGCCCGACCGCGATCCGTCACCGGAAGTCGAGCCCGAAGTAGCGCCGGAGGTCGAGCCAAAAACGGCCCTCGCGTGGGAACAGGCGGCGGTCGCCGTTTGCCTGCCCCTCCGCTTTGTGATGTCGGCGCGCGCCGCGCAGGACGGCGGCAGTTGGGCCGCGCGCGTGCTGCAAGCCGAATCCGTGCCGATCCGGCTGGCCGTGTACCAAAAACTGCTGGGCGCGGAAGACGACAGTTATCCCGACGAATGGCGCGATCCGGCCACCGGCGCCTTGCCAACCTTACAGCAACTGGCGGCCCTGGACGGCGTTTCGATTCCGACCCTGCGCAAACGGCGTAACGAAGCGATGGCCAAACTGCACGCCGCCAACCGTGGGCCTGGCCCATGAAGGAGAGCGATATGAAAGCAAAATCCGACCGTGGCGACACCGAAGCGGGCAACGCCTTCGAGCGCAAGCTGCGCGCCCATCTGCTGCTGGGGCGCGCGGTGGCGGGCGACCGCTTGATGCTGGCCGACGCGACCCTGCTGGCGGCCCTGGACGGCAGCCGCGCGTTGACGCCGAACGAGCGCGCGGCCTTGCAGCGCTCGCCGCTCACCTTGCGCCGCCTGCGCCGTCTGGCACTGGAGCGGCGCGCCGACGTCACCGACGGCGCGGCCGCCAACGATCCGCTGTGGCAGGGTAGCGTCGGCATGCTGCGGGCCGCCGCCGACGGCGCCGACATGGAGCAACTGAGCACCGATGACCGCTGCTGGACGCTCGACTTCCTGGCCCTGGGCGGCGGTTGGCAAGTGATCTTGAAACTGGCCGCCGACGCGCCGTTCGCGGCCCGGCTGCTGCGCGAGCGGCCCATGCTGCGGGTGGTGGATGGCGCCGGCGCGGTCATCTTGCAGGGCCGGCTGGACGCCGACGGCGAGTGCGAGCAAGGCTGGCCGTGCGAGTCGGCCCCGGCGCCGCACTTCCAGCGCCACGGCGCCCGCTTCGCCGTCGAGCCGGTCGCGCCCTGATGATCGGCCTGTTCAGACGCCCGCCCCGGCGCGCGGCCCCGGCGCCCGTGCTGGGGCCGGACAGTGGCGTGATCGCGCTGCGGCTCGCTCGCGGCCAGCGCGCACCCGACGGCTGCGTGACGCTGTTGTTCGACTCCGGTTCCGGTTCCGGTTCCGCCGCCGGCCCGGCGCGTCGCGCGCACACGACGCAGGCGCACCAGCCGGGCGAGGTGGCTTGGTGCTTTCACCCGGGGCCATACACGCTCGAGCTGGTGCCATTCGAAGCGGCGCCGGAATGGGGTTTGCATGTGCGGTTCGCCATCGGCGACCCCGATCCCCGCGTGACGCAACAGCGCTTCGACTTGTTTTTATCGAGCGAGGCGGGCGCCGCGTCCGACGACGGTTTAAACGTCGTCACCGTGTTCCACCTGGCCGGTTTGCTGCAAGCGAGCCTGCGGCGCGAACTGCTGCGCGGGCATCTGGCCTTGCCGCCTTGCGTCAGCGTGACGGAGTGGCACGCGTTCCGGGCCGGCTTGAATCGCTTGAGCTACACCCGCTTCGGTATCACGCTGGACGATTGCGTGCCGCTGGACCTGGGCGAACGGGTCGATTTGGCGGCGCAACTGGCGGCACGCGCGCGCCAGCCGGCCGAACAAGCCCCGGCGCGGCCACGCGCGACCGAGGCGTCCGCCGCTGTGTCGACCGAATTGCCTGCGCCACCCGTAGCGCCGCTCGCGCCGCT
>JAYVUV010000519.1:0-3898 GCA_043787615.1 Janthinobacterium sp. | reverse complement strand
GTCCAATCTCATCTCCTTGTTACAGCAGTACGGCGTGCTGATCGTGTTCGGCGTGGTGCTGGTCGAGCAAATCGGCTTGCCCATCCCCGCCTTTCCCATTTTGATCGTGGCCGGCGCGCTGGCTGTCGACGGCGACACCAGCTGGGCGGCGGTGCTGGCCGTGAGCCTGGCCGCTTGCCTGATCAGCGATTACTTTTGGTTCCGGGCCGGCCGCCATTACGGCAAGCGCATCCTCAAGCTGCTGTGCCGCATCTCGCTCTCGCCCGATTATTGCGTGAGCCAGACCGAAGACAATTTCCACCGCTGGGGGCCGAAAGCACTGATGGTGGCCAAGTTCATTCCCGGCTTTAATACCATCGCGCCACCGCTGGCCGGCGCCATGGGCACCAGCAACGCCGTGTTTCTCTCGTACAGCGTGGTGGGCGGCTTGTTGTGGAGCGGCACCGGGATCGTCATCGGCGCTTGTTTCCACAGCAAGGTCGATCAAGTGCTTGATGTACTCGGCACCATGGGCAGCACGGCCTTGATGGTGTTGCTGGTGTTGCTGTTGCTGTTCGTGGTGTTCAAATATGTCGAGCGCAAGCGTTTTCAACAAAAGTCGCATGCCGACCGCATCGACATCGCGCAATTGCGCGCCTTGCTGGAGCAGGGCGAGGCGCCGGTGTTGATCGACGCGCGCAGCGTCACGGCGCAAACGCTGGAGGCGGCCGTGCCGGGCGCGCTCATCTTCAACGCGGGCGAGACCGCCGCCGCCATCGCCCGGCTCGACAAGGCGCGCCATCTGGTGGTGTATTGCAGCTGTCCCAACGATGTGACGGCGGCCCAGGTCGCCAAAAAGTTGCAAGAGCAAGGCTACCCGCACGCGCGCGCGCTGCATGGCGGTTTGGATGCGTGGAACGCGGCGTTCGGGGCGGTGTCGAACGAGGCGACGTCCGCCCGGTCGGCCTCGGCGCATTAACGCTTGGCCGGCCGGGCCTACCCGGCCGGGCCGCGCTTACATCGTAGGGATATGTAGTGAAATTACGCGATATGGGACGATGCTACTTGAGAGTGGCCATTCTTTGCCCGTTCGCCGTATTAAAACTACAATCATGACTTGCGTTCCCGCCCGCACATCCTATAAGCTTGGCTTCTTTTTGTTTTTTGTTGAATTATGACAATGTCGTCCACTTCTCTCGCTTCCACGCCGCACGCGGCTTTCCCTTCCGGGCCACGCCTGCTGGCCGATGTCGGCGGCACCAACGCGCGTTTCGCGCTGGAATCGGCGCCCGGACAAATCGATTTGATCACGGTGTTGCCTTGCGCCGAGTATCCGACCCTGAGCGCGGCCCTGCAAGCCTATCTGGCGTCGGACGCGGTAGCGGCGGCCGGCGGCAAGTCGGTACGTCATGCCGCCGTGGCCATCGCCAACCCGGTGGATGGCGATCTGGTGCGGATGACCAACCATCACTGGCAATTTTCGATCGAAGCCATGCGTCAGGAATGCAAGCTGGAGCAACTGGTGGTGGTCAACGACTTCACCGCGCTGGCGCGCTCCCTGCCCTTGCTGACGGCCGAGCAAAAACACCAGATCGGCGGCGGCGTCGCGCGCGCCGACAGCCCGATCGGCTTGATCGGCGCCGGCACCGGCCTGGGCGTGTCCGGCTTAATTCCATGCAACGGCAGCTGGACCGCCTTGCGCAGCGAAGGCGGCCATGTGGGCTTTTCGCCGTCCAACGAGACCGAAGTGGCGATCCTGCGATTCGCGTGGCGCGAGTTCGAGCATGTCTCGGCCGAGCGCCTGATGCAAGGCGTGGGCATCGAATTGATTTATCGCGCCCTCGCCGACCGCGCCGGCGCGGCGGCCGAAGCCATCGACACCCCCGAGATCGCGCGCCGCGCGCTGGCGGGCGAGTCCGATCTGTGCGACCAAGCCATCGAAGTGTTTTGCGGCATGCTGGGCACCACGGCGGCCAATCTGGCCATCACCCTCGGTTCGCAAGGCGGGGTCTACATCGGCGGCGGCATCGTGCCGCGCCTGGGCGCGCGCTTCGAGCGCTCTTGCTTCCGGGCCCGCTTCGAGCAAAAAGGCCGTTTCTCGGCGTATATGGCGCAAGTGCCGACCTTTGTCATCACGGCCCAGTACCCGGCGTTCGTCGGCGTGTCGGCGATGCTGGCGGAAAAACTGTAAGCGTCTGTGGCGGGGGAAGCGACAGGGGGCGGGCGGAATGCATGTCCGCTTGGCCATTTTGCGCTTTTTTCGCTTTTATCGGGTACAATTGGATTCGTTGGATGAATCGGCGTGTATTCTATTGGTATTGAGCGTTAGCACTTTCGCCAGCACACGGCAGGTCGCTCGCGCGTTTTACTTTGAAATCAACGACTTGTTACTGATTGATGAATCAGAGTCGTGGATGACAAGGCACATTTGTCTCCATCGGTAACACTCCCGCTCAGCGCGCATCGGCCAGGGCGTCGGAAAACAGCATCAACGTGGTCTCCCAATCAGGCGGCATCCCAGGATGTCCGCCATTTGCGCCGTTGAATGTGATTTTGTTGTGATTTCTTTCTTTGCATACCAATGCAATACACATCCGCACAAGATTGTTATGAATACAGCTGAGGCGAAGGCCGTCCTCGAAACCGCGTTGCTTTGCGCGCGAGAGCCGCTGTCGGTGCACAACTTGAAAAAGTTGTTCGCCGAGGTGGACGACAACGGCCGCCAGCTGGGCGTGGGGGTGGGCGCCGATACCATCAAGCAGTTGCTCGAGGAGCTTAGGCTCGACTGGAGCGGCAAGGGTATCGAGGTGGTCAGCCTGTCGAGCGGCTGGCGCTTTCAAAGTCGGCCCGAAATGAAACAGTATCTGGACCGGCTCAGTCCCGAAAAGCCGCCCAAGTATTCGCGGGCGACGCTGGAAACGCTGGCCATCATCGCCTACCGGCAACCGGTGACGCGGGGCGACATCGAAGAAATTCGCGGGGTGGCGGTCAACTCGCAGACCATCAAGATGCTGGAAGACCGTGGTTGGGTCGACGCGATCGGCTACCGCGACGTGGTGGGCCGGCCGGCCTTGCTGGCCACCACCAAACAGTTTTTGGACGACCTGGGTTTGAATTCGCTGTCCCAGCTGCCGCCTTTGCAGCAAATCAGCGAAATGCGGGGCAGCGGCCTGGAAATGGAAGCGCTCGAGGCGGCCCTGCAAGAAAACTTTGACAAGGCGATGCAAGCGGTCGCCAACCATGTTGGTGCAGGTGGCGATGCCGTGATAGCAAGCCCTGATGCCGGCCCCGAAGCTTCAGTCGATGAAGCCCTCACTCACGACCCTGCGCCAGAAACAACGGTTGACGCTGCGCCAGGTCAGCACAACCAAGAAACTAATAATGAACAATCCTAAAACTCAAGAGACAGTGATCGCGGCCAATGTGGGTGATGGCGGCGCGGCCGAAGTGACGGCCAAACCGAAACGCCGCACCAAGGCGCAGATCGAAGCGGACGCGGCGGCCGTCGCCGTGGAAGCCGACGCGGCCGTCAAGCCCAAGCGTCGTAGCAAGGCCGATGTCGCCCCGGTCGAGCAGGTAGCGCCCGAGACCAGGCCGGTCGCCACCAAGCCGGCCGCCACCAAACCGGCGCCGGTCGCGGCCGCGCCGGTGGCGCCAGCCGCCACCGCGCCGAACGTCGATGCGACGCCCGCGTCGTCGGCCGACGCCGTCGCCGCGCCGGCGAAAAAACCGCGCGCCAAGCCGGTCGCCAAAGCCACTCCGGCCGATGCCTCCAACGCGCCCGCCGTGGCGTCGGCGCATGCGGCCGCCACGGCGCCAGCCGATGCGGTGAGTGCGGCCCCGGCCGACGCGCCGGCGGCCCGTCCGCCGCGCGCCCCGCGCGCGGCCAAGCCGGCCGCCGACCCCGCAGTCCAGGCCG
>JAYVUV010000518.1:0-19217 GCA_043787615.1 Janthinobacterium sp. | reverse complement strand
AGCAAGGTCAGCAGATCGTCAGCGACTCGGTGTTATACGACAAGCGAGGTCAGATAACGAGTGCTACCGATGCGAATGGAAATGCCCGTGGCTTCAAATACAATAGTCTTGGGCAGCTAGTAGAATCGCTGAATGCATTAAAGAAAACCACAGTGTTCAGTTATGACATTCGTGGAAATCTAATTGAAGTTATCGATGCCAGTAATCATCCGCATGGCTTTGAATATGATAGGAAAAACCGGTTGACCAAGGAATCATTCGCTTTGGGGCAATCCATTGTGCATAGTTTTGATGGCGCTGGCAATTTATCATTTACGATCGATCGCAAAAGAAATAAAATTACTCATAGCTATGACGACGCTGATCGACTTAGCGGGGTGGCAGAGAGAAAAGAAGATGGTACGCTCATCAGAGAAGTTACATTTGGCTGGGACGATAACAACAATCTGACATCATGGAATAGCAATGACGCGGTGGCCCCGGCTGGAAACCGACTTTCCTCGTCCATCCTGACCTATGATGAAGAAAATCGAAAAACCAAGGAAGTCGTTACTTATCCCAACGGCAGCGTGTTTAGTTATGGCTATGCTTACACCAAGGCCGGGGAAAAATCTCAGATTATTTTGCCGGACACCAGCGTGATCGCCTACACCTATACAGATCATGGTGAGATGGAGACAGTGACCATTCCTGGCGAAGGCGCAATCCAAGCCAGTCAATTTCGCTGGCGCGCGCCAGCGCTGACGTCGCTGCCGGGGGGCGGCACTCAGACTCGTGCATATGACGGCCTGCTTCAGTTGGAATCTATAGTGGTTAAGAATTCCGTAGCCCAAACCTCGCTCAGTCTGGGCCAACAGTATGGCAAATTGCAGGAACTGAAAATGAGTACGCGCACAGACAGTGCCGGTGGCGCCGGCTCGACGATTAGTAAAATTTATGCTTACGACGATGAAAGCCGCCTGATCAGCGTGACCACCGATACCGGTGCATTATTAAGTCAGGATGTTCAGACTTTTACAGTTGACCCCGTAGGTAATCGCATTGCTCATAGCCGGCAAAGCGGAAATTGGGAGTACGATGCAAACAATCAGCTTATTCGCCGTGGCACTGGTGTGTGCGGGGCAAACACCGTTGTCTGCTACAGCTATGATGTGGCAGGAAACGTCAAACAAAAAATTGAATTTGGTGTCACGGTAAATTACTACTACAACTCAGGCAATCAGCTAGTGCAGGTAGAAAATAGTGCTGGTCAGTTGATCGCCCGTTACGGCTATGATCCGCTGCGGCGGCGAACATGGAAAGAGCAGTACCGTAGCGGAAATGGTGTAGCACTAAGCCCTGCGAAACGCACGTATTTCCTCTATTCGGACGAGGGAATGATCTCTGAGATGACTCAAGATATTGTTTTGAATGCGGATAATAGCGTTGTTTCCAGCGGCACTATGACATTACTTGCCCAGTACGGACGCCGTCCGAATGCGCCATTTACTACTGCAGCGTTATTCATTAAAGTAAAAAATAGCAACGGGCAAGAGGTACTTGGCTACTATCACAACGATCAACTTGGCACTCCGATACAGGCAACCGACAAGGCTGGAAACATTGTATGGGCGGCGAGCTACGATCCGTTTGGTAAGGCGCGGATAACAACGCCAGTTGCGACCTTGGCTCTTCCGACCATTCGCTCTAATTTGCGCTTGCCGGGGCAATATGAAGATGAGGAAACCGGACTGCACTATAATTACCACAGGGATTATGACCCTCTAACTGGGCGCTATATTCAAAGCGATCTTATTGGTCTCGCTGGAGGAATCAATACTTACGCATATGTGGGCGGAAATCCTATGAGCAGAACGGATCCAAGTGGATTGTCTTGTATCGCTGCCGGCGGACGAGTAACTTGTAACTATCCAGGAGGACCTACTGTTTCGTTTCCTCGCCCTACAGGATGGCCCGACCGAATAGACCCTTCAAGCAGGTGGTATCACAATTACGACAAATCAGTGGACGCAGGATGTCTTAATGCGGGAGACTTGATGCCTGATATTATTGCCAGCCCTACTCCTGGATATCCAAATCCCGCCACACCTGGGGGAACAAATAATGACGCAACCCCGCCGGCTATTGGTGCTATATTTAGTTCACTTGATAGTATGGGTGGCGGCGGCAGCGGGCCACCGATAAATCCTGTAATTTCATATCTGGCTACCGACTCCTCTGGCGGGCAGTATGTTATCAATGTTACGCAACCCGGTCACAACTTGTTTCCCGGTTATGTGGCACGTACAGTTACTGGATCGACTATTCACAATTATGGGGAAGGTGATGGAGGATTGCAGTCGCCATATTCGCCTGGGTGGGTCCGAGACGCGATAAATAACGGTTGGTATGGATTATCGCAATCCGTTATCGACAAAGCTAAAAGAAAATGCGAGTGCAAATAATGAATGGCGAACTTCAAATTCAAAGCCGCAGCGTGATCTTTCACAGTAAAAAATTCATGCTTGGAATGTTGGTGGCGCCACTCTTTTTGAGCGTGGTTTGGTGCCGTCCGGAGGGGATAAAAGATTTTATTGATTTAAAATACCTTTTTATTTTAGGGTTGAATGTGTTTACTGCTTACCCGGACTTTGTATTTCACTTTGCAGTAACGTATTTAATCGTAAAAAAAACCAAATTATTGTCAGCTAGTAACTATTTTTTTGTTATTTTCATGGTTTCCATATTGATATTTGTGGCGTTAAATATTTATTATTTGCATGGAATTAATGGACTCGGTTATGCTGAAGTAGTGGTCTTAGAAAATGGAAGTGTCACCAACGCGGGATTTATTTATCTAATAAAAGAAGGTTTTTTTAATGCCGTTGGTCATGTGGGTGCAATGTATATTCTTTGGAGTGTTGGATTTAAGTCAAAACATGAATAGTTATAAATGAAGATTCCGTAGCGCGACACCACAAAAATAATGATTGAAAAATTGGCAGATAAGGATGCGATGAGATTTTCTTTGTTATTGGCTTGCTCTATCGTAGGTTTGTCTTCGTGCTCACTTGTTAATCCTATTGAAATTAAAGTAGTGTCTGCCGAGGTGATAAGCCTAGCTGAGGCAGGTGATGCCTGGACCTATTTTGATAAAACTCAAGGCGTACGGAAAAGTGAAATCTTTCTTCTGAAAATAAACTTTGAAAGTCGGCAAAATTTGCGTGAGCTCGTCCTCACTAAAAGAACACACCTGTTTCCTGAAGCTGGTTTGTGTGACGATAAGCGCGGGCAAATGAAACTTGTCTATGTATTGTCGGGAATTAAAAAGGAAAATATTTTTATTAACTATTCTTTGATTCGTGATTCAAAGGAAGAAAAAATTTCTCATAGTCAAAATGAGATAAATGTTTATAATGCGTTTATTCCCCTTGCGGGAGAAGAATTAGCAAGGTTAGAGGGTAATGTTTCCCGTATTGGCGGTTTCCCTTTTCTGGATATGCGAGGGCAGAGCGAAAATATTTGTTTTTGGCTTTCTGAAGGGCAAATATGGGTTGGGAAATTTGGAAAATCAAATATCAGTGTCTTACCCAGAACAAAAATAAATGGATTTGTTATTGGACGTTAACTGCCGCAGGAGTAAAGTTAATATAATTAAGCCATCTTATTTATGTTATTCTTCATATTTCGTTCATGGTTAAAATATTGGTAATATCGTTTGTCTTTAGTACATTGATTGATTTTTATTCCTGCTATATTTTTCTTCGAAGAAATCGAAAGAAGTTTGGTACTTTAGGTCTGCCTGTGGTAACGCTAATTATTTTCTGTCTACTGCCATTGCTTATTTCCAAGCAAGCAGTTATTACATATTCGGTTGTTTCTGATTGTTTGATCTTGACAACAATGCACTTAATTATTGTTTATTTAATACCAATTATTGACAGAAAAATTGTTGAAAAATTCAGGCGGTAGAACTGGTGAAGATTTGTATCAGGAGGAAAGCGGTTTATAGTGATTCCGCCAGACTGACGAGAAATTTTCCGGTTGGTCAGAGGGCGGTCGATTGTACATGTAAGGGAAATAAAATGGATGCGCCAATTTTATTTTGGTCAGGATTTTCTTTTATTATAATATTCGCAATATTTTCTCGATTTTTAAAAGCCGATCGAGCGCCACTCTTAAAAATAATTGCAGATAAGGTTGGGTTTTATGTGGGTTTGTTGCTAGTGGTGATGTTTTCGGGTGCATTAATCTACATATTTATTGTTGGTTTTCCAGAATAGAATAAATTTATATCTAATATTATTTTTTGAAAAATACCGTTTCTTCAATCCGGTTCTATAAATTACTCGGTTGGAAAAATCGAAGCAAAGCGGCAGATTTGATGCATAGGGCGCTTGGTGAGCCCGAATATTGTTGACTGCGGATGAAAATAATGAACGTTGATATCAGCAAGTTTGTTTTTTTGGTGTTAATGTTTGGCTGGGTTGGTTATCGCGATATTCTGGATACATTCGAACCAATCGGTACGATAATGCTTTTTTCCCTTATGTTCGTGCTTTGGCTCTTCAGGAAAAATATAGGTAATTCGGACGGGATCATGTACTTCGGCACGCCGATGCTGCTGGCAGGCATCGCGCTGGCGTCCGTGAACATGGCGGCGGGAGTGTATTTGAATGGCGCCGTCAACCTCGCGGCGGGGAAGACGGTGGCGGAGATCTATTCGTATCAAAAACGGCATGGTCAATTTCCTGATGACCTATCAGGCATCGTGTCGCCTGAAGATAGCCAACCGGGACGGCCCGGAAAATTGAAATACGGTTCTTCGTTCTATTACATGAAAGAGGCAGAGCAATTTAGCTTTGGCTATCGTTTATTCGGCTCGGCCGGAAAATTTTGGGATGTGAAGCGGAGAGATTTTGTCGCATCATTTGACTAAACGCCGTGGCCAGGAGCGGGTATGCTCAGAGGGTAGCTTATGCGGGGCGGACCTGAAAACGCACTCGCATTGCGCACACCGAAAAAATTGCTCGATATTTAAGCTCGATGTTGTATGTCCAGTACTATATTTTGCCGGGGCGGCCATCGTATCTGTCTTTAATTTCGTATCCCAGATACAATACAACAACATTTGAGTTCTTCTTGTTCACGTAATTCCCATAGAGGTTAGCAATGGTCGCCTTACATACCGCGCCAGCCGGACCGGCGCGTGCCTTTGATTGCGCACGGGTCGGCGACCGCGGATAACTTTTCATGAATGGTTACGAACGGACGGCGACGCCGCCCCCCGCAGCGCCGCCTGCGGTCGGCGCGCCGGCCCAGTCCTCCATCCACCTGATCGTCCAAACCCGGGACGGCCAGCGCCAAAGGCTCGCATTCGCCGGCGTGAGCGAGGCCGAGGCCGTGCGGCGCGCCGGCGCGCGCGGCATGCGCGTGCTGGCCGTGGAGTCGACCGCGCGAACGGCGCCGGCGGGCAGCGGCGCCAAGGGCGGTTTTCCCTTGGTGCTGTTCAGCCAGGAGCTGCTGGCCCTGCTCGACGCCGGCTTGAATTTGACCGAGGCGCTGTCCACCTTGTACGCCAAGGAAGCCCAGTCCGGCGCGCGCGCGGTGCTGGGAACCTTGTTGCAGTCGCTGCGCGAGGGCCGCAATTTTTCCGACGTGCTGGCGGCGGCGCCGCAACATTTTTCCGATGTGTATGTGGCCACGGTGCGCGCGGCCGAACGCACCGGCGGTTTGCCGCAGGCGCTCGCGCGCTATATCGCCTATCAGTCGCAGTTCGAGACGCTGCGCAAAAAACTGGTGTCGGCCGCGATTTATCCGGTCATGCTGCTGGTGGTGGGCGGCTTCGTCACCCTCTTCTTGCTGGGCTATGTGGTGCCGCGCTTTTCTGTGGTGTACGAGTCGTCCGGACGCGAGATTCCGTGGCTGTCGGCCATGTTGCTCGCGTTCGGCAAGATGATTTACAACAATTGGCAGATCGCCTTGACCACCATCGCGACGGGCGTGACGGCGCTGGTGTGGGCGATCAGCCGGCCACGCGGACGGGCCTGGCTGCTGGCCACCATGCTCGGCCTGCCGTGGTTGACCGACAAGGCCGATCAATTCCGCCTGGCGCGCTTTTACCGCGCCGTCAGCCTGTTGCTGGCGTCCGGCATTTCCCTGCCGCGTGCCATGGGCATGGTGTCCGGCCTGCTCGGCCCGCGTCAGCAAGCGCCGCTGCTGGCCTGCCGCCAGGCCATCGAGGAAGGTCAGAGCCTGTCGGTGGCGCTGGCGCGCGCGGGACTGTCGAGCGCGGTCGCCGATTCCCTGATACAGGTCGGCGAACGCTCGGGCCAGATGGCCGAAATGCTGGAACGCACCGCGCGTTTCGCCGACGACGATTTTTCACGCTGGGTCGATTGGGCCTCGCGTCTCTTGGAGCCGATGTTGATGGTGGTGATAGGACTGGTGATCGGCACCGTGGTGGTGCTGATGTATATGCCGATTTTCGAACTGGCCGGGAGCTTGCAGTGACGCCGGCCACGGCGCCGGTGGCGCTGACGGCGGCGCACATCGATCAAGCGCGCGCGCTGTGCGCGGCGCAGGACATGTCGATGCTGGACGCCCTGCGGCAGTCCGGCGTCGGGCCGGCCCATGCCTTGATGGAGGCGCTCGGCCGGCAGATGGGCTATCCGGTGCTGGACATGGCCGCCTTGCAGGCCGCCCGCCCCGATTTCGATTTGATCGCCTACACCGACTGCGTGCAGCGCGGCGTGCTGGTGCTGCGCGACGCCGCCGACACCGCGTATCTGCTGCTGTCCGATCCGTTCGACGGCGCCAGCGAGGACTGGGCGCTGCGCCGCTGCCGTGGCGCGGCCGGCCGGCTCCAGGTGCTTCCGGCGCTGGTGCATCCCGACGACATGCAGGCTTACCTGATCCAGCAGGAGCACCTGCTGCGCGCCATGGACGGCTTCGAGTCCGACACGGCCGGCCGCAATGATGAAGAAGTGGCGGCGGTCATCACGCTGAGCACCATCAACGACGACGCCAGCGCCGTGGTCAAATTGGTCAATTCAACCATCTACGACGCTCTGAAACTCCAGGCCAGCGATATCCATCTGGAGTGCGACGCCGGCTGCCTGCATGTGCTGTACCGGATCGACGGTGTGCTGGTGCCGATCACCCAGGTGCAGGGACAGGAGATGGCCGAACAGGTCATCTCGCGCATCAAGGTGATGGCCGAATTGGACATCGCCGAACGCCGCATTCCCCAGGACGGCCGCTTCAAGGTGCGCGTGAACGGGCGCGAGATCGACTTCCGGGTGTCGGTCATGCCGAACATTTTCGGCGAGGACGCCGTGCTGCGCCTGCTCGACCGCCAATCGCTGTCCGAGGAGGCCAAGGCGCTGCGACTGGAGCATCTGGGCCTGGGCGAGCACGCCATCGCGGCCATCCGCAAGCTGGCCGCCAAGCCGCACGGGATGCTGCTGGTGACGGGTCCGACCGGGTCCGGCAAGACCACCACGCTGTACGCCGCCATCACCGAGATTCACACCGGGCGCGACAAGATCGTCACCATCGAAGACCCGGTCGAATACCGCCTGCCGCGGGTGCTGCAAATTCCCGTCAACGAAAAGAAGGGCTTGACCTTCGCGCGCGGCCTGCGCTCGATCCTGCGCCACGATCCGGACAAGATCATGGTCGGCGAGATCCGCGACGACGAGACGGCACAAATCGCCGTGCAAGCGGCGTTGACCGGCCACTTGGTGTTCACCACCGTGCACGCCAATAATGTCTTCGATGTGCTGGGCCGCTTTTTGCACATGGGGGTGGACGCCTACAGCTTCGCCGCCGCGCTCAATGGCATCGTGGCGCAGCGCCTGTTGCGCGTCAATTGTCCGCACTGCGCCGTGGCGGTGGAGGCCGATCCCGAGCAGCTCGAGGCGGCCGGCCTGTCGCCCGCCCAGGTGACGGGTTGGACCTTCAAGGCCGGCCGCGGTTGCGGACAATGTCGCGGCGTGGGTTACAAGGGCCGTAAGGCGGTGGCCGAGGTGCTGATCCTGGACGACGCCCTGCGCGAAATGGTGGCCGCGCAAGCGCCCATTTCGGCCCTGAAGGAGCGCGCCGCCAAGGTCGGCCTGCAACCGCTGCGCGAAGCCTGCTGGCATTGGGTGGCTTGCGGCGAAACCACGCTGGAGGAGGTGATTCGTGTCGCGGGTTGACCCGGGTTCGCCCCCGCGCGGCGGGCGCTTGCTGGTCGCCCTGGGCGGCGCCCGGCTGGCGTGCGGCATATGGGACGGCGCCGGCTGGCGCGAGGGCAGCGTGCGCGGCGTCGATCTGGCCGACGCGGACGACCTGGGCGCCATGCTGGCGCAACTGGCCGCGCTGCTGCAGGGCGCGCGCGAAGCCTGGACCGCGCCGCCCGCCCAAATGGGCGTGGTGGTGGCCGAGCAGTGGCTGGCCGTGGCCGGCATGCCGTGGAGCGACCGGGTGGCCGGCGCGGGCCACGGAGCCGGCCACGCGCGGGCCGAATTGATCGAAGCCGGCTTCGCCATCGACCCGGCCGATACCGTCAAACTGGACGACGCGCCCCATGGCGCGCCGCGCCTGGCCGTGGCCTACCCGGCGGCGCTGCTGCTGGCCTTGGAGCAGCTGGCCGCGACCTTACGACTGCGCCTGGTGTCGGTGCTGCCGCTGACGCTGGCGGCCTGGGCGCAGGCGCGCCGCGCGCCGGGTCCGGCGCCGCGCGCGCTGGCTTTGCGCGACCGCCGCCACATGGTGCTGGCGCGCGGCGACGGCGCCGGTCAAGCGCATTTGTCCGATGTCACCGTGCGGCCGCACGCGTCGCCTCAAGGCGATCCCGACGCCGCGCTGGCGCAGTTGTGGCAGCGGCTGTGCCTGCGCGACCCGCTGTTGGCGGACGGCGCACCGGTGCCGCTGTACGATCTGGAAGGAGCGCCGTCCGCGCCGCCACCGGCGCCGTTTTACGTCCCCGCCATGGCGGCAGCCTTGCCCGCCGGCGCGGAAGCGTCCCTGCAATTGGCGCTGCTGGCCGGCACCTTACGTTCCAGTGTCGATGCGGTGGCGACCCGGCCGCGCTGGTCGGCGCCGCGTTTGATCGCGGTGGCCGCCGGCCTGCTGCTGGCCGTGCTGGCAATCGACCAGGCCGGCATCGCCCGCCATCGCGCGCGCGATCTGAACGCGCGCCTCGAAGCCGGCCGGCCCAAGTCGCCGGCGCCGGCCCGTCCGCTGGTCTGGAGCGCCGAAGAGGCGGCGCGGGTGCAAGCGGTCAATGGCGCCATCGGCGAATTGAATCTGCCCCTGGCGGCCATTCTGCGGGCGCTCGAACCACCGCGCGATGTGCAAGTGGCCCTGCTCAGCATGGAGACGGTGGGCGTGGCCGGTGGCAAGTCGGCCAGCGTCAAGATCAGCGCCGAGGCGCGCGGCAGCGCCGAGATGGCGCGCTACGTCGCCTATGTGGCCGGGCGCAAGCCGTTTGTCGCGGCTTATTTGCTGGGCCATGAAATCGACGATGGCGCCGTCGAGCGCCCCTACCGCTTCACCCTGGAGGCCGTATGGCGCGACTAAGCGCTGGCGCCGCCGGCGCCGGTTTGCCCGCTATGCTGAAGCGGCATGCCGGCGCCGTGCTGTGGAACACGCGCCGCGCCGCGCGGGGTTTTTCGCGCCGCCACGGCGCGGCCGGATGGATCGTGCTGGCTTGCCTGATGCTAATCCTGTTGGCCGGCGCGGCCCAGCGCTATCACACCATCCAGGCCGATGCCTCGCAGGCGAGACTGGCGCAGCGCGCGGCCGGCGCGCTCACTCCTGCGGCGGCCTCGGCACCGGTTGGCGACGGCGAAGCGGGCGCGCGCGCCAGGCTGCGCGCCTTCGAGCAGCATTTATTGGCCCAGCAAGAGATACCTTTCGCCGTGCAGCAGTTGCTCGATCTGGCCCGCCAAGAGGGCTTGACGGTGCAGCGCGGCGAATACCAGCCGCAGATGGATCAAGCCGGACGTTTCATGCGCTATCGGATGACCTGGCCGGTGAAAGGCCCAGCCGCCGCGATCCAGCGCTTTTTGCAATCCGCCTTGCGCCAGCAAAAAACCTTGGCCCTGCAAAGCATACAGTTCAAGCGCGCGCGCATCGGCGTCACCGATATCGAGGCGCGCATCCAGTGGTTCATGTTGGCGACCGCCGGTACGCCGGCCGCCGGATCGCCGGTCGGCGTACCGGCGAGCGCCGGAACCGAAGGGGCGGCGCCATGACGGCACTAACTAAACGCATCCTCTTGGCGCTGGGCTTGGCGGCGACCCTGGCGGCGGCCTGGTTCGCGCCGGCCGATCCAGCCGTGGCGCCGGTGGCGATCGCACCCATCGCGCCCGCCGCGGCCAAGCCGGTCCGTGCGTCGGGCAAAGGCGCGCGCGCGGCCGGCGGGGCGGCGCTCGACGTGCTCGGTATCCGCCGCCGCGATCTCGATCCCGACGACGATGATGAACATGACGGCCGCCTGTTCGCCTTGACGCAATGGAGTCCGCCCCCTGCGGCGGCACCCGCCGCGCCGGCTCCGGCGGCCGAGGCGGCCGCGCCGGCGCAGGCGCCACCCTTGCCGTTTCACCCGCTGGGGCGCTATCAGCAGCAGGGGCGCACGGTGGTGTTTTTGCAGTTTAACGATCAAAACCTGCTGGTGCAGGAAGGCGACACCATCGCCGAGGTGTACAAGGTTGAGAGCATCGGCGCCAGCAGCATGCAGCTGCGTTATATTCCGCTCGACCAGCAGCAGACGCTGGATTTGAGCGGGCGTTAAAGAAAAGTGAGAACCGCCATGAAGTTGATTTTCCGTCCGCGGCCATGCCGTGCCAGCGCCGCGCGCGCGCGCCATTGGCTGGGCGCGTTCGCGGTGGCCGCCGCCTTGAGCGGTTGCGCGGCCGACCAGGCTTTCCGCGACGGCAACACGCTGCTGTCCGGCGGCCAGACCGAGGCCGGCTTGGTCAAGCTGGAGGAAGCGGTCAAGCTCGACCCCAAGAATCTGGAATACCGTATCGCCCTGGCCAGCCGTCGCCTGTCGAGCGTCAACCGCTTGCTCGGCCAGGGCGAGACGGCGCGCCGCGACGGCCGCCTGGCCGAGGCCGAAAAAGCCTATCGCGCGGTGCAGGCGCTGGAACCGGACAATCTGATGGCGCGCCAGGGCCAGGACGCGCTGGTGGCCGCGCGCCGTCACCGCCTGGTGGTGCTGGAGGCGGAAGCGCTGTTGAAGAAGGGCGGCGCCGCCGATCTGGGCGACGCGCTCGAAAAGCTGCGCCCGATCCTGGCCGAGAATCCGGTGCAAAAAGAGGCGCTCCATTTGAAGGGCCGCATCGACGAGGCGCGCGCCAAGCTGCCGCGTCCCGAAATGAAGCTGGCGGCCGTGTTCCGCCAGCCGATTTCGCTTGAATTTCGCGAAGCGCCCTTGAAATCGGTGCTGGAAGTGGTGGCCAAGGTATCGGGCTTGAATTTTTTCTATGACCGCGATATCCGGCCCGACTTGAAGGCCACCGTGTTCGCCAAGGACACCACCATCGAGGACGCGCTGCGCGTGCTGTTGGTGACCAACCAGCTCGAGCAAAAAATCCTCAATCAGAATTCGATCCTGATCTATCCGAACACGCCGCAAAAAATCAAGGATTATCAGACCCTGGCGGTGCGCAGTTTTTATCTGACCAACGCCGACGTCAAGGCGGTGTCGAACTCGATCAAGACCATCGTCAAGAGCAAGGACCTGGTGATCGATGAAAGGCTGGGCATCATCATCATGCGCGACACGCCCGAGGCGATCCGCATGGCCGAGCGCATCGTCGCGTTGCAGGATCTGGGCGACTCGGAAGTGATGCTGGAAGTGGAAATCATGGAAGTGAAGCGCTCGCGCTTGATGGAGCTCGGGGTGCAGTGGCCCAGCCAGCTGACGCTGTCGCCGCTCCAGGTCGCCGGCACGCCGCTGACGCTGGACGCGCTGCGCGGCCTCAACGGCAGCACCATCCAGGCCGGCGTGGGCAACTTCGTCATCAACGCCAACCGCGAAGACCAGAGCGGCAATATCCTGGCCAATCCGCGCATCCGCGTGCGCAACAAGGAAAAGGCCAAGATCCAGATCGGCGACCGGGTGCCGGTCATCACAACCACGTCGAGTTCGACCGGCTTCATTTCCGAATCGGTCAATTATGTCGACGTCGGGCTCAAGCTCGAAGTCGAGCCGAGCATTTTTCTCGACGACGAAGTCGCCATCAAGATCAATCTGGAAGTGTCGAACCTGGTGCGCGAAATTCTCAGCAAGTCGGGCACGCTGGCCTATCAAATCGGCACGCGCGGCGCCACCACGGTATTGCGGTTGAAGGATGGCGAGACGCAGATTTTGGCCGGCTTGATCAGCGACGAGGAACGCAACACCGCCAACAAGGTGCCGGCCGTGGGCGAATTGCCGATCGCCGGGCGCCTGTTCGGCAGCCAGAAGGACGATATCCAGCGCAGCGAAATTTTGCTCTCGATCACCCCGCACGTGGTGCGCACCATACGCCGGCCCGATATGCTCGACGCCGAGTTCGATTCCGGCACCGAGAGTAGCATCGGCACGCCGACCTTGCGCTTGAGCACGGTCGAGCCGGCGCCGGCCGACGCCAAGGCGGCCGGCGCGGCCGGTGCGGCGGGTATCCCCGTCGGCGGCGAGGCGGCGCCCGGCGCGGTGGCGTCCGGCACGGCCACGCCGGCCCTCGCGGCGGCGGCCCAGCCGGCGGCCGCGTCGGGTCAACTCAGCCTGGCCTGGCGCGCGCCGGCCCAGGTGAAAGTGGGCGAGCAATTCACCGCGCAGCTCCAGCTCAGCAGCCAGCAAGCCTTGCGCGGCATGCCGATACTGCTCGGTTTCGACCCGCAGGCGTTGCAGGTGGTCGGGGTGCAGGAGGGCGAGTTCTTCAAACAGGGCAACGCCCAGACCACTTTCAGCCAGCGCACCGACACGGTCCAGGGCAAGGTCTTCGTCGCCCTGGTGCGGCAAAATGGCGCCGGCAACGACGCCGGCATCAATGGCAGCGGCACGCTGTTAAATGTCACCTTGCGGGCGCTCAAGGCGAGCGATGGCGCCAAGCTGCAATTGCTGTCGGCGTCGCCCGATCCGGCGCCGGACGCCGCGCCGACCCTGCCGCCCGAGCTCAGCGTACGCGTGCAGCCGTGATCGGCGCCGGCGCGCGCGGGCGGCGCGGTTTCTCGGGATCGGCGGGGTTTTCGTTTATCGAGCTGATGGTGACCCTGGCCATCATGGCGGTGCTGGTGACGGTGGCCGTGCCGATGGCCCAGTTGTCGGTGCAGCGCCAGCGCGAGCACGCCTTGCGCGTGGCGCTAGGCGAGATACGTGAAGCGCTGGACGCCTACAAGCGCGCCGCCGACCAGGGCCGCATCGCGCTCAAGGTGGGCGAATCGGGTTATCCGAAAACCCTGGCCGAGCTGGTCGAAGGAGTGGAAGACCAACGCAGCCCGGTCAAGCAAAAGCTGTACTTTTTACGCCGTGTGCCGGCCGACCCCATGGTGCCGCCGGAGCAGGGCTGGGGCTTGCGCAGCTATGCCGCGCCGGCCGACGATCCGAGCGAAGGCGAGGATGTGTTCGATGTCTATTCGCGCTCGGACAAGGTTGGGCTGAGCGGCGTGGCGTACCGATTATGGTGAGGCTTTTCACACCGGGCCGCCGGCGCGGCTTCACGCTGATCGAATTGCTGGTGGTGATGGCGATCATCGCCCTGTTGCTGACTATCGGCCTGCCGCGCTATTTCGGCTCGATCGACAAATCGAAGGACATGGCCTTGCGCGAAAATCTGAAAATATTGCGCATGAACCTGGACCGTTTTTACGCCGACAAGGGGCGCTTTCCCAACGCCTTGTCCGAGCTGGTGGAACAAAAATACTTGCGCGCGGTTCCGCTCGACCCGATCACCGAATCGAGCACCAGCTGGATTCTGGTGGCGCCGGCCGATGGCGACGGCGACGGGGTGGCCGACGTCAAGAGCGGCGCGCCGGGCGCGGACAAACAGGGCCATCCCTATGAATCGCTCTAGGCCGGCGCGCGCGGGGGGCGGGTTCAGCTATCTGTGGCTGCTGCTGTTGGTGGCGCTGATGGGGGTCGGCTTGACCGTGGCGGTGGAGATCGACGCCACCGCCGGGCGGCGCGACCGCGAGCTGGAATTGCTGATCATCGGCCGCCAGTTCCAGAGCGCCATCGGCCGCTATTACGAATTCGAGGTCGGCGGCAAGAAAGATTATCCGGCCACCCTGGACCAGCTGTTGCAGGACGCGCGCGTGCCCGGCATTCGGCGCCACCTGCGCAAGATTTTCGTCGATCCCATGACCGGCAAGGCCGAGTGGGGCACGGTCCAGGTGGGCGGGCGCATCGTCGGGATCCATTCGTTGTCGGACCAGTTGCCGATCAAGCAGGACGGTTTCGCACCGGAGCATAGCGCCTTGCGCGGCAAACAAAAATATTCGGAGTGGGTGTTCGTGTACCCGGTCGACATGGGCTTGTCCGGCGCGCCCGGCGCCGCGCCGGGCACCGACAAGCCACCGCCAACCGCCGATCGACCCGATAAAACAGAAGGAAAACCATGACAGTCCGATGCCATCGTCGCTTGCGCGCCATGCTGTGCGCCAGCCTATTTTTGCTGGGCGGCGGCGCCGGCGCGGCCGACACCAAGGCCGATCCGGGCCAGTTGCCCGAGGCGCTCAAGGGCATCAAGCCGGTGAGCGGCGTATGCCGGCGCGAGGAGGCTGCGCCGGCCCCGTATCCGGCCGCCCAGGGCCGGCCGGATTTGAGTTGCGCCATTCCGGTGAGCGGCTTATTGGGCATGTTGCAGCAGTCGAACACGGCCGTGATCGACGTGCGCCTGAATAGCTTGTTTCAGGATTATCACATCGCCGGGGCGCTCAGTTTGAGCTATGCCGATCTGCACTCCAAGCCGCATTGGCGCGACAAGGCGGTGGTGCTGGTGGGCGACGGGAAAGCCGAACGCGAGCTCTACGTCGAGTGCGGCAGGCTCAAAACGCTGGGCTACAAGAACGTGTCGGTGCTGCGCGGCGGCATGCCGTTCTGGCTGTCCAACGGCCAGAGCGTGGCCGGGCGGGCGCCGACTGCAAGCCAACTGACGCACCTGGCGCCGGCCGAATTCTGGGCCGAGAGCCGCAACCAGGACAATCTGGTGGTGATCGGCAAGGAGCGCGACGCGTCGCAGGCGCAACTGCCGTTGGCCGTGCCGCTGCCGAACACCAGCGGCGAGGCGATCAAGGCGGTGATCGAACGCCGTCGCAAGGAATTGAAGAGCGCGCCGCTGTCTGCGGTGATCTTGGTGGCCAAGAGCGGCATCAGCGACCAGGAGTTGCATCAAGCGCAGCAGGCGATATTGCCGGTGCCGCTACTGGTCTACGCCGATACCGACGCGGCCCTGGCCCATCAAATCACGGTTGAAAAGGCCATGTGGTCGGCCCAGGCGCGCGGGCCGAAACAGCTGGCCTGCGGCTTGTAACGATTATGCAGCGGCGCCGTTTTCTGCATTGTCTCGCGACCGGTGCGCTGAGCTGCGCGGCGCCGGTCGCGGCGCCGGCCGACGCGGAAGCGTTGCCGCGCGGCGTGCGCCTGGAACTCACTTTCAGCAATCCCTATTCGCATCCCTTGTCCGCGCAACGCTTTTATTGCTACTTGCCGGCCCACCGGCCGCCGTCGCAAAGCCTGGCCGAGGTGCGGGTATCGATGGCGCATCGGATCCAGTCCGACCGCTTCGGGCACCGTATCCTGGCGCTGGAGTTCGACGCGGTGCCGGCGCTGAAACAAATCATTGTGCAAATCAAGGCGAGCGTCGAGATGGGCAGGCAGGATGGCGCGGCGCCTGCGCCGGCGGTGGCACTCGACGAGGCCGACTGGCTCGCGCCCGAGCGCTACATCGAGTCGGACGCCGCGCCGATTCGCGAGCTGGCGGCGCGATTAAAAGGCGCGACGGACGCGGCCACCGTCCGGGCGATTTACGACTGGCTGCGGGCCAATTTGCGCTATGCCGGCTACCTGCCGCAAGACCTGGGCGCTCTGCAGGGCTTGCTCACATTGCGCGGCGACTGCACCGAATACGCCGATCTGGCGGTGGCGCTGGCGCGCGCCAACCGGTTGCCGGCGCGCATGCTGGGCGGCTATGTCGCCGATGGCGATCTGGCGCCGCGGCCGCAGGATTACCACAACTGGGCCGAGGTGTATGTCGATGGGCGCTGGCTGGTGCTCGATGCGCAAAAAGGGAACGATCTGGTTCAATCGGAGCGCTATATCGCCTACCGCATTTATCGGGATGGGCCGAGCAACGAGGTGGGAGCGGCGCATCGCTATCGCATGGATGGGCAGTTGCAGTTGTCGTTATAAGATCGGAGCGGGTTTCGGGTGGGCTAAATTCATACGTGGAAAGCGACGGAGGCTGACTGAATTTGCCTGAAGGCGATAAGTCGCCCCGATGGCCTGTTTAACGCTCTGAACGAGGCAATCTGGGGTGCGAGCACGTTAGTCTGGGGGGGCTGCCAAAGTATTACGTGATCTCATTCCCCCACCTTCCACCCTCAAGTTTCCTTCATTCTCAGGGGGGCGCACCGCACTGCCGGTAGGGCGCTGTTTTATGCCGTGTTTGCAGTGTCTCAAGTGGTATTTGTACTGCCCAGGGGCGAATCCGAAGTAATTTTCCGTATTAACGTTTCAGTTGCTTCAATTTCTCGACTACGAATTGGGCCTGTGAGTGGTGGTCCCTGCCCTGTAAGGACCCAGTGCAAATTAGGATGCGCTTCGTCGCATATCGCGATTTGAGCAAATGCGGCCAGCTTCTCTGCGTCAAGAAACGCCTCACCCCGACGCATACGGGCCAGGGTGGCGGAGTTTGCATACCCTAGAACTCTGCTGATCTCAGCGTCCGAACGCCGTGTCGAATCCAGCATAGCGGATAGTCGCGAACACATTTCGCGCATAAGCATCCTATTTTTTACTGGCCTTGACATTTTTTTATAATATCATCATTTTCATGATATTATAACTAAATAGGACGCATTTTTTGCGGAAACCTTTGAAGGATAGTAAAGGCCACATGGATCGTAGCAACAACACCCAGCCACAGGACCTCCCCGATGGGGCTGGTGTCAGCTCTTGGTTGGACGGCTGGCTTTCGCCGTCTCCGACCACCAATCAAGGGACTACTGGCCTGGGATTTCAAAGATGGTTCCATTTCAAAGAGGCCTTCTCTCCATCCTTCGTTCAAGAGGTAATTCAAAGCCAGCCTCAAATGCCACGCACGATTCTTGACCCATTTTCGGGCTCAGGGACCACCGCACTAACATCGCAATTTTTTGGCATCGTTCCAACCGTAATAGAGGTTAATCCTTTCTTAGCGGACCTTACTGAAGCGAAGCTTTCAGTTTTGGATGCCGCACGCCTTCTCCATATCAAACGATCGCTGATTCGTCGCGCAAAACAACTTCGTAAACTAGAATTGATCGAGCGGTATCCGTTGCCGCCGACTTTCATTGAGCCAGGCGTGAAAGAACGGTGGATCTTTAACCGTGATATTTCGCAAAAAATATTGAGTTATCGCGCTGCTATCGAGGAGCTCGATGATCTAGGAATTCAGCGCATCGCGCGAGTAGCATTAGGTTCTACGCTGATCCCGGCAAGTAATGCGGTAGTTAACGGAAAAGGACGGCGCTACCGGCGAGGCTGGCAATCTAGGAAAATACCTGATGTCGACACTTTGTTCGATATTTCGTTCTCGAGAATTATTGAGGATGCACCTCTAACCGCGCGAAAAAAGGTAACTGACTATACGCTTCTACGAGGTGATTCGAGGGAACAGGTCAATCACGTTCAGAGCGGAATCGATCTGGCGCTTTTCTCGCCACCATATCCAAATTCCTTCGACTATACAGATGTATATAACGTTGAACTATGGATGCTAGGATATCTCACTTCAAATAGTGAAAATCGCTCTCTGCGTGAGCAGACGCTTCGCTCGCATGTCCAGATTAGACGTGACCTATCTTTTGATTTGAAATCGGACACGTTGACGAGCGTGTATGAGCAGCTCACCGCGAAACGCGAAGAATTGTGGGATGAAAAAATTCCTGAGATGGTTGGAGCTTACTTCGCAGACCTTATTGGGATTGTCAGCAAAATCGGTAACCGCCTAACGCCTGCGGGACAAATCGAATTAGTCGTAGGTGACTCACAGTACCAAGGGATACATCTTCCAGTCCCGAAGATTCTGGAAGAGCTTGCGCCGCATTATGGACTCCAAGTGATAGCGCGGCACAAAGTCCGTTCGATGCGTTCTAGCGCACAGCAAGGCGGAACACTGAACTTGCCAGAGTCTTTGGTAACTATTTCTCAACGCTAACCTCGCTAATAGAAGCCAACGCCCGTTCGACTTTTGCATTTCGCTTGTCCTTCGAAGTAAACTGCACGTCACTGATCCATAGGTCAACCGAGAGTTTCGAGGCCAACGCAAGAGAATTATTTTTTATCGCTCCATCTACCGGCGGTTTCCGCATGTCGTATAACCTAGCGCATGCCCTATGGGCGTTGTAGTGCGAGCGATAGCTCCAGGCCTGCTTTACCACTTCCAATGCACTTGCTTCATTTGCCGAATTCGAAACCTTCGAAACACCTTTCGTTCTCTTTGTGGGGTGACTAAAGGAGCGCAACACTTTTAACTCAAGGATTACTCTGTGAGGACCAGCTGGAGTTTCAGAATACAGCAACAGATCCGCACGACCATTAGGATTAGGCAACTCGTCCATAATTAATGATCCAGAATCTACAAATTTCAGGGCAAACTGGAGTTGGACTTGTATTACTTTCTCTGTGCTTTCTGCCGGCACATGAGAATACCCTTCGATGTCAGCCCATACCTTGGAGCGACCTGAAGGAGCGTTCACCCATGTATCGTCAAATTGGTCGAGTGTCTTCTCAAGCGTATCGCCAATCAATAACTGTGAAACCACTCCGAATGGGCGCTGCTCATGAATTCCACTAGCGATCCCGCTGGGATATAGGGTCACGATTGCGCTGTGAAGCTGAAAAATTATGGTCGCTGTTGTTCCTAGCCCCAATACAGTGAGGGCTTTGGCGTGATCACTCATCTTGGAATACGTGGATTTAGAACAGCAACCAGCCCCTCCATTCCGACTAATTAGGACGATCCGATTTTCGATATCTGTCACGACAACCGAAGTGTCAG
>JAYVUV010000517.1:0-24549 GCA_043787615.1 Janthinobacterium sp. | reverse complement strand
ATGGGCCACGATCGCCTTGAGCTTGTTGGCGACCGGGTAAAAAAACAGATTGGCCAGGCCGACTCCGTAAATGGTGGACACGAAGGCGACCGCGATACCGCTCCCCAGCTTGGCCGGCTCGGTCAGATTTTCCATCACGTGGATCAGGCCCAGCACCGCGCCCAGGATGCCGATGGTGGGCGAATAGCCGGCCGCCGATTCCCAGATTTTCACGGCTTGGCGCTCGGCCGTCTCGTAGGCGCTGATTTCCACATCGAGCAACTGGCGCAGCTTGTCCGGCTGAATTCCGTCGATGATCATGCGCAGGCCCTTGGCGGCGAACGTGTCGCGGGTCGACTGCATGAAGCGCTCCAGCGACAGCAAGCCGTCGCGCCGGGCGCTCAGGTTCCACGCGGTCAGCTCGCGCGCCAGCGCCTGGCGCCGGTCGAACGGCGGCGCGAACACCCAGCGCAGCATGCGCACGCCGCGCAGAAAAACCGGCAGCTTGGTCTGCAACAGCACCGCGCCGAAGGTGCCGATCACCACGATGGCGAAAGCGGCCGGCTGCAACAGCGAAGCGATTTTTCCGCCCTCCAGCGCCTGGCCCAGAACGATCCCGGCCAGCGCCAGCGCCAGCCCCGCTACGCTGGCCCAGTCCACGCCTGCTCCCGTAAGGCGGCGCGCAAACGCGCCACGGCCTGCGTGTGCAATTGCGACACGCGCGACTCCGACACGCCCATCACGGCGCCGATTTCCTTCAGATTGAGCTCTTCCTCGTAATACAGGCCCATCAACATCTTCTCGCGCGGCGGCAAGGCGTCGATGGCGTCGATCACCGACTGCCGAAAGTCGGTGTCGAGCAGGGAACGCAGCGGATCGCCGCCCTCGTCGACGCAGTGGCGGTCGAGGAAGCTGTCGTTGCCTTCGGAATCGTGGAAGTCCTCGTAATACACCAACTGGTGGCCGCCGCCGTCGGACAGCATGTCCTGGTATTCGGCGAGCGACAGTTTGAGCAGCTTGGCCACTTCCGACTCGGTCGGCGGATGGCCCAGGCGCTGCTGCAAGGTGCTCATGGCTTCTTCGATCTTGCGCATGTTCTGGCGCATGCTGCGCGGCAGCCAGTCGCTCGAGCGCAGCTCGTCGAGCATGGCGCCACGGATGCGCAGCACGGCATAGGTTTCAAACTGGGCGCCATGGGTTTCCTCGTAGCGGTTGATGGCGTCGAGCAGGCCGATCATCCCGGCCTGGACCAGATCGTCGACCTCCACCGACGGCGGCAACTTGGCCTTCATGTGATGGGCGAGCCGCTTCACCAACGGGATGTGCTCCGTCAGCAGATGGTCTTTATCGGTTTTCCCTTTGACCGTATACATAGTCATCCGGTTAGGCGTTAAGCGCTAAAATGATGTCCGCTCCCCGTACGATGCAGCGATGAAGACGCGCCCGAACCCGCGCCGGGCCCGGCGCCGGCCTGTCCGGCGAAGCGCCCGGCCAGCCGGCGAAACGCGACCGATGCCCCGGCCAGCGGAAACGCGTCCACCACCGCGCGTCCCAGCCGCGCCGCGCGGTGCAGATATTCGTCGGCCGGCACCGATCCCATCGACGTCAAATTGACCGCCAGGTAGCGGCTCGCGGCCTGTGCCATATTATCGTATACCACTTTTGCCTCGGATTCGTTAGCGCCGGTGACAAGAATTCCAAACGGGCGCCGTCCCAACTCCTGATTGAGGCGCTTGATCATGCAGTAGGCGGCCGTGATCGAGGCCGCGCTGGCCGACACCTGGACCACGATCTCGGCGCTCGCCATCAAGGGCACGGGGAAGCTTTCGCCGTCGAAGTCGCCGTCCACCACCACGATCCCGGTCTGCTTGACCAGCACGTCGAAGGCCTTGGCCAGGCGCCGCGCCTCGTCCGGCGACGGGCGCTCGGCGGCGCGCCGACCGTGGCGCGCAGGCGACATGGCGACCACCCCGAAACCCTGCGGCACCTGATTGATGACCTGATTGAGCGCGCACTCCTGGCGCGCCACGTCGAGCAGGGTGGCATGCTCGGCCACGCCCAGGCGCGCGGCCACCCCGTGCTCGCCGCCGCAGGCGTCCACCAGCAGCACGTCGTTGCCGGCGCGCGCCAGCGAGGCGCCCAGGTTGACCAGCATGGCGCCCTTGTCGTCCTGCGGCGTGGCCGACAAAAACGTGACCACCCGCGGGGTCGGCCCGGCCAGCATGCGGCGCAGGCCCTCGGCCTGGTCGAAATCGAAGTAGTTAGCCAAGGCGCACCTCGCGCAGGCTGCGGTCGTTGCGGGCGGCCGACATCAGCAGCGGCAGCTCGGCGTCCGAATACTGCGAGGCGGCCGCTTCGCGTTTGAGCTTGAAGGCTTGGTCGATCAAATCATTCGGATCGGCCAGGTGCAAATCCTCCGGCACGCGCTGCCCGTTCGAGACGTAAAACAGATTGAGCTTCTGGCGTATCACCACGTCGAGCAGATTGCCGATCGAGGCCGCCTCATCGAGCTTGGTCATGATGCAGCCGGCCAGGCCGCTGCCCTGGTAGGCGCGCACCACCTCGTTCAAGGTTTCCTGGGTCGAGGTGGCGTTCAGGCATAGCAGGCGCTTGACGTCGGCGCCGGCGCCCGACAGCATGGCCACCTGCTCGGTCACCATCTGGTCGCGCTGACTGACGCCGACCGTGTCGATCAAGACCGTGTGCTTGTTGCGCAGCTCCTTCAAGGCGATGCGCAAATCCGCCTCGTCCTTCACCGAGTGCACCATCACGCCCAGGATTTTGCCGTAGATGCGCAACTGCTCATGGGCGCCGATACGATAGGCGTCGGTGGTGATCAAGGCCAGCTTTTCCGGGCCGTGCCGCATCACGCAGCGCGCCGCCAGCTTGGCGGTGCTGGTGGTCTTGCCGACCCCGGTCGGGCCGACCAGGGCGAACACCCCGCCCTGCTCGAGCATCGCGTCCTCGTTGGCCATGGTACTCAAATTGCGGCTCAAGACCGTTTTAATCCAGCCCATGCCATCGGCCGCGTCGCGCCCGGGCGGCAGCTTGTCGATCAGATAGCGCGCCAGGCTGGCCGAGAAGCCGGCCGCCAGCATCTCGCGCAGCACGGTCGCCTTTTGCGGTTCGCGCTGCTGGGTCGAGCCCCACGAGATTTCGGCCAGCTGGGTTTCCATCATGCCGCGCATGGCGCGCAGTTCGCTCATCATGCCGCTCATTTCGGCGGCCGCGCTTTCCTTGGCCTGGGCCATGGCCGAAGCCATCATTTGCGAGATGCGCGACATGTCGATCGCCTCGGCCGGCGCGGCGGCCGGGGCGCGCGGCGCCAGCTGGGTGTTCAAGTGCGGGCGCGGCTGCGCCATTTCCGATTGCGGCGAGGGCGAGGACAGCGAGGCCGCGTCGTCGCTGGCCAGGGCCAGGATCTCGACCACGCCATCGCTGGGCCGGTTCGACAGGATCACCGCGTCCGGGCCGAGCGCCTCGCGCACCTTGCGCAGCGCTTCGCGGGACGTGGCGGCGGTGAATTTTTTCACGTTCATGTGGCGCTCCCCGCCGTCGGATCGCGGTCAGTGCTTGTATTCGCGGCACCATGCTGTGTGGCCATCATCGACTCCCTGTGCACCCCGATCGCGTCTTCCACATGAGACGCCGATCACCGTGACAGCTCGATTATTGGCGATGCATGCTAGAAACAATCGAAGGAACAGGCGCGGAAAGGGGCGTCATTTCGGCGCGGCGCCGAGAAGCGGGCCGGGACGGCGAGCGCCACAAGAGGCGACGCCGCGAAATCAGAGCGGCGCCAGATTCGCCATCAAGTCGTCGCTGGCTTGCCGGTCCAGCGCGAACATGGATTCGACATGCTCGGACAACCACGCCACGACCGGTTCGCTGGCCTCGTCGGCCACCCCGTCGTCCCAGAAGCGGGACGCCGCCAACACTTCCACGTCGATGCCTTCCAGCGAATGTTTGGCCAGGATGGCGCCGATCTGCATGCGCCGCTCGCGCGACACGATGGACCACACCTTGACTTGGCCGGCCGCGCTTTGCAACTCGATGCCGAAGGCTGCGCGCAGCGCGCCGTCCTGGGACTTGTCTTCCATCCAGGCCAGCCTGGCGGCGAGCGCCTCGTCTTGCAACAGCACGCCGATCAAACCGCGCGCCTGCGAGGGCGCCAGCGCGACGACGGAAAACCGCTCGGTTTCGAAAATTTGGGTCGCCCCGGGTAACTGCATTGGAATATCCTGTGAAAAATTGGCACGGCGGGCCGGGCGCGATATGCGGCATCGAACGCATGGCGCAAGCCGCCTGTATGGAGTGAGTAAGTGGCGCCAAGCCGCCGATAGTTCCACCCGTCCCCCGCCTTGAGAAAAGCGGTCAATGGGGATAACATACCCGGGAGTGGCGCCAGTCGAACTTGTTCCACCAAGGCTCCATTTATTACATGCCACTTCGAGACACGGGGCGGATCTCAACCATTGGCATGCTCCCTGGAGTTGTAAGATGATTTCCGAATTACACTTGGAAAACTGGAAAAGCTACGAAAAATCCACGCTTCATATCGATCCGCTTTCAGTGTTAGTCGGGACGAACGCCAGTGGGAAATCGAATGCGCTCGACGCGTTATCCTTACTGAATAGGACGGCGTCGGGGTCCATGCTGACCGCCGCGCTTCAGGGCGATGGCGCGCAAACGGCCTTGCGCGGCGGCGTCGAGTGGGCAGCACGGCGGCCCGGGTCCAGATTCGCAATCGGCGTTGTTTGTCGGGTCGACGATGTGACTGCATATGATTATCGCTTGGATTGTCAAATTAGCGAAAATCGCTGCGATGTGCTGGCTGAACAGCTCACCCGGATCAAGTATCGCACCACCAAAGATGGCGTGCGTACATCCGTTGCCGGTAGTATCAAACTATTCCGGACCGATTCCTGTTCCGACGATTCACCCACGATTACCGCGCGCTTGTACAATAAAAAACAGGGCACCCCACGACAACTTAGTCGAACTCATACAATATTATTTCAACTTGTCGGGCAAAAACTTCGACAAGAGATACAAGACGGTGTAGCCGAGGTCGCCAAAACCTTGCGTGAAATCTTTATTCTGGACCCTATTCCGTCCCATATGCGCGGCTACTCTCCGCTGGCGGAACGACTCGAATCCGATGCGCGCAACATTGCCGGAGTGTTGGCCGGTCTTCCTGCCGAGAAGCAGACCGAAATCGAAATAGTTCTTACCCAATATGCGGGTCAGTTACCCGAACGTGACATCCGGCGTGTTTTTGCAGAAACAGTAGGAAAGTTCAATTCCGACGCGATGCTATATTGTGAAGAGCATTGGCTGGAAAAAGGCCAACCCCATACTATCGACGCTCGGGGAATGTCGGATGGCACCTTACGTTTTCTCGCCATCTTGACCGCTTTGTTGACCCGGCCAAGTGGCAGTCTACTTGTCATCGAAGAAGTTGACAACGGCCTGCACCCTTCGCGCGCGCATCTACTGTTGAACATGCTCAATACGATCGGTTCGCTCCGGAACGTCGATGTATTGGTAACAACACATAACCCCGCATTGTTGGACGCGATGGGCACGGCAATGCTGCAATTCATTACGGTTGCTCATCGCGACCCACGCAGTGGCCATAGCGTCTTGACCCTGTTGGAGGATATCGATCAGTTGCCTAAACTGCTAGCCCAGGGACCAATCGGCAGTTTGACCAGTCGAGGCTTAATCGAGAAAACTTTTTCGGGAAAACATAAAAAGGCTGCGGCTCCTGACCCGGCTCAACAGCAATTCGACTTCCTGCGCGCTGAGCGTGACGAATCAGTGCGTTCAACCGATCGTCATTATTTTCAAACTGAGCCAAGCTGCCTGCCTACAGCTCAGGATCCGCCAAAAGTGCCTTCGCTTTTTCCTTGTCGATTCCGATCCACGCAGCATCATCACCTTGAATAACCAAACCGTCAGCTTGCGGCATATTGACAACCATTTCCAATGCCTTTTCCCACACGAGACCTCCGAACGGTTTTTTAAGACTCTGATTATTGTTTGAAACGAAAAATAGTACCGCATTCAACCCAGGAGCTGCTTCGACAAGCGGCACAGAAATAGGGACGCCCGGCGTGGATGCATCAAGAGTTGTAACGTTAAAAAATAGTTCCATTCCACGAGCCAACTGAAAAAAGGCATCATAGTCCCTTGCATTTTTCGTTTTTGCCGCGTTAGAAAGCAGCATTTCTATATTTGATGTATTCATTATTCTTCCAATTTCCTATTGACCATACAGCTTGATGTATTGCTTCGTCGATTTATCGAGTACGCCTTCTAACCCAAAGCGCAAATTTCCCGCTGCTTCATACGGATTAAATGTGCATGCGGCCCAACAAACATTTCCCATTCCTGGCTGCAATAAAGAATCTAGTGTCGCGTCTGTCGAAACTGTAAAAGGCGAGCCTTGAAGTTTGAGATTCCCTGGCGGATGAAGAGTATAGTTTGGTATTTCACTGCCTGGCCCAAAAGATCTTTGGAATATATCAGATACATTTTTTCCTGTCTCGATCGCGTTGCCAAGCCCATTTGTAATGGTACCGCCATGTTCAGAATAGAATGTAATGCTCGTCCCTTCAGGAACAACTGTCGTTCCATTGACTGGAAAATATGACCCGTGACCACTAAAAACAGTCCCACCGGGACCAGAATTAGCTTCGCCATCTACTTGCGAAGCTGGACCACTGTCGTTTTCAAGAGGGTGAAGCATGTTATTTTCCCCATGCTCATTTTTGACCTCGGGCGTATTCCTCGACACTCGCCCCGAGTTTCCGGACGTATCACGCTCTTGTTCTTTCACCGGTTCGCGCCTTGCCTTTGGCGGCGGCAGTTGTTCGTTGGCCACCGCCCCCCGTCCGCGTGTTCGGCTAGCAAGATACTGGCGCAACTTCTCTTTGTTTTCTTCGACCCATCTCGCCACTTTCGGTCCCAGACGCGGACTGAGGCCGATCTTGTTCAACAAGTCCGCCCTTCCCGACATGACGTACCCCGCCAGCACAGCGAGGATAATTCCGATCAAGATGACGTGTCCCTGCGCCAAGTGGAAGGCTCCGGACGACGGATCGCCTCGCGCGCCGCCGCCGAAGCTTTGATGGCGATCCTGCCGGGTCGGCCCCCACGCTTCGACGAAACCTTTCGCGTAACAATTCAACGCTTCGGGGATGGCGTGGGCCACGCCTTCGACAAAGGAATGCAAACCCAGCACCGACAACACAAAGCCGCCGACCTGGCCACCCGCCGCCGCGCCGAGCGCAGCGCCCGGAACCGCGCCCACGCCAGCGAAGAGAACCCCGCCGGCTCCGCCAATGAAGCCGCCGGCCAGCACCGAGCCACCGTAATACAACGCGATGTCTTGGCAAGCCGAAATGAGGATATGCCAGATCGTCGACAGGTCGATGTGCGAGAGCGATTGCGCGATCATGCGTTGCGACATCGGTCCCGATTCATCCAACGCGCGTCGCACGCGGCTCACGCGCCCCATCTGTTCGTTTCCCCACGCGAAACCGAAATTCGAAGAGGTGCTGGCGGGACGACCCATGCTGTCGGAATGCCGCCCAAAGCCGGGCGTGTGCCCGCCCCATTTCAAGTCGTCTTCCTTGCGTCGGAGATCACTCCACACGCGCCCCGTATCGTCTACATCGTAAATCATCGAAGCTCCGCAACCCGGTTGATGAGCAGGCATTGGCAGCGCCCGTCACACGATGTTGATCAAGAGCGGATTATATATTTAATTGCCATTCAGGAAAGCCTTATCGGGGCGGCGGGTGGCCTACCAACCTACCGCCGCCGCGATCGCACAGATACTCTTGGTGCCGCTCACGAGCCGGCCACAAGGCTTCACGGGCAGCGACCGTCACATTTTAGCGACTATGCGCGTGATAGTGTCCGGCGCGATCCGCAGCAATAATGGAAGCAGCTTGGTATCGCCTGGCAATGCCATCGGCCGTCGCCGCGCCAGCGCCTTGAGGGTGGCCGCCGCCACTTCCGCAGGCGCCATCTTTTTACCCGTGCTATTGGCGTTCATCTGCGTATCCACAGTGGGCGGAATGAGTTCGAGAATATGCGTCCCTTTGGCGGCAAGTTGCCGCCGCAAACCTTCGGCGAAGCTGTGCAATCCCGCCTTCACCGCGCGATAGGTCGGCGCACGGGTCGGAGAAATCAGGGCGAATCCGGAAGTGACGAACACGATCGCGGTCGGACTGGGCCAGCGTTGCAATACCTCGCCCGTCAATTGAATGGGCGCCGTGAGATTAATGGCGACCTCCTGCTCGAGATCATGCGTGGCGTCGGCACCAGTGGTGAAGTCGCGTTGGACGAAAGTGCCGGCATTGTTAATCAGAATATCAAGCCGGCCGAAACGCTCGGCGACCGCTTTCAGCAGGGCGATTCTGGCCTCGCCGACGCTGACGTCCGCCTGGATGGCCAAGGCCTGAGGGTGCTTGGCGGAAAAGCTCGCAAGCGCCGCCGGTGAGCGCCCACATACCGCCACGTCGGCGCCCTGCTCAATGAAGGCGTCGGCGAGCGCCAAACCAATACCTGATGTGCCACCGGTTATTAATACAACTTGTTTCATCAAAGCTCCTCGGTTTAAGATAGCGTCTCTATTGGTTACCTACTATATATAGGTAACCAACCCGCGCCAAGGAGGCACTTTTTTGAAACAAGGTCACACCGATGAAACCGATAACTTCCAATGCGTGACCGGAGCCTTGTCCCGGATAGGCGACAAATGGTCGGTCTTGACCGTCATGCAATTGGACGCGGGGCCGAGGCGCTTTAGCGAACTGCGGCGCGCCATCGGTGCAATTTCGCAGAAAATGCTCACGCTCACCTTGCGTAATCTGGAACGGGATGGCTTCGTCACTCGCACCGTCTATCCCACCAAGCCGCCCAGTGTGGAATATGCGCTGACCGAGCTTGGTCGCGAATTGGTGGTGCCGGTAAGGACGCTCGGCGCGTGGGTGCGCGACAATGTTCACCGGATTGAGCGCGCCCGCCAACAATTCGACGCCGACGCGCTTTAATCCCCCTGCGATGCGGCCGGACCGCTTCCATCGCACGCGAAGGCCGCAAGCGGATGCGGCCGGTCTTGTGTCACTGCGCGCCGACCAGACTGGTCACGCGGATGGTCTTGGTTTCCGGAATCTCGGAATGCGACAGCACTTTCAGCTGCGGCAAGGCGCGGCGCAAAAAGCGCGACAGCAAGGCGCGCAGCGGCCCCGGCACCAGCAGCACCGGCGTCAAGCCCAGCGCTTCCTGTTGCGCGGCGGCCTGGCCCGCTTGCTGGGCGATGGTATCGGCCAGGCCGGGTTCGATGCCGGCGCCGTCCGGCCCGCTCGACGACAACGCCTGCATCAAAATCCGCTCCAGCCGGTTATCCAAGGTCATCACCGACAACTCGACCGAGCCGGGGAACAATTGCTGGACGATGGCGCGCCCCAAGGCCACCCGCACCAGCGCCGTCAAGTCGTTCGGGTCTTGATTGTGCACGGCGAATTCGGCCAGGGTTTCGATGATGGAACGCATGTCGCGGATATGCACGCCTTCGATCAGCAGGTTTTGCAGCACTTTTTGCAAGGTGGACAGCGACACTAGTTTCGGCACCAAGTCTTCCACCAGCTTGGGCGCGTCCTTGCCCAAATGATCGAGCAAAGCTTGCACCTCGGCCCGGCCCAACAGTTCGGAGGCGTGGCTGGTGATCAAATGGTTCAAATGGGTCGCCACCACCGTGCCCGCGTCAACCACGGTGTAGCCCATCGCCTGGGCCTGGTCGCGCATGCCGGACTCGATCCAGGTGGCCGGTAAGCCGAAGGCCGGATCGGTGGTCACCAGGCCCGGCAGATTGCCGCTGGCCATGCCCGGATTGATCGCCAGGAATTGGCCGTTGAAGGCCTCGCCGGTGCCCACCTCCACCCCCTTGAGCGTGATGCGGTAAGCCGACGGTTTCAATTCCAGGTTGTCGCGGATATGCACCGGCGGCGCCAGGAAGCCGACTTCCTGGGCGAATTTTTTGCGGATGCCCTTGATGCGCTTGAGCAGCTCGCCGCCCTGGGTCTTGTCGACCAGCGGGATCAGGCGATAACCCACTTCCAGCCCCAGCGTGTCGACCGGCATGATGTCTTGCCAACTGGCTTCTTCTTGCTCGGGCGCAGTGGTGGCCGGCGGCGCCTCGGCCTCGGCCTCAACCACCGGCTGGGCCGCGCGCCGGTTGATCAGGTAGGCGGCCCCGCCCAGCATACCCCCTAGCAGCAGAAACACTAGGTTGGGCATGCCAGGGATCAAGCCCATGCCGCCGATGATGCCGGCCGTGATGTACAACACTTGGGGTTTGGCAAACAATTGGCCGACCAGCTGGGTCCCGATGTCTTGTTCGCTGGCCACGCGCGAGACGATGATACCGGCCGCCGTCGAGATGATCAGCGAGGGCAACTGGGCCACCAAGCCATCGCCGATGGCCAGCAAGGTGTAGTTTTTGATGGCGTCGGCGAAAGGCATGTCGTGCTGCACGATGCCGACGATCAAGCCGCCGACGATGTTGATGACGGTGACCATGATGCCGGCCACGGCGTCGCCGCGCACGTATTTGCTGGCGCCGTCCATGGCGCCGTAGAATTCGGCCTCCTGCGCCACTTCGCTGCGCCGCTTGCGGGCGTCGGCCTCGCCGATCAGGCCGGCGTTCAAGTCGGCGTCGATCGCCATTTGCTTGCCGGGCATGGCGTCCAGGGCGAAGCGCGCGCCCACTTCGGCGATGCGGCCGGCGCCCTTGGTGACGACCGTGAAGTTAATGATGGTTAAGATGATGAAGACCACGATACCGACCGTGTAATTGCCGCCGATCAGGAAGTGGCCGAAGGCTTCGATCACCTTGCCGGCCGCCGCCGCGCCGGTATGGCCCTCAGTCAACACCACCCGGGTCGAGGCCACGTTCAGCGACAGGCGCAACATGGTGCTCACCAGCAGCACGGCGGGGAAAGCCATGAAGTCGAGCGGCTTGATGGTGTACAAGCTGGTCAGCAAGACGATGATCGACAGCGCGATATTGAAGCTGAACAGCACATCCAGCGCGAAGGCCGGCAGCGGCAGCACCATCATCGCCAGCAACATGATGATCAGGATGGGCGCGGCCAGACTCTTGTTGGCGCCGGCGAGCAAGCCGCTCAACCAGGCCGGCAATCTCAAGCTGTTCATGTGGAAGCTCCGGTGGCGTCAGGGGTCGATGGCGGGGAAGAGCTACCGCCCGCCCGGGCGGCGGGATTGAGCGGATCGAGTTCGGGCGGCACGTCCAGCTGGCCGGGACGGTCGGGATAGGCGCCGCCATGCTTGCCGAACGCGCGCAACTGGAATACATAGGCCAGCACCTCGGCCACGGCCGCGTACAGCGCCTCCGGGATCTCGTCGCCGATTTCGGTATGTTTGTGCAAGGCGCGCGCCAGGGCCGGCGCTTCCAGTATGGCCACCTTGTTTTCCTTGGCGATGGCGCGGATCTTGGCGGCCACCTCGTCGCTGCCCTTGGCCACCACTTGCGGCGCGCCGCCGGCGCCGTCGGCATACTTGAGCGCGACGGCGTAATGGGTCGGATTGGTCACCACCACGTCGGCCGTCGGCACCGCCGACATCATGCGTCGGCGCGACATTTCACGCTGCATCTGGCGGATCTTGGCCTTGATTTGCGGATTGCCGTCGGACTCTTTCGATTCCTGGATCACTTCCTGGCGCGTCATTTTGAGTTTGTTGGCGTAGTGCCAGATTTGATACGGGCCATCGATGGCGGCGATGAAACCGAGCGCGCCGACGATGATCAAAAACGCGCTCAGCAACAGATGCACCAGATGGCCGCTGCCGGCCCGCACCGGCTCGACCGACAAGCCCAGCACGGCGTCTTTCTGGCTTTGCATCACCATCCAGGCCACGCTGCCGACCACGATGGTCTTGCCGATCGCCTTGCCCAGTTCGACCAAGGCGTTGACGGAGACCATATTGCCCAGGCCCGTGATCGGGTTCAGTTTCATGAATTTCGGCATGAAGGCCTTGGCGCTGAACAACCAGCCACCCACCAGCAACGGCGAGGCCAGCGCCACCACCATCACCGCCACGCCCAGCGGCAGGCAAGACAGTAGCACCACGCCGATATCGTCGCCGACCCGGCGCATCAGCACGTCCGCGTCGAACACTTGCGCGCGGTCCAGCGACAGGCCCGACACCAAAGTGGCCATCAGCCGGCGCACCACCCCCTCGCCCGCCATCCACAGGCAAGCGCCGGACGCCATCAACACCGTGAAGGTGGCCACCTCGCGCGAGCGCGGCACGTCGCCCTCCTCGCGCGCCTGCTCCAGGCGCTTCGATGACGCGGGTTCGGTCTTTTCGGCGTCGCTGTCTCCTGCCATCACATGCTCCGGTGCGGTCCCCTAGTGGACCAGAGCCATTATCGAGCAGGCGGGACGGCCGCCATCGGCGGAACAGGGCCGACTTTCCGCCCCATTTCGTTTTCCCTTGGAGAAATCTTTATTGGCGCGGCGGGGTTCAGCGCGCCTTGCGCGGCGCGCTCTGTTTGACGGCTTGCTCGATGGCGCCAAACACCGACTTGCCGTCGGCGTTGAGCATCTCGATGCGGATGGTGTCGCCGAATTGCATGAACGGGGTCAGCTCGGCGACGCCGGCGATGGTTTCCAGGCAGCGTTTCTCGGCGATGCAGGAATAGCCGCGCTTGGCATCCTTGTTCGACACCGTGCCCGAGCCGACGATGCTGCCGGCCCGCGCATGGCGGGTTTTCACCAGGTGGGCCAGCAATTGTGGAAAGTTGAACACCATGTCGACCCCGGCGTGGGGCTGACCGACCAGCTTGCCGTTCAGGGTGGAGCGCAGCGGCAAATGCACCTTGCCGCCCTTCCACGCGTCGTCCAGTTCATCGGGCGTGACCGCCACCGGCGAAAACGCCGACGCCGGTTTCGACTGAAGGAAGCCGAAACCCTTGGCCAGCTCCTCGGGTACCAGATTGCGCAACGATACGTCGTTGACCAGCATCAGCAGCCTAATCTGGGAAAAAGCTTCGTCCGGGGTCGAGCCCATGGCCACGTCGCCCGTGATGACGGCCAGCTCGGCCTCGAAATCGATGCCCCATTCGGCATGCGCCAGCACGATATCGTCGTTCGCGCCAAGAAAGTCGTCGGCCCCGCCCTGGTACATCAGCGGATCGGTCCAGAACGATTCCGGCATTTCGGCTTGGCGCGCCTTGCGCACCAGCTCGACGTGATTGACGTAGGCCGAACCATCGACCCATTGATAGGCGCGCGGCAACGGCGCCATGCACTTCGTGCTGTCGAACTCGAAACCGCGCTGCGCCCGGCCGGCGTTCAATTGCTGGGACAGCGCTTCCAGCTGGGGCGCGATAAAGGCCCAGTCGTCCAACGCCGCCTGCAAGGTCGGAGCGATGCCGTCGGCCAAGGCGGCCGTCTTCAAGTCGCGCGCGACCACCGCCAGTTGACCGTCGCGGCTACCGTCTTTCAATGTTGCTAGTTTCATTGGAACTCAGGAAAAAAAGCGGCCGGGAAGCGGCTCATGCCGGCGCCAGCAAAGCGAGTTGGGCCGGGTCGAGATAACACCATTCGCCTTCCGCGAGGCCGAGCGAATCGAGGGTCAAGCTGCCGATGGCCGAGCGGTGCAAGGCGCCGCAATGGTTGCCGGCGGCCGCCAGCATGCGTTTGACTTGATGGTATTTACCTTGCTCGAGCACGATCTCCAACCGATGCTCGCCGGTCTGCCGGCACACCAAGGCCGCCAGCGGCGCCGGTTCGTCATGCAACTTGACCCCGGCCAGCAGCATGTCGATCAATTCCGGCGTCACCGCTTCTTGCGTGGTGGCTTGATAAATCTTCGGCACGTGGCGCTTGGGCGAGGATTGGGCGTGAATGAAGGGGCCGTCGTCCGACATCAACAACATGCCCGTGGTATCGTGGTCGAGCCGGCCCACCGGTTGCACTTCGCGCCAAGTGAATTGTTCCGGCAGCAGGGTCAACACCCCGGGATGGTGGCTGGGTTTGCGCGAACATTCGAAATTGGCCGGTTTATGCAGCGCGATATAGAGCTGGGCGCGGTAAGGCCAGGTTTCGCCGAACACGGTGAGCACCAAGCCCTCGGTCTCGACCGGGTCGCGGTAACTGGTTTGGGTGACGCCATCGATGCCGACCTCGCCGTCGTCGATCAGGGCGCGGCAGTATTTGCGGGTGCCGAATCCTTGCGATTGCAAGATGCGGTCTAGGGATAATTTACTCATGCGTGACTGTACCAGAAGCGGCGGCGCCGGTGAAGGCGAGCCGGCCGCCCTTGACGCCAACAAAAGATGATCTACAGCATTTTTATAACCTCACCGCAACGTCATTTGACACAGATCAAGTGCGGCAAAAAAAGTATTGTTAGACTGAAACTCCATTAGGAATCGGCTTACAGTGATTAAGAATAAGCTAGGCGCTGAGGACGACATATAGGCTGTAATCTGACGAGGATCCCGTATGAAGTACATCGACCACACCCGTAGCGCGCGCATTATCGACCAAGCCCGGCGCCGCGTCGCCCGCGAGCATGCGGCCCGGCATAGCGCCGACACCGCCATCGCCAATTGGTCCAACGGCTATACCTATGCCGAAGTGCAACTGGCGCGCGCCTTGCCCGCGTCTTGCCAAGCGCAGTGGTACGAGACGGCGCAAGCCAATTTCGTCGCTTGGCTGGCCGCTGGTGGCTTCGCCCGAGCCGAAGCGCCCGGTGCGCCCGACACGCCGGCTGCGGCGCCCGCCCCCATCCACCTACCTGAAGCCGAAGCCGAGGCCGAGCGCGCCGACGGAGCGAGCCTGCCCTTGACCGGGCGCGCCTGCAATGTATGAGCACAGCCCGGCCAGCGCGGCGCCTACCACAAGGTTATGCGAGCTCGTGAGCGACGGCGACGGCGACGGCGATGGAAAGCGGGCATGTAAAAAAACCGCGCCGCATTGAAAACAGCGGCATTGCGCCGCTGTTTTCATGCCCGCTACGGGCGCTCCCTGGGGAGATTGAACGAGGAATCGAAATTCTCTCAAATCCGCACGAATGCGGGAAGTAGTTCCGCCAAAACTGGTTCAAGATCGTGCTGATGGAAGAAAGCGATATCGGCCTCCCTTGAAAAGAACTACCACTTCACTATAGCCCATCGGACGCCGTTTTCAAGGCTTATCGGCCCTGTGCATCAACGCAAGGCCGGCTTGACACTGTGCAAGGCCGACTTGACGGCGCCCGCCCCCATGGCCGCGCCAAATTTTTTCAATACGCGTTCCGGCAAGCCTTCGTGCTGGGTGTAATCGACAATATCCTCGGCCCGCACCACGTCGCGCGCCACGCTGTCGACGGTGCCGAAATCGTCGGCCAGGCCCATCTCGACCGCCTTGGCGCCGCTCCAGAACAAACCGGAAAAGGTGTCGGCGGTTTCCTTCAAACGCTTGCCGCGGCCGTTGCGCACCACCTGGATGAATTGCTGGTGGATTTCATTGAGCATGGCCTGGGCGTACTGGCGGTGCTTGTCGGTCAAGGGACTGAAGGGGTCCATGAAACCCTTGTTCTCGCCGGCCGTCAACAAACGCCGCTCGACGCCGACCTTTTCCATCACGCCGGTGAAACCGAAGCCGTCCATCAGCACCCCAATCGAGCCGACCACGCTGGCCTTGTTGACATAGATTTTATCGGCCGCGGCGGCGATGTAATAACCGCCCGAAGCGCACATTTCATCGACCACCACGTATAGCGGCTTGGCCGGATAGCCTTTGCGCAGACGCAGCATCTCGTCGACGATCATGCCTGCTTGCACCGGACTGCCGCCCGGGCTATTAATATGCAGCACGATGGCGACCGAACCGCTGTCGGAAAACGCCTTGTCCAAGGCCGGAATGACCACCGCCGCCGAACCGCTGCCTTCCGATTCGATGGCGCCGTCGATATCGATCAAAGCCGTGTGCCGTCCCAAGGTTTCCATGTCGGAACCGGTGAAACTGAAATCGAAATACGCCCACAGGCCGAACAGCACCACCAGCAAGCCGGCGGTCTTGAAAAAGATGCCCCAGCGGCGGTGCGCGCGCTGCTCCTTCAAGGTGGCGAACACCAGTTTTTCCAGCACCTCCCTTTCCCAGCTGGCCCCGGGCGCGGAAGCCGCCGCCGGATGGGTGACCGCGGGTTGACCGGCGGCGCTTTGGTTCGTGTTATCGCTCATAATTAGTTTCAGTAAAATGACATCGCCGCGCGATACGAAGGAGTCGTTCAGAAATGACTGTCACATTGGACCGGCCCTGAGGGGCGCGCCGCGGCCTTGCTCGTCGTCGCCATAGCTCGCTATGACTCTTTCTCACGCCTTGCATCGCATCCCCTCGGAATCGGCCAAATCTCACACTTATTTCTTCACGACTCCTCAGCGCGCGCGGGCCGAACATACTCGTCGGGCAACCAATACAGTTGGCCGTCCCGCTCCAGCACCGGAATCGGACGCAGGCGGCCGCCCCTGCACGGCCCGCCGGCGCAGACCCCGCTTTGCGGCGAATAAATGGCGCCGTGCGTGGCGCACATCAGATACAAGCCGCTACTCTCGAAAAACTCGCCCTCGGCCCAGTCCAGCTCGATCGGCACATGGGCGCAACGGTTCAGATAGGCATACGGCCGGCCATCGTAGCGCACCACGAAGCCGGTGGCCGGCTCGCCGCCGGCGCTGACGGCGAAACGCAGGCCCTTGCCGCCCTCGGCCACCGCGTCTTGCGCGCATAGCAACACTTGCTCGCCGCCGGGCTCCATCACGCGTGCTCGTTGAGCCAGTGATGCAGCTCGGCCACGGTGGCGGCCGAATACAGTGGCGCGCACGCGTCCAACTGATCGATCGGATGGGCGCCGTACTGGACCGCGATGGCGGCCGCGCCGGCGTTGTTGGCCATCAGCAAATCGTGGCTGGTATCGCCGATCATCACCGTGCGGCGCATATCCTGCCCCAATTCGCGCGTCAATTCCTGCAACATGGCGGGGTGCGGCTTGGAGAATGTCTCGTCGGCGCAACGAGTCGCGTCGAACAGCGACAGCAGCTTTAGCCCGTTGAGCGAGCGGTTCAAGCCGACCCGGCTCTTGCCGGTCGCCACCGCCAGGAAATAGGCTTGCTGCGACAAATCGTTCAACATATCGAGCACGCCGTCGAACAAGACCAGCTCGTGGTCCTTGGATAAAAAATGGTAGCGGTAGCGCTCCACCATGCGCGGATAAAACTTGGGATCGATGTTCGGCAGCACCGCCTGCATCGCTTCATGCATGCCCAGCCCGATCACATAGGCAGCCGCTTCGTCGCCCGGAATCGGCAAGCCCAAATCCTTGGCGGCCGCTTGAATGCACTTCACGATCGCCGAGGTGCTGTCCATCAAAGTGCCATCCCAATCGAACACGATCAGATCAAATAACTTTCTTGCCATGTCTTCCAGCGGCGTGCGCCGCCGGCTCCTTATTAAATAGCATGATCGCGGTGGCCGCCATGGCGGGCGGCCGGGCCGTGTCAACGCGCGGTATCGGTCAGTGGTTTCCCTAAGCTTACCAAGAAACGCTGGCATTCGGCGGCCAGCGGCGCGTTCAAGGTGAGGTTCTTGCCGGTTTCGGGGTGGCTGAAGGTGATCTGGTGGGCGTGCAGGAACATGCGCTTGAGCGCGCCGCGCGTGGCGTCGGCCTTGAGCAAGGCGCGGTTCAGGGCGAAATCGCCGTATTTGTCGTCGCCGGCGATGGCGAAACCGGAGGCCGACAAATGGACCCGGATCTGGTGGGTGCGGCCGGTTTTGAGTTCGGCTTCGAGCAGGGCGAAGCCGGGAAATTTATGCAGCAGGCTAAACACCGTGTGCGAGGCCAGGCCGTCGGCTTGCACCGCCACCCGGCGCTCGCCGTCGGCGGTGGTGTATTTATGCAGCGGCAGCTTGATATGTTGGCGCGCGTTGTTCCAGTCGCCCGCCACCAGCACCAGATAACGCTTGTCGGTCAAGCCGTCGCGCATTTGCTCGTGCAAATTGGTCAGGGCCGAGCGTTTCTTGGCGAGCAACAGCAAGCCGGAAGTGTCGCGGTCGAGCCGGTGCACCAGTTCCAGGAACTTGGCGTCCGGGCGCGCGGCGCGCAATTGCTCGATCACGCCGAACGACACCCCCGAGCCGCCATGCACCGCCACCCCGGCCGGCTTGTCGATCACCAGCAAATGGCTGTCCTCGAAAACGATGGAAAATTCGGCCGCCGGCGCCGTGTTGGGACTCTTTTCAGCCACCCGCACCGGCGGAATGCGCACGATATCGCCCTGCTCCAGGCGATACAATTGATCGATCCGGCCTTTATTGACACGCACCTCGCCGGAACGCAAAATCCGGTAAATATGGCTCTTCGGGACGCCCTTACACACTCTCAACAAGTAGTTGTCTATCCTTTGGCCGGCTTCTTCTTCTGAAATTGTTACAAACTGCGCTTGTGGCTGAACCGGTATTGAAGGGGGAACAACATCGTTTTGCATCTTCATTTGCCCTGTCTTCCCAGAAAATCTCTCTAAGTCCTTCATTTTGAATATATAATTGTTTTTGCTGCGGTTCTGATCGCGGCGGGTGTAAGAATAAAAGCACATTTTACACAGGGGCGTCTCCACCGGCCTCGCCAAATTGCAAATTCGGTGGAAAAAATGTATGCGCAGCACCCGGACGCGTATCAAGGTTGCACCGTTGTTGTAATCGGATCGGCGCCCGGATGATGAATCAAGATGGCTGGATTGTAAGGATAAGTACCGGTTAGCATGGTCAAAAGAGCATGCTGGCAGGATGATGAAGTTGATAACGCTTGCCGTTTTCGCCAAACCCCATGTAGAAAGCCTATATAGTGCGGGTCGTTGATGAAAAGGCTGAGGTCCGGCCTCGGCATCGCCACCCCAATATGTGAGCCCGGCTACGATTTGGCTCTGAATTTGCTCACCGCCTGCATGCTCTGTCGCCGACGCATCGGCCCTATCAGATGAGTTGCAAGTGATGCGTGCACTCGGCATGTCGATCGACCTCGTTTGCGCCCTGATGCGGTCGCAGCGCGCGCGCTGCGGCGCCGCACGACTAGGCATTACCCACCGCAACCACCTTGATTCTCGCGTATATCCCTGTACTTTCGCCGCTTCCTAGGGAGCGGCATTCAGATGGCCCAAGGGTCGCGGAGTTAAAAATGAAACGCATGTTGTTTAACGCCACGCAGCAAGAAGAGCTGCGCGTGGCGATCGTCGACGGACAAAAACTGATCGACATCGATATCGAGACCGCCGGGCGCGAACAGCGCAAGTCCAATATCTACAAGGGTGTCATCACCCGCATCGAACCCTCCCTCGAAGCTTGTTTCGTCAGTTATGGCGAAGACCGTCACGGTTTTCTGCCGTTCAAGGAAGTGGCGCGCACCTATTTCCGCGAAGGCGTGGACGTGCGCACCGCCTCGGTCAAGGAAGCGCTGCGCGAGGGCCAGGAAATCATGGTCCAGGTCGAAAAGGAAGAACGCGGCAACAAGGGCGCGGCCCTGACTTCCTTCGTGTCCCTGGCCGGCCGGTATCTGGTGCTGATGCCGAACAACCCGCGCGGCGGCGGCGTGTCGCGCCGGGTCGAGGGCGAGGAGCGCCAGGAATTGCGCGAAACCATGGACAAGCTGGACCTGCCGCCCGGCATGTCGGTGATCGCCCGCACCGCCGGCATCGGCCGCAACGTCGATGAATTGCAGTGGGATTTGAATTACCTGATGCAGCTGTGGCGCGCGATCGAAGGGGCCGGCAAATCGGCTTCCGGCGCCTTCCTGATTTACCAGGAATCGTCGCTGGTGATCCGCGCCATTCGCGATTACTTCCAGCCCGATATCGGCGAGATCCTGATCGACACCGACGAGATCTACGAACAAGCGCACCAGTTCATGAGCCACGTGATGCCCGACATGGTGCACCGCGTAAAACGTTACAGCGACGACGTGCCGCTGTTTTCGCGCTTCCAGATCGAGCATCAAATCGAAACGGCGTATTCGCGCACCGTGCCACTGCCGTCCGGCGGCGCGATCGTGATCGATCACACCGAGGCGCTGGTCTCGGTCGACGTCAACTCGGCCCGCGCCACCCGCGGCTCGGACATCGAAACCACCGCCTTCAACACCAATTGCGAAGCGGCCGAGGAAGTGGCGCGCCAATTGCGCCTGCGCGACCTGGGCGGCTTGATCGTGATCGACTTCATCGACATGGAAGTGGCCAAGAACCAGCGCGAAGTCGAACAACGCTTGAAAGACGCGCTGCACCACGACCGCGCGCGCGTCCAGATGGGCAAGATTTCGCGCTTCGGCTTGATGGAATTGTCGCGTCAGCGCCTGCGGCCGTCGCTCTCCGAGGGTAGCCACGTGACTTGCCCGCGCTGCTCGGGCACCGGCCACATCCGCGATACCGAATCGTCCGCGCTGCAAGTGCTGCGCATCATTCAAGAAGAGGCGATGAAGGAAAATTCGGCCACCATCCACGTGCAAGTGCCGGTCGACGTGGGCGCTTTCCTGCTCAACGAAAAACGCGGCGAAGTGCTCAAGATCGAACAACGCCACCGCATCGGCGTGATCCTGATCCCGAACAAGCATCTGGAAACTCCGCACTACAAGCTCGAACGCATCAAGCACGACGATCCGCGCCTGGACGACGCCGAGGCGAGTTACAAGCTGGCCGAGAGCGCCGAAACCGATATGGCTTACAGCAAGCGCCAGAAGGAAGACGCCAAGCCGCGCCAGGAAGCCATGGTCAAGACCATCACCCCGGATCAACCGGCGCCGATGGTCGAACGCAAGCCGGTGGAAGCCGTCAAGCCCGCGCCGGTGTTCACCCCGCCGCCCGCGCCGGAGAGCTTCCTCGACAAAATCATCAATTTCTTCCGTCCTAAGAAAGAGGAAGAAACGGCGCCCGCGCCGGCCGCCGTCGTCGGCGCCAAGCCGGCTCCGGGCGCCGACCGCGGCGACCGTAACGCGCGCGGCCCGCGCGGACGCAACCGCAACGGCCCCGGCACCGGCAAACCGGGCGCGCGCGAAGAGCGCGAGCCGGGCCAAGGCCAGGTGAGCGGCCCGCGTCCGGCCGCGCCGGAAGAAGTGGCCAAACCGGCCGAGGCGCGTCCGCCACGGCCGCCACGTCCGCCACGCGAAGCGCGTGAACCACGCGAGCCGGGCGAGGTCGCCGTGGCCGCGCCGCGCGAGCGCGCCGAGCGGCCGGAACGGGCCGAGCGGCCGGAACGGGCCGAGCGCCCGCCCCGTCCGCCCCGCGAACCGCGCGCCGACAAGGTCGCCCTGACCGAAGCCAAGAGCGAGGATACCTTGGCCGCCGTGACTCCGGCGCAGCCGCTGAGCAGCGCGCCGGCCGGCCCGGAAGTGGAATTGTCGACCGAGCCGACCAGCCTGATTAAAGCGGCACCGAGCATCGGCCCGGACGGCGAGGAAATCGACGCCGAAGGTGGCGACGAACCGCGCCGCCGCCGCCGTCGCGGTGGCCGTAACCGCAATCGCCGCGACCGCGAAGGCGGCGAGGGCGAAGGCGTCGAGGGCGTCGAGGGCGAAGGCGCGGAAGCGTCGGCCAATGACGGCGATATTCAAGAGCAAAACGGCGACGGCGATGTGGCCGTGACGCCAGCGCCGGTGCATGCCGCGTCCGAGACGGCGCCTGTCGCCGCCCAGGCCGCGCCAAGCCCGGGCGTCGATAGCCCGGCCCCCGCCGTGGTGTCGGTCGCTTCGGCGACGCCGCTGGAAACACCCGCCGCGTCGCAGCCGACGCCCGCCGCCGAGTATGCCTTCACGGCCAAGGAAGTGACGGCCGAGCCGGCGCCGGTCAGCGCCGCTGAAGTCGCACCCGTGGCGGCACCGGTCGCCATTGCCCCGTTCGCGGTGCAAGGCGAACCGGAAAGCGTTGTCGCGGAAGCGGTGACCGAGCCGGTCGCCGTCGCAGCGGAAGTGGCCGCGCCCGTGGCGGTCGCACCGGTTGTGTCGGCTCCGGTTGTGTCGGCTCCGGTTATGGCGGCTCCGGTTGTCTCGGCTCCGGCCGCCGCTGCGCCTGTCGCCGCGACGCCGGTTGCTGTCGCTCCCGCTCCCGCTGCTCCAGCACCAGTGGCCGCGGCGCCAGCCGCTGTCGCTCCGGCGGCGCCGGCGGTCGATCTGGAAGCCGTGCTCGATTCGGCCGGCCTGACCCTGGCCGCCACCGATCCGGACAAGCTGCGCGCCGCGCGTGAAGCGGCGGCCAAGGCGGTCGCACCGGCACGCGTGCCGCGCGAACGCAAGCCGCTGCCACCGCAAGCGGACGAGCCGCTGATTCAAATCAACACCCACCGCGAGTAAGCGAAACGGGCTTCGGCCCATGAGCTGACAGCGTTAAAAAGGGAAGCCATGCGCTTCCCTTTTTTTGCTTATTTCAATCACCAACCGAGCACCGCCGATGACCATCCCACGCGATCAACGCCCCGCTCCCGTCACCCTGCGGGAAGCTTTCTGGTACTGGCTGAAACTCGGTTGTGTCAGCTTCGGCGGCCCGGCCGGCCAAATCGCCATGATGCACACGGAGCTGGTGGAAAGGCGGCGCTGGATTTCGGAACGGCGTTTCCTGCACGCGCTCAATTACTGCATGCTGCTGCCGGGTCCGGAAGCGACCCAGCTGGCCGTCTACATCGGCTGGCTGATGCACCGTACCCGTGGCGGCATCCTGGCCGGCGTCCTGTTTGTGCTGCCATCGCTGCTGCTCCTGATCGTTTTGTCCTGGATCTACATGGCCTATCGCGCCGTGCCGGCCGTGGCCGGTGTGCTATACGGCGTCAAGCCGGCGGTGGTGGCCATCGTCCTGGTGGCGGCGTGGCGCATCGCCGGGCGCGTCGTCAAAAACGCCGGCCTGGGCGCCATCGCGCTGAGCGCCTTCGCGGCCAGCGTGGCGCACCTGCCGTTTCCCTTGATCGTGCTAGGCGCCGCGCTGACCGGACTGGTGGGCGGCCGTGTTCGGCCGCAACTATTTCAGCCGGGCCGGCACGCGGCGGCGCGGCCCTCCTACGGCCTGGCCCTGATCGACGACGACACCGCCACCCCGCACCATGCGCGCCTGGCTTGGCGCGCGTTGGCACGGGTAAGCGCCATCGGCGGCGCGCTCGGCCTGACGGTGGCGCTGGCCCTGGTCTGGCTGGGCGGGGCCGACGGGCCGCTGGCGCGGATGGCCTGGTTCTTCACCAAGGCCGCCATGATGACCTTCGGCGGCGCCTATGCGGTGCTGCCCTATGTCTATCAAGGCGCGGTGGAAACGTTTCACTGGCTCGCCCCGGCCCAGATGATGGACGGCTTGGCGCTGGGCGAGACCACGCCCGGGCCGCTGATCATGATCGTCGCCTTCGTCGGTTTCGTCGGTGCCTGGCATCACGCCACCGCCGGCGCCAGCGTGCTGCTGGCCGGTGTGGCCGGCGCTTGCGTGGCGGCGTTTTTCACCTTTTTACCGTCTTTTATCTTCATTTTGGCGGGCGGCCCGCTGGTCGAGGCCAGCCGCGACAACGCCCGCTTGGACGCGCCGCTGACGGCCATCTCGGCCGCCGTGGTGGGCGTGATCGTCAGCCTGGCGCTGTTTTTCGGCCGCCACGTGTTTTGGCTGGCCGCGCCGCGTCCGCATGCGGACACGCTCGCCATGGCCATCGGCGCGGCCGCCGCCGTGGCGCTGCTGCGCTATCGGATCGGCACCATCAAAGTGATACTGGCCTGTGCGATAACGGGGCTCGTGCTATCGTATCTGCATTAAACTAGCGGCCACGGCTCGCCCTGAAGAATTTATGTCTGAAAAAGTGATCATCCTTGCCGACGGGCGCAACAAGCCGCCCTTCATTCCGGCCGTGCTCGAGACGCCCACCGGCCGCCTGGCCGACCGCCTGGCCCGGCCGCTGCACGACTTACGCATTTCCGTCACCGACCGCTGCAACTTTCGCTGCGTGTACTGCATGCCCAAGGAAGTGTTCGGCAAGGATTACAATTACCTGCCCCAGACCGCCCTGCTCTCGTTCGAGGAAATCACCCGGCTGGCGCGCCTGTTCATCGCGCACGGGGTCGAAAAGATCCGGCTGACCGGGGGCGAGCCGCTGCTGCGCAAAAACATCGAAAAATTGATCGGCATGCTCAGCGCCCTGCCCACGCCCAGCGGCAAGGCGCTGGACTTGACCCTGACCACCAACGGCTCGCTGCTGGCGAAAAAAGCCCAGTCGCTCAAGAACGCCGGCTTGAACCGGGTCACGGTCTCGCTCGACTCGCTGGACGACCCCACCTTCAAGCGCATGAACGATGTCGATTTCGCGGTCGAGGACGTACTGAACGGCATCGACGTGGCGCACCAGGTCGGGTTGGGCCCGATCAAGATCAACATGGTGGTCAAGGCCGGCATGAACGATCACGAAATCGTCCCGATGGCGCGCCATTTCCGCCCTACGCCTTACATCTTGCGCTTCATCGAATACATGGACGTGGGCGCCTCGAACGGCT
>JAYVUV010000516.1:0-3530 GCA_043787615.1 Janthinobacterium sp. | reverse complement strand
GCCTCAGACCGGGCTGAGGCCGACATGACCGCGCCCGCCGTCAGCGGAGCCGGCGACGCCAACCCCGGCTGCGCGAGCGGCGCGGCCTCCTTGTATTTGATGAGCGCGAGGGCTCATGTTCGCTATTGTATCTCAATCGCAACTTTAGTTAATTTGCGATATCAATATATCTAGCTAAATACGACATTTTGTTGTCAAAGTGACGAGCCGAGGGGCGCGTACGCGCTTAACAAGCGGCCAGCAAGCGGGCAAACCAGGGTTTCGGCAGCAAGGCGCGGTCGCGCGGATCGCGCAGGAAAGCCGCCAACACCCGCTCCAGCCCGCCCAACTTGCCCAGATGCGCGCCCAAGCCCAGATAGCGGGCGCCGAAATAATGGGCCACGATCTCGCCCTGCTGCTCCATGTTGAAATCGGAAAAAACCCGCCGCGGCTCGCTCAAGCGGGCGTCGTAGCGGTAAGCCCGCCCGCTGGCGTAGGCGCCGGCCAGCGCCAGGCAGAGGCCGTGCCAGCGCAGCCGGTAGCCGCGCTGATACTGCCAGACATGCACCATTTCATGGATGAAAAGCAAGCGGGCGCGCGCATCCTGGAAAGAAAAATCGTCGCGGTACTGGGGTGGCATGAAATAGATGCCGCCGTCCGGCGCCATCACGGTGTGCGGGTGCTGCAAATTAAACCACAGATAGGAGCCGCGATGGATGCGCACCCGGGCGTAGTCGATGGCCTCGCCGAACACCAGCGAGGCCATCTCGATTTCACCCAGGGTGAGGGGCCGGGAAAGGGACATGGCGCGCGATTCGATGGAAAACATGATCTTGCCACGTAACAAGCCCGGCCGTCGCTTATTTCAGCGCCGGCGCCACGCTTGGCGCCGGCGCCGGGCCGGCATCAGCGCAAGCCGCTGGCGGCCTTGGCCAATTCCGTGATGCGGTCCCAATTACCGGCCAAAATGGCGTCTTTCGGAGTGAGCCAGGAACCGCCCACGCAGGCGACGTTTTTGCACGCCAAAAATTGCGACGCGGTTTCTTGCGAAATGCCGCCGGTCGGGCAAAAGGTGATGTCGGGCAGCGGACCGTAAATGGCGTTGAGCATGCCGACGCCGCCGGCCGGCACCGCCGGGAACAGTTTCAATTGCTTGAAGCCTTGCTCGCGGGCCAACATCACTTCGGACGGTGTCATCACACCCGGCAACAGCGGCAAGCCGCTGCTCTTGGCGGCGGCGATCAAGGCCGGGGTCAAGCCGGGCGAGACGCCGAACACGGCGCCGGCGTCGCGCGCGGCGGCGAATTCATCGGCCTGGGTCAGGGTGCCGACCCCGACGATGGCGCCTTCGACCTGGGCCATGGCGCGGATCGCGCCCAGGCCGTGTTTGGTGCGCAAGGTCACTTCCAGCACGCGGATGCCACCCGCCACCAGCGCGCGCGCCAGCGGCACGGCATGGTCGGGATCGTCGATGGCGATCACGGGGATCACGCTCGAGGTGCGCATAATTTCCAGCAGAGTCATAGTCATGGTCATTTCTTCACAAGGGTGTCTTCATCGGAACCCGGCACGGTGTCGCCGACATTGACGCCGTCGTGCAAGGGAACGGTGGTGGGAATCGGCGACGGCAGGCCGAAGGTGGTGGCGCCCTCTTCCGCGGCGCTGATGGTGGAACGGAACATCGCAAACAATTCGCGGCCCATGCCGACATGGTTGACGCTCATGTCGGCCGTGGCCAGCGAACGGGCATGCCAGACATCGTCCGGCACCAGCGCTTGCAAGACGCCGGTGTCGGCGTCCAGACGGATCATGTCGCCGTCGCGCACCAGGCCGAGCGGGCCGCCGGCCAGGATTTCGGGCGACACATGGATCGCCGCCGGCACCTTGCCGGAGGCGCCGGACATGCGCCCGTCGGTCACCAGCGCCACGTGGCGGCCGGCGTCTTGCAAGTTGGCCAGGGCCGGGGTCAGGGCGTGCAACTCGGGCATGCCGTTGGCGCGCGGGCCTTGGAAACGCAACACGGCCACGAAGTCGCGCTCGAGTTGGCCGGCCTTGTAGGCGGCCATGAAATCTTCCTGGGAATTGAAGACCAGAGCCGGCGCCTGCACCGAACGGTGCTCCGCCTTGACGGCCGACACCTTCATCACGGCCCGGCCCAGGTTGCCGGACACCAGCACCATGCCGCCGTCCGGCGCGAACGGCGCCTTGACGGTGCGCAGCACATTCTCATCGCCGCTGACGGCCGGCGCGTCGCGCCAGACCACGCCGGTGCCGGCCTCGTCCAGGAAGGGCTCGGCGCAGTGGGCGCGCAAGCCCTTGCCCAGCACGGTGGTGACGTCTTCGTGCAGCAAGCCGGCGTCGAGCAATTCGCGGATCAGGAAACCGGTGCCGCCGGCCGCGTGGAAATGGTTGACGTCGGCGTCGCCGTTCGGATAAATGCGCGCCAGCAGCGGCACGATGGCCGACAACTCATTGAAATCGTTCCAGTCGATCACGATCCCGGCCGCCTTGGCGATCGCCACCAGATGCAGGGTGTGGTTGGTGGAACCGCCCGTGGTGAGCAAGCCGACGATGGCGTTGACGATACATTTCTCGTCCACGATATGGCCGACCGGAATATAGGCGTCGCCGTCGCAGGCGATCGCGGCGGCGCGCTGGGCGGCGGCGGCCGTGAGGGCGTCGCGCAAGGGGGTGTTGGGCGAGATGAAGGCCGCACCGGGCAGGTGCAAGCCCATCACTTCCATCAACATCTGGTTGCTGTTGGCGGTGCCGTAAAAGGTACAGGTGCCGGCGCCGTGGTAGGACTGCGATTCGCCTTCGAGCAACTCTTCGCGCGTGGCCTTGCCTTGCGCGTACAGCTGGCGGATCTTGGCCTTGTCCTTGTTGGACATGCCGCTGGTCATCGGGCCGCCCGGAATGAACACGGCCGGCAGATGGCCGAAATGCAAGGCACCGATCAGCAAGCCCGGCACGATCTTGTCGCAGATGCCCAGGTAGACGGCGGAATCGAACATATTATGCGACAGGGCGATGGCGGTGGCCATGGCGATGGCGTCGCGCGAAAACAGCGACAATTCCATGCCCGGCTGGCCCTGGGTCACGCCGTCGCACATGGCCGGCACGCCCCCGGCGAACTGGGCCACGGCGCCGACCCGGCGCACCGCTTCCTTGATGACGGCGGGAAAGCGCTCGAACGGTTGATGGGCCGACAACATGTCGTTATAGGACGAGACGATGGCCACCGAAGGTTGACGCGTCTGGCGCAGGATCAACTTATCGTTGGCGGGAAAGGCGGCGAAACCGTGGGCCAGGTTGGTGCACGACAAGGCGCCGCGCTGCACGCCCTTGATGCGGGCCGCCTCCAAGTGGGCCAGATAGGCGCCGCGCGAAGGCCGGCTGCGCGCGATGATCCTGGCTGTAACGGTGTCGACTACGGGATGCAGCGCCATGATGGTTCCTTATGAATGTATTTTATGAAATTTTACTACAAAATTGCCCGCCAAACCCACCCGCCCGATCGAATTTGCCACATCGACCCCGGGGAGCCGAGC
>JAYVUV010000515.1:0-6478 GCA_043787615.1 Janthinobacterium sp. | reverse complement strand
CATGCCGGCGTTCAGCGTGTCGTTGCCTGCGTCGCCGTTCAAGATGTCGCTCGCATTGCCGCCGCTGATGAGGTCGTCGCCGGCGCCGCCGTTGATGGTGTTCGGCGCGTCGGCCAAGCCGCTCAGGGTGTCGTTGCCGGCGCCGCCGTCGTAGACCAGCCGGCTCGTGACGGCGCTGTAATCCCAGTCCGTGCCATCGGCAAATTGAATATTGGACAGGCGCAAGGAGGCGTTGAAATAGCCTTCCACCCGTATTTGATCGCCAGCGCCGAACCAGAGCAGCAAGTCGTTGCTATTGCCGCCGGTGGCGCGCGTCACGCGCGTATTGCCGCTTGTGATGCCGGTGCCCAGTATCAGGGCATCGCCGCCTTCGTTCGCATAGGACCGTATCGTGTCTTGCCCGTCGCCGGGCTTGAACAGATAGATGTCGTTGCCGGCGCCGCCGCTCAACACGTCGTTACCGGCGCCGCCGGAGAGCACGTCGTTGCCCGCGCCGCCATTGACCATATCATTGCCGGCGCCGCCGAATAGCTTATCGTTGGCATCGTTTCCATTGACATTGTCGTTGCCCGCGCCCGCGAGCGTGATGTGGGCCTCGGCCCGGGCCTCGGCGCTCACGCTGTCCGCGCGCAAGGAGCTTTCCAATGCCGTCCAGGCGTTGAATCCGCCGCCGGCCAGTTGCGGGCGCGCATAAAGGGCCAGCTCGACCCAGTCGTTCAAGCCCTCGGCCGCATTGCCGGCCAGACGCGCGTTGAGCGCCGCCGTCAACGGCGCGAAATCGAATTCCACATTGGCGCCGCTAATGCTGGCCTGTATGGTGTCGAGCAAGGGTTTCAGGCGCGTCTGTAAGATGAGCGCGCTGTACACCGATTCTTTCAAGGCGTCATAACCTTGCTGTAGTTGGTCGGTCTGTTGAGCAAGCAGATTGACGGTGGCCGTACGCCGGCCTTGCGCGTCCACCGCTCCCAGTGTCAGTCCGCTCAAGGCGCCGCTTTGGGTATCGCCCGGCAAGGCGAAAAAATAGCGTCCGTTAAAGGCTTCCTGCACGTGCAATTTGTTTTCCCAGGCCGCTTGCGCGGCGGCGCTGGACCAGGCCAGATTGACTTTGGTCGGGTTGCGGTCCTGCATGCGGGCCGTCAGCGTCGATGTATTGGCCCAGGCCAGCACCAGGTCGTCGAGCAAGGCGCGTTGCTCGGCGCTATTGCCGGCGGCGGCGAAGGCGGCCAGCTTGCTCTTGAGCGCGGCGCCGGCGGCGTTATCCAGGCTGGCCGCCTGTTCCAGGTCGCGCACCAGTCCCGAGCCGTGCATGGTGGGCAGCGACCTGACATCGTCGTCGACCGCAATGGTATCGACAAACACGCTGTGAAAGGTATCCTGCGCCAGGTTGACATCGGCCAATTGGCTGGCGGCGCCCAGCGTGGCGGCCACGCCGCTGGTCTTGATGTAGGTGCCCAGGTCGGCGATCAGGTTGCCATTGGGCAGTCTGACCCCGTTGGCGGTCTTGGCCACGCCGATGCTGGCGACCCCGGCTTGATCCATGGAAAACAGCTCGCCCGCCTGCGAAACGCCGTCCTGGTTGAGGTCGCGCCAGACGCGCAGCCTGCTCCAATTGGCGTCCAGCTGGTCGATCTTGCCGTCGCCGTTGCTGTCCTCCTGGGCCAGCGCGCTGAAGCCGTCGGCCGCGGTGCCGCCCGCGTTGAGCGGGGTGGCGTCGCCGAACAATTCGCGGCCGTTGTCGATCGTGCCATTGCCGTTGCGATCCATGACCAGGAAACCATCGTCCGCGTTGACCCAGCCGGTCCCGGTCTTGACGCCGTCGGCGTCCAGGTCGAACAGCACGTGTGACTGGGCGGGGCCGCTCGTTTCCAGGCCGTCGCCGTCGAGGTCCAGAATGAGGGGGTCGCGCCGGATGAAGCTTTGCGACGCGTTGAACGCCTTGGCGCTCGCGCCGGAGATGGCGCCGCCCGCCAGTTCGCGTCGTTTGAGATAGGCGTCCGAGCGCAGCCACCAGCTGAGGCGGCGTTCGATGTCGGGCGTGGCATTCTCGAAGCGAAGGAAGTTGCCATGAGGATCGCGTACCTGGTAAAACCAGCGCCCGGTCGCCTGATCGTAATAGTAGCGGTGTTCGTCGGTCGCGGTGGCCACGGCGGCGCGCAAAAATTGCGTCACCTGCTGCACCTTCGACTGGTCCAGATAAGCCGAGGTGCCTTCCTTGCGGCTCTCTTCCAGACCCAGGAACGCGGTCCAGATGCGGATATCCATGGTTGAATCGATCGCCGCGTTGACGGGAACATGGTTCGCATCGAGGGCTTGCCGATAGGCCGTTTCAATCGCGCCCGCGTTGGGCAGCATGCCATTGTTGGCGGCCGCCTGCGAGATGTAGTTGCCGGCGTAAGACTCGGCCACGTCGGGGAATTTCGACAGATCGGCGCCGGCGCTGATCCAGCTTTGCGTGACGATCTGGCCGAAAAATCCGGTCGGATCGCCGATGATTTGGGCCGCGTTTTTGGCATAGCTGTCGCCCTGGCTGGCGAGATACTGCCACATCGCCGCCGCGCCGCCGTTTTCCAAAGTTTGTTGCGCCTGCTGTATCTGTTGCGGGGTGAGTTGAAGCGTCATTGACATAGTCCGTTGATGTGATTATCTGAAAATTGGTCGAGCGAATTGCTGACAAAAGAGGCCGCCGGGCGCGCCTTGGCCAGCACCTTGCGCGGTATCGCGAAATGGGCCACTAACCCGTTTTTCGCCATGGCGGTGACCTGGCAAAGGGGATTCGGCTCGCCGTTCTCGGCGGCGCAGCTGTAAAACTCGTCCTGCGGCCGCGGCGTGTCGGCGGGGACCAGTATCTCGTTGCGGGGATGGTCGGCGCGGTTGAAGCGATCTTGATAGACGCGGTAGCCGGCGCTGATACGCCCGGTGTCGACCGGCTGCCGGAATTGCCATTGCTGCGCCAGCGTCCCTGTGGTGTTTTGTGCGACGTTGACGAACAACTCTTGGCAACCGATTGGACAGTCCACTCCCGGCATGCTGGAGTCGAACTTAAAAACGAGGTTGCCGCTGTTCGAGCGGCGCGGGGTCGATTGCGTCAGATTGCGCAGCGGGAGATTCAAGTGAATGTGGCCCAACACGATCTCGGCGCATCCCTCTTGCCACGCATTCGGTGTACAGCTTGAGAGCAAGGGCCACAATGCGAGATGCATCCAGATGGGTATATTCTTCATAATTGTTTCGCATGCCGGCGCCAAGAACGCGAAACTTTCCCAGAAAATGGTGCGTTTGTTGATGTGTATATTTTAATATTTTGTTTCTACAAATGATATCAGTTGTGTAAAAAATATTGGGGGTTTTTTATATTTTTATCGGACCATGACGCTGGGATGGAGAATAGGGAGTGGGGATACGAGGATCGCCCGGCAATGGCGAACGCGCAGACAAGCTGCCTGACTTGGTGGGGAGGCGGTCGTCATCCTAAGGCTGACACCGCGCGTCGGGCTGGCGCAGCGAGATGCACGCGGGGTGCGCATTGCACGCATCCCGCGTTCTATTGGGGGCAGATCAGTAGCTGGTCAACGCCACCGGCACGCCGTTTTTGAAGGTGAAGATGGTGACCGGCGACTGCTTCATGTCGCCGTTGGCATCGAAGGCGTAATTGCCGGCCACGCCTTTGTACGATATGGCGGCGATTTCCGGGCCCACCTTGGCCGGATCGATCGAGTCGGCCTTTTGCATCGCTTGCGCGAACAGCAGGGTGGCGTCGTAAAACGAGGCCGCGTAGACATCGGCGTTTTGTTTAAAGCGCTGTTTGAACTTGGCCTGGAATTGCGGGCCGCCGACGGCCTTGTCGAGGATCGAGCCGCCTTGCGAGCACAGCACGTTATCGGCCACCGCATCGCCGCCCAATTTGCCCATTTCGGCCGTGCAGATGGTGTCGCCGCCCAGCAGTTTGGCGCTCATCCCCAACTGCTTCATCTGACGGGCCATCGGCGCGCCCTGCGGCGCGTAACCGCCGAAGAAAATCGCTTCCACGTTTTTCGATTTCAGTTTGGTGAGGATGGCGCTGAAATCGAACGCCTTGTCGGTGGTGAATTCATGGCCGGCCACCTGCATGCCCGATAATTTGGCCTGTTTTTTGAATTCCTCCGCCACGCCCTGGCCGAAGGCGGTGCGGTCGTCGATCACGGCCACCGTCTTGAGTTTCATTTCCTTGGCCGCGTACAGGGCCATTTTCGAGCCGAGCTGGATGTCGCTGGCGTTCACGCGAAACAGGTTGTGGTAGCCCTGCTGGGTGATCTTGGGATTCGAAGCCACGGTGGCCACCACCACGCCGGCGTCGTTATAATTGCGCGAGGCAGGGATCGTCACGCCCGAGTTATACGGGCCGACCACGTACTTGACGCCACCGTCGATCAGTTTTTGCGCCACGGCCACGCCTGCTTTGGGGTCGGCTTGATCGTCTTCGGACACCAGTTCGAACTTGATCTTCTTGCCGCCGACCGAGATCGGTTTGGCATTCAATTCCTCGATGGCCAGGCGCACGCCGTTTTCGTTGTCCTTGCCCGAAAAGGCTTGGGAGCCAGACAGGGGGCCACTATGGCCGATTTTGACGATGGTTTCTTGCGCGCCGGCGGCGCCGATCAAGCCGAGCAAGGCGAGGGCGGCGGTCAAATGTTTGGAATGCATGTCTTCTCCTGAATAATCGCAACCGTGAAACGATTGTCACGGCCCGCGATTATCCCCGATATCGCGCGCGCGTCGGCTGGCGGCATCGAGCGGGCCTGGACCGGCCCGGGAAAGGAGAAGTTTAAAGCCGCGCCGCGATCACGGCAGCGTTGGCAAGTTCTTGAAAACGCGGCGCGCGTAAGCTAGGCGGCGGTCCGGATCGCCGCTGTTGTAGGCGCCGATGGCTTCCCACGAATTGCCCATGCGATGAGCGTTCTGGGCCAGGATCCACGCGCCCACTTGCAGGCTCACGCAAGGATCGTACAGGTGATTTTCTTGAATGCCGTAACGGCGCAGGGTGGGGAACCAGGAACTGTTAATTTGCATCAGGCCCACGTCATAAGTGCCGTTGGCATTGCGGTTGATGGCTTGCGGATTGATGCTCGATTCGGTCTTGGCGATGGCGTACAGCAAGCGCACGTCGATGCCGTAACGTTTGGCCGCCTCTTCCCAGCATGCATGGGCGCTGGCGCTCCACAAGCTGATCGTCATCAACAGCGCCGTCAGGGCGGCGTAGCGTTTGCCAGTTTTCTTTGCGGTGAAGGCTGGTGCGTGCGTGTTCATGGTGTGAAGGTTCCGTTTTGGTAGCGATATAGGTTGTCCGGCGTGTGGCAGACCATGGTGATGCCGTTGGCATCGGACACGATCAGACCGGCCGCAGCAGCTTTTTTTGCAGATGTTCGCTGCGCATCATTGGCATCTAGCTGACATGAGTTACCCGCAACAGCGATTCGGTTCCCAAAAGTGTAGGATGGCGCTATCGTAAAGTCTTTTGACTCTATGCCGTTGGCATTCACCTCGCCTGTCCCTTTTTTTGCAGGGCCACCCATGACGTTCATATCGCCGCCAACTTTCAGGTTCGTACCGACCTCCATGTTATTGCCTATTTTCGCAATGTTGGCACTGAGTTTGCTTGATATTTTTAAATTCCCAGTTTGATCCGCTGCCAAGGCGACCCAATCTGTCCCTATCCTCGAATAGGCACGCATCGTATCCAGAGTAAGTGTGACATCGCCAGGGTTAGCTGTGGTAGGTAGGTCGGCATAGGTCGCCACAGGCTTTTTCCATGGGTTGCCAGTTTGCCAAAAGCCAGTTACTCCGCAGCTGACGATGTCGCGGTTGGTGTTGACCGCTAAAGCAGCGTTCGTGGCAGGGTCCGTGCCGCAAGCGCTACCGTCTGCGACTACCGCAGCATTGCCCAGGCTGAGTTGAGTTTCAAGTTGGTTGAGCAGCAGGTCGTCGGGAGTCGGTTCGCGGGCGAAGAACTCGCCATCGGTTTTGTCGGCGCTAGCCCCGGTGGCATGGAGGGCCGAAGCCAGGTGGCCGCTGCTGGCGGCTGTGGTTGAGCATTTTGAGTTGGTAAAATGGCTCAGGTCTGCGCCCTTGAGCGACCAGCTGCCTTCGGCGCCTATGGCTTCGGTGGCGGTGCCGCCGATTTGATGGCCGAGATAGCCGCCGCCCGGGCCAACCAAGGCAGCGATGTGGGCGATGTCACGATCTTCGATCACGTTACCGCCTTCGGTGACCACCAAAGCATCGAGTTGGGCGCCATCGCTCACTAGCAAGATGCATGAAGTTTGCAAATAAGAATTAGTGTCGGCGAAACTAGGCGGCAAATAGCCTTGGTCGCGCAGTGTTGAAGGCGACAATGCATACGCATTTGCGGAGGGCGCCACAATTTTCACCAGCGCACGCTGATGATCGCGCATGTAATTGGCGGTGGCGCCGGTGAGCAGGGCGTGGTAAGCCGCAGTGTGCT
>JAYVUV010000514.1:0-19133 GCA_043787615.1 Janthinobacterium sp. | reverse complement strand
CGGCGAGTGAGGCGGCGCCGCGACAGCCCGGGCGAATCGGTATCACTAGCATCAAACTAGTTTCACAAATCCGGCAGACCCTGCTAACCTGGGTCGATGGCAAATCAAAAGAAAACCGGCCTGATTCTCACCGGCGGCGGCGCCCGCGCCGCCTACCAGGTGGGCGTGTTGCAGGCGATTTCGCGCATTTTGTGGGAAGCGGGCTGGCCGCCGGCCCGCAATCCCTTCGATATCATCTGCGGCACCTCGGCCGGCGCGCTCAACGCCACCGCGCTGGCCTGCCGCGCCGACAACTTCGGCGAGGGGGTGCAAAAACTGCTCGACGTGTGGCAAAACATCGCCGTGGAACAGGTCTACCGCGCCGATTCGCTGGGCGTGCTGCGCTCGGGCGCGCGCTGGTTGTCGCTGCTCTCGTTCGGCTGGCTGCTGCGCAAATGGCGCGCCGCCCCGCCCAGCTCCCTGCTCGACAATACCCCCCTGGTCAGCCTGCTGCACCGCATGATGGATTTGCCGCGCCTCGATGCGGTGCTCCAGGAAGGCTTGCTGCACGCCTTGGCCATCACCGCCTCGTCCTACAGCGGCGGCCAGCACATCACCTTTTACCAAAGCGCGAGCACCATCGCGCCCTGGATCAGGACCCAGCGCCTGGCCCTGGAAGACCAGATCGGCATCCAGCATTTGCTGGCCTCGTCGGCGATTCCATTCATCTTCCCGGCCGTGCCGCTGTTCGTGGCCGGCCAGCGCGAATACTGCGGCGACGGCTCGATGCGCCAGCTGGCGCCGATTTCGCCGGCCATCCACCTGGGCGCCAGCAAGGTGTTGGTGGTGGGCGCCGGGCGCTTGACGGAGCCGGCCCGCGGCGCCAGCGGCGCGGCGCGTTACCCCAGCCTGGCGCAGATCGCCGGCCACGCGCTGTCCTCGATTTTCCTGGACGGCTTGGCGGTCGATATCGAGCGGCTCAACCGCATCAACCTGACCTTGTCGATGCTGCCGCGCGAATTGCACGACAAAACCCCGCTCAAACCGGTCGAATTGCTGGTGATCGCGCCGTCCGAGCGGCTCGACGACATCGCCACCCGCCACATCGGCAGCTTGCCGGCGCCGATCCGCACCATGTTGTCGGGCATAGGCGCGACCGAGGCGCGGGGCGCGGCGCTGGCCTCGTATTTATTGTTCGAATCGACATATACTTGCGATTTGATCGGACTGGGCCAGCGCGACACCGAGGCGCGCCGGGACGACGTGCTGGCTTTTTTCGGTTCCTGACCGGCGCCGGGCCGGCCGCCCTCGGCGATGGTTTATGATGGCCCGTTTTATGACAGGATCGCTTCGTGCTGCCAACCCGCCACCTGCTCCGCTGTTTGCTGCTGCTGTGCGCCGTGTTGTGCTGCGCCGGCCAGGCGCCGGCCGTGGGCGCGCCGGCCCGCACTTTGCGCTTCGAGCAGCTCACCGTGGAGCAGGGCTTGCCGCAGGAATCGGTGCTGGCCATCGCCCAGGACCGGCAGGGTTTCATGTGGTTCGGCAGCCAGGCCGGCCTGACCCGTTACGACGGTTACCGCACCGTCACCTACAAGACCGCGCTGGCCGATCCGCGCAGCCTGGCCGACAACTGGGTGCGGGTGCTGCATCTGGACGCGGACGGCCAGCTCTGGGTCGGCACCGACGGCGGGCTCGATCGCTTCGACCCGGCCAGCCGCGGCTTCACCCATTTCCTGCCCAACGAGACCGCCAAGCGCGGCAACGGCAACCGCCATGTGCTGGCCATCGTCAGCGACGGCGCGCGCGGCTTCTGGCTGGCCACCAGCGACGGCTTGCAGCATTTCGATCCGGCCACCGGCGCCTTCACCATCTGGCACCACGACCCGGCCAACGCGGGCAGTTTGAGCCACGACCAGGTCAACGCGCTGGCGCGCGACGGCGCCGGCCGGCTGTGGGTCGGCACCGCCAGCGGGGTCGACATGCTCGCTCCCGGCACCGCCGCCTTCGTCCATTACCGGCTCGATCCGGCGCCCGATTCGAAGTTCAACACGGTGCAGGCGCTGTTGGCCGACAACGAGCAAAATTTGTGGATCGGCAGCATGGGCGGCATCGAGCGCTGGCGCCTGACCCAGGGCGAGCCGCAACGCGCCCGGCTCGGATCGGAGCAGGGTTGGAGCGGTTCGGCGGTCACCGCCATGTATCAGGACGTGGACGCCAATATCTGGGTCGGCACCCACGCCGAGGGTTTGTTTCACTGGCAGCCCAGGGGCGACCGCTTCGTCCAGCACCGCCACCTGGTGACCGACAGCCATAGCGTGGCCGATAACCAGATCTCGGCGCTGCACCGCGACCGTTTCGGCACCTTTTGGGTCGGCACCTGGTATAGCGGGGTCAGCCGGGTTGATCTGGGCAGCGGTGGTTTCGCGCGCTTCGTCAAGCAGCCCGACCAGCCGCACTCGCTGTCCGACAACAAGGTGCGCGCCATCGCCGAGGCGGGCGAGGGCAAGCTGTGGTTGGGCACCAACAGCGGCTTGAACCTGTTCGACATCGCCTCCAATTCGGCCGAGGTGTATCGCAGCGATCCGCTGCGCCCGGGCGGCTTGAACGACGACCAGGTGACGGCGCTGTGGCGCGCCGAGGACGGCGTGGTGTGGATCGGCGGGCGGGCTGGCTTGAACCGTTTCGACCCCGCCACGCAGCGCTTTTCCAGCCTGTCGTTCGCGCGCGGCGACCCCGGTAGCGACAGCATCCGCGGCATCGTGGGCGACCGCGCCGGCATGCTGTGGATTTCCTCGCGCGGCGGCTTGCACCGGCTCGATCCGGTCAGCGGCAGCTTCCGCAGCTACCGGCACGACCCGGCCGACAGCACCAGCCTGGCCGACAACGTGGTGCGCCCGGTGCTGGAGGACCGCCACGGCGCGCTGTGGGTCGGCACCTTCAACGGCCTCGATCTGCTGGACCGCGCCAGCGGCCGCTTCCGCCATTTCCGGCACGACCCGAAAGACCCGTTCAGCCTCAGTCACGACGAGGTGCACTTCCTGTTCGAGGACCGTCGCGGCACGCTGTGGGTGGGCACCGCCAACGGCTTGAACCGGGTCGAGCCGAACATGGACGGCTCGCTGCGCTTCAAGCGCTACATGCGCAAGGACGGGGTGGCCGACGACGCCATCGCCGCCATCCTGGCCGACAGCGGCGGCGGCCTGTGGATCAGCACCAACAGCGGCATTTCCCTGCTCGACACCCAGACCGGCCTGTTTCGCAATTACGGCGGCGCCGACGGCACCATCGAGGGCGCGTATTTCGACGGCTCGGCGCGCCGGCTGCGCGACGGCACCCTGTTTTTCGGCGGTTTCAACGGCTTGACCGCGTTCGCGCCCGAGTCGATCCGCGACAACAACGTGCCACCCTCGGTGGCGATCACCGAATTCCAGGTGTTTAACAAGCCGCTCGAACCGGGCCGTGGCGATTTTCCCAACGTGCTCAAAAGCGCCATCGATCACACCACCGCGCTGACCCTGAACGACCGCGCCTCGGTGTTTTCGCTCGAATTCGCGGCCCTGCATTACGCCGCCCCGCAGCGCAATCTGTTCGCCTACCAATTGCAGGGCTTCGACCAGGACTGGGTCCAAACCGACGCCACCAAGCGCTTCGCCACCTACACCAATCTGGACCCGGGCCAGTATGTGTTCCGGGTCAAGGCGGCCAACAAGGACGGCGTGTGGAACGAGCAGGGCGCCACCTTGAACATCACCATCTTGCCGCCGGTGTGGAAAACCTGGTGGTTCCGCAGCCTGCTGGCCGCGCTCATGCTGGGCAGCGTGTACGGTGCCTACCAGTACCGGGTGCATGGCATGCGGCTGCAAAAAAACCGCCTGGAGCAGCAAGTCACGCTGCGCACGGCCGAAGTCCAGCAAAAGAATTCCCTCTTGCTGGAGCAGGAAAAACAGGTGCGCAAGCATACCGAGGAATTGGCCGAGGCTAACCGGGCGCTCCAGGAAAACGACGAGCGGCTGCGCCTGGCCAAGCAAAAGGCGGAAGACGCGACCCGGCAAAAGTCCGAATTCCTGGCCAATATGAGCCACGAGATGCGCACTCCGCTGGCCGGGGTGATCGGCATGCTCGGTTTCGCCCTGCGCGACGGCTTGCTGCAGGCGAGCACGCGCGAACAGATTTTGCGCGGCCAGGCCAACGCCCAGGCCCTGCTGTCGATCATCAACGATTTGCTCGACTTTTCCAAGATCGAGGCCGGCAAGCTGACCATCGAAAACATCGACTTCGCGCTGCCGGCGGCGATCGAGAACGTGGTCGGCCTGTTCGAGGAGCAGGCCGCCGCGCGCAGCGTCGACTTCGCCATCGAGTTCGGCGACGATTTGCCGCCCTTCGTGGTGGGCGACCCGACCCGGCTGCGCCAGGTGCTGGTCAATTTGGTCGGCAACGCCTTCAAATTCACCCAGAGCGGCGCGGTCAAGGTGCGGGTCGAGCGCGAGCGGGTGCTCAGCGGGCCGCACGGGCGCGGTTTGAACATGATCCGTTTCGTGGTGCGCGATTCGGGCATCGGCATCGCGCACGACGCCATGACGCGCCTGTTCCAAAAATTCGAGCAGGCCGACAGCACCACCACCCGGCGTTACGGCGGCACCGGCCTGGGACTGGCGATCTGCCGCCAACTGGTCGAGCTGATGGACGGCCATATCTCGGCCGACAGCACGCCGGGGGTGGGCAGCACCTTCACTTTCGTGCTGCCGCTGGCCGACGGGGTGGCGCCGCCGCTGCTGCCGCAGGTGCGGCGCGAACCGCACAGCCACCGCCTGCGGGTGCTGTGCGCCGAGGACTTCCCGACCAATCAGATCATCATCCGCATGATGCTCGAGGAACTCGGGCACCGGGTCGATATCGCCGCCAACGGCGCGCTGGCGGTGGCCGCCTGCGCCACCACGCGCTACGACTTGATCCTGATGGACGGGCGCATGCCGGAGATGGACGGCGCCAGCGCTACCCGCCTGATCCGCGCCGGCGGGCCGCCCGAAGCGCCGGTGTGCGACCAGGAGTTGATGATCGTCGCGCTCACCGCCAACGCCAGCGAGGAAGACCGCAGCCGTTATCTGGCGGCCGGCATGGACGATTTTTTGACCAAGCCGATCGACGAGACGGCGCTGCACGCGCAGCTGACGCAGGCGATCGACCGGCAGCTGCGGCGCGGTTTCATACTACCTTTGATGGACCAGTACGGCCAAACGCCCAGCGTGGTCGAACTCGACGCCATGTTCGGGGTCAACACCGAGGCGGCGGGCGCGCCGGCGCGCCGCGCGAGCGACTTGAAACGGCGCATGCGCAGCGCCTTCGCCGCCGATGTCGGCAAGCGCCTGGGCGAGATCGACGCCGCGTTGGCGGTGCGCGACAGCGACGGCGCCGGGCGCCTGCTGCACGGGGTCAAGGGCAGCGCGGCGTATCTGGACGAGATGGAGCTGCATCTGTTGTGCAGCCAATTGGAGGAAGCGGCCGACCGGCATCAGTGGCTGCAATTGGAACGCGCCTTGCCGCGCCTGCGCCAGCTGCTGTCGCACATCGCCGGCACGGCGGCGTGAGGGCGGCGTGTTGCGGGCCGGCCCGGCTTTATCCGGGCTGACGGGCTCGCGCGGGCCGATCGTCATATAATGCGGGAACGGCGAGGGCGGCACGGCGCCGCGGGCATGGAGGAATCATGAAGGTATTGGTTATTGACGACGATGTGGTCTCGCGCATGGTGCTCATGCACCTGATCGACAGCTGCGGCAAGTTCGATATCATCGAAGCCGAGGACGGCGCCGACGCCTGGGAGCAGCTCGAGGACGGCTTGCGCCCGGCGATCTGTTTTTGCGACTTGCGCATGCCGCGCCTGTCGGGCATGGAGCTGCTCCAGCGGGTCAAGGCCGACGCCGCGCTCAATAGCATGCCCTTCGTGCTGGTGTCGTCCGCCAGCGACCGGGAAACGGTGCACTTCGCCACCCAGTCCGGCGCGGCCGGCTATATCGTCAAGCCCTTCCAGGCCGACCAGGTGCGGGTCCATCTGGCGGTTTTTCTCGACAAGGCCGCCAGCGGCTACCAGCATGTGGCCGAGGCGCCGCGCGACACCGAACAAAGGCTGGGCATCAACGCCGACCGCCTGCTGGTCTACCTGACCGGCTTTCAAAACCAGTTGACGGCCGCCAGCGGCGAGATCGATACCCTGTTCGCCGGCGGCGAGCGGGCCGAGGTCCAGATCCGCATCGACCGCCTGCACGTGGCTTGCGCGACGCTGGGCTTGCACGGGGCGGCCGACGCGTTGCGCGGCTTCGAGCCGGAGCGCTGGTCGAACGAAGCGGTGCAGGCGGTGCTGGCCGACGTGGTGCGCGCCGTGATCCACCAGGCCGGCTTGATCCGCCAGGGTTATGCGTCCTAGCGTGGCCGCCGGCGCACCGGCGTAGGCGGGCCGTGTATTCGACCTTGGAGCAGGGCGCCAGCGCCCATGTCGACCGCTTCGCGCGCGACCATCTGCCGGCGCGCCGGCTGTGGCCCGAATTGTGTCTCGACGCGCCGGCGCCGTCCTATCCGGCGCGCCTCAATTGCGCCGCCGCCCTGCTCGACGCGGCGGTGGCCGGCGGCGGCGGGGCCAGGGTGGCGCTGCGTTCGGAACGGGGGTGCTGGACTTACGCCGAGCTGCAAGCGCGGGTCAACCAAATCTGCCACGTGCTGCGCGGCCCGCTGGGCCTGGTGCCGGGCAACCGGGTGCTGCTGCGCGGCGCCAACACGCCGCTGATGGGGGCCGCCATTCTGGCCGTGTTCAAGGCCGGCTGCATCGCCGTGCCCACCATGCCGCAGCTGCGCGCGCGCGAACTGGCCGCCATCGTCGCCAAGGCCGAAGTGAACGCGGTGCTGTGCGCGGCCGCCCTGCGCGGCGAAATCGATGCCTTGCCGGCGGCGCCGCCCACGCTGTGCTTCGATGGCGAGGACGCGCATGGGAACGAAGCGCCGGCCTCGCTGGAAGCGCTGATGGCGCGCCAGCCGGCCCACTTCGACGCCTGCGAGACGGCCGCCGACGACGTGTGCCTGATCGGTTTCACCTCGGGCACCACCGGCGTCCCCAAGGGCACCATGCATTTTCACCGCGATCTGCTGGCCATTTGCGACTGCTTCCCGCGCTCGATCCTGGAAACCGGGCCGGACGACATTTTCATCGGCACCCCGCCGCTGGCGTTCACCTTCGGCCTGGGCGGCTTGCTGCTGTTTCCGCTGCGGGTGGGCGCCAGCGCCGTCCTGCTGGAAAAGCCGACCCCGCACACCCTGTTGCGGGCGATGCAGGATCAGCGCGCCACGATCTGCTTCACGGCGCCCACCTTTTACCGCCAGATGGCGGCGCTGGCGCCCGGTTACGATGTATCGCGCCTGCAAAAAAGCGTGTCGGCCGGCGAGGCGCTGCCGTTGACCACCCGGCTGGCCTGGCAAGAGGCGACCGGCCTGGCCATGATCGACGGTATCGGCGCCACCGAACTGCTGCACATCTTCATCTCGGCGGCCGGTGCGCACATCCGGCCCGGCGCCGTCGGCAAGCCGATTCCCGGCTACCGCGCCTGTATCCTCGACCAGGCCGGGCATCCGGTCGGGCCGGGGGTGATTGGGCGCCTGGCGGTGAAGGGGCCGACCGGCTGCCGCTACCTGGCCGACCCGCGCCAGAGCGACTACGTGCGCGACGGCTGGAACGTGACCGGCGACGCCTTCGAAATGGACGCCGACGGCTATTTCTACTACCGTTCGCGCAACGACGAGATGATCATTTCGGCCGGTTACAACATCGCCGGGCCGGAAGTGGAGGAGGCGCTGCTGCGCCATCCGGCGGTGGCCGAATGCGGCGTGACCGGCCGCGCCGACGCCGAGCGCGGCCAGATCGTGGTGGCCCATGTGGTGCTCAAGCCCGACTGGGCGCCGTCCGAACGGATGGCGCTGGCGCTTCAGGCATTCGTCAAGCAGCAGATCGCGCCGTATAAATATCCGCGCGCGGTGCGCTTTGTGAGCGCGCTGCCGCGCACCGAAACCGGCAAACTCCAGCGCTTCAAGCTGCGCGACGGCGGGGGCGAATGAATTTCCTCTGCATCGGCGCCGGGCCGGCCGGCCTGTATTTCGCGCTGCTGATGAAGCGGCGCGATCCGGCCCACCGCGTCACGGTGGTCGAACGCCAGCGCGAGGGCGACGCCGTCGGCTGGGGCGTGGTGTTGTCCGACCAGACCCTGGAGCGACTGGCCGAGGCCGACCCGGTCACGGCGCGGGCCATCGCGCGGGCGTTTCATCACTGGGACGACATCGCGATCCATTTCAAGGGCGAGCGCCTGCGTTCGGGCGGCCATGGATTTTGCGGCATCGGCCGCCAGCGCCTGCTGGCCATTTTGCGGCGGCGTTGCCGCGCGCTGGGCGTCGAACTGTTGTTCGAGACCGAGGTGAAGGATGAGCAGGAATGGGCGCGCCGCCATGGCGCCGACCTGGTGCTGGCCTGCGACGGCGTCCACAGCCGGGTGCGCGAGCGTTACGCGGCCAGTTACCGGCCCGAGATCGAAACGCGCGACTGCCGCTACATCTGGCTGGGTACGCGCAAACGCTTTTCGGCGTTCACTTTCGCCTTCAAGGAAACCGAATTCGGCTGGTTTCAGGCGCATATTTATCAGTATGACGGCGAGCACGCCACCTTTATCGTCGAAACCCCGGAAGCGGTGTGGCGCGGCGCGGGGCTGGACCGTATGGGCGAGCAAGACGGCATCGCGTTTTGCGAACGCCTGTTCCGCGACGAACTGGAAGGCGAGGCGCTGCTGCCCAACCCGCCGGGGTCGGCGGGCGCGCCGTCTTGGCGGCGTTTTGCCCATGTGCTTTGCCGCCAGTGGCTGCACTGGCAGGGCGCCACGCCGGTGGTGTTGATGGGCGACGCGGCCCATTCGGCCCATTATTCGATCGGTTCCGGCACCAAGCTGGCGCTGGAGGACGCGATCGAACTGGCGCGCTGTCTGGACGGGCATGCCGACCTGGCGGCGGCGCTGGCGCGCTATCAGAGCGCGCGCATGGTCGAAGTGCTCAAGCTGCAAAGCGCGGCCCGCAATTCGATGGAATGGTTCGAAAACGTGGCGCGCTACACGGCCATGGAGGCGCCGCAGTTCGCCTACGCGATGCTGACCCGCAGCCAGCGCCTGTCGCACGAGAATCTGCGCCTGCGCGACCCTGCCTATGTGGCCGGCTTTGAAGCCTGGCTGGCCGCGCGGGCGCGCTCCCAGGCCGGGCTGGCGGGCGCCGCGCCGTCCGGGACCGGGCCGCGACTGCCGATGCTCACGCCGTTCAAGGTGCGCGGCTTGACCTTGAAAAACCGTATCGTGGTGTCGCCCATGGCCCAGTACAGCGCCGTGGACGGCGTGGCGGGCGACTATCATTTGGTGCATTTGGGCGCGCGCGCGCTGGGCGGCGCGGCCCTGGTGTTCGCCGAAATGACGTGCGTGTCGGCTGACGCGCGCATCACGCCGGGCTGCCCCGGCATGTACACGCCGGCCCATACCGCGGCCTGGAAGCGCGTGGTCGATTTCGTGCACGCCGGCGACGCGAAGATCGCCCTGCAACTGGGCCACGCCGGGCCGAAGGGTGCCACCCGCGTGCCGTGGGAAGGCGCCGATCTGCCCCTGGCCGATGGTGGCTGGCCCTTGCTGGCGGCGTCCGAACAGCAGTATGTGGAAGGCGTGTCGGCCACCGCGCGCGCGGCCGGCGAGGACGATCTGGCCCGGATCGAGGCCGATTTCGTGCGCGCCACCGTGGCGGCGGAGCGGGCCGGTTTCGACTGGATCGAGCTGCATTGCGCGCATGGCTACCTGCTGTCGAGTTTCATCTCGCCGTTGACCAACCGGCGCGACGACCGGTATGGCGGCAGCCTGGAAAACCGCTGCCGCTTTCCGCTGCGGGTGTTCGCGGCGATGCGCGCGGCGTGGCCGGCGCACAAGCCGATGAGCGTGCGCATCTCGGCCCACGACTGGGTCGCGGGCGGCACCACGCCGGATGACGCGGTGTGCATCGCGCGCCTGTTCAAGGCGGCCGGCGCGGACCTGATCGACTGTTCCTCCGGCCAGGTGAGCCGGCGCGAACGGCCCCGCTACGGGCGCATGTTCCAGACCCCGTTCGCCGACCGCATCCGGCACGAGGCGGGGCTGGCCACCATCGCGGTGGGCGCCATTTACGAGGCCGATCACGCCAACGGCATCATCGCCGCCGGCCGCGCCGACTTGTGCGCGGTGGGCCGTCCGCATCTGGCCAATCCGGCCTGGACGCTGACCGAGGCGGCCCGGGTCGGCGCCGGCGACTTGGCCTGGCCGCGCCAGTACCGGGCGGCCCGCTCTCAGTTCGAGCGCAATCTGGCGCAGGCGCAAGGGCAAACGCGGCCGGCGCCCGCGCTGGACGAGGGCTGAGATGGGTGCGCCGGCCGCGCGAGGGGCGGATCGCCGAACCGCCGCAGCCCGTGTGGGGCCGGAGAAGGGCCGCTTGATCGCGCCGCTGTCGCAGATGAAGCAGGAATTGAAATCGAACCAGGCCCTCGGGCCTCGCTAAGGAGTATCGTTTATGCGTCATCTTCCCGGTCAGGCGCATCAGCTGCCCGGCCACGGCGGCCTGGCCGATCATCGCGCCAGCCATTTCCTGTTCGAGGTGGACCAGGGCGTGGCGACCCTGACATTGAACCGGCCGGAGCGAAAAAATCCGCTCACCTTCGATTCGTATGCCGAACTGCGCACGCTGTTTTTGGCGCTGGCGCGGGCCGACGACGTCAAGGTGATGGTGCTGACCGGCGCGGGCGAGAATTTTTGTTCCGGCGGCGACGTGCACGACATCATCGGCGCCCTGACCCGGCTCGACATGCCCGGTCTGCTGGCCTTCACGCGCTTGACGGGCGACGTGGTCAAGGCCATGCGGGCCTGCCCGCAGCCGCTGATCGCCGCCGTGGACGGGGTGTGCGTGGGGGCCGGCGCGATGCTGGCGCTGGCGTGCGACATCCGCTTCGGCAGCGCGCGCAGCCGGACCGCGTTTCTCTTCACGCGCGTGGGCCTGGCCGGCTGCGACATGGGCGCTTGCGCCTTGCTGCCGCGCGTGATCGGGCAGGGCCGCGCGGCCGAATTGCTGTTCAGCGGACGCGCGATGGCGGGCGAGGAGGCCGAACGCTGGGGCTTTTTCAATCGCCTGGTCGAGCCGGGCGGGCTGCTGGCGGCGGCGCGCGCCATGGCGGTGGAGCTGGCGCGAGGGCCGACCTTCGCGCACGGCATGACCAAGACCATGTTGCAGCAGGAGTGGAGCATGGGTATCGAGCAAGCCATCGAGGCCGAAGCGCAAGCCCAGGCGATCTGCATGGCGACCAACGATTTTCACCGCGCCTACCACGCCTTCGCGGCCAAACAACACCCCCGCTTCGAAGGCGATTGAGAGCATGACGATGAGCGACACATCCTATTTAGACTGGCCGTTCTTCGCGCCCCATCACGGCGATCTGGCGCGGCGGCTGGACGACTGGGCCGCGCGCCATCTCGCGCAGGAGCACGGCGCCGACGTGGACGCGGCGTGCCGTGGGCTGGTGCGTCAACTGGGCCAGGCGGGCTGGCTGGCGCACGCGGTCGGATTCGAAGCGGCCGGCGCGGGCGTGGTCGGCACCGGCACGGTCGGCATCGACGTGGTCGGCATCGACGCGGTCGGCATCGACGCGGTCGGCATCGACACGCGCAGCATTTGCCTGATCCGAGAAACCCTGGCGCGCCACGCCGGCCTGGCCGATTTCGCCTTCGCGATGCAGGGCTTGGGCGCCGGCGCCATCGGCCTGTTTGGCGACGCGTCGCAGCGCGCGCGGTATCTGGGGCCGGTGGCGCGCGGCGAGGCGATCGCCGCCTTCGCCCTGTCCGAGCCGGGCGCCGGTTCCGACGTGGCGGCCTTGCAATGCGGCGCTCGCCCTGCGGCCGACGGCGGCTATGTGCTCGATGGCGAAAAGACCTGGATCTCGAACGGTGGCATCGCCGATTTTTATGTGGTGTTCGCGCGCACCGGCGAGGCGCCCGGCGCGCGCGGCATCAGCGCCTTCATCGTCGACGCCGACACGCCCGGCCTGGAGATCGCCGAACGGATCGTGACGATGGCGCCGCATCCGCTGGCGCGCCTGCGTTTTCGCGATTGCCGGGTCGGGGCCGGGAGCCGGATCGGCGCGGCCGGCCAAGGCTTCAAGGTGGCGATGGCGACCCTGGACGTGTTTCGCACCTCGGTGGCGGCGGCCGCGCTGGGCTTCGCGCGGCGCGCCCTGGACGAGGCGCTGGCGCACGCCCGCACCCGGCGCATGTTCGGTCAGACCCTGGCCGATTTTCAACTGACCCAGGCCAAGCTGGCGCAGATGGCGACCGGCATCGACGCGGCGGCCTTGCTCACCTACCGCGCCGCGTGGTTGCGCGACCAGGGGCGGATGGTGACCAAGGAAGCGGCCATGGCCAAGCTGACGGCGACCGAGACGGCGCAGCAGGTGATCGACGCGGCGTTGCAAATGTTCGGCGGCCTGGGCGTGGTGTCCGGTCACCCGGTGGAGCGTTTGTACCGCGAAATCCGCGCGCTGCGCATCTACGAGGGCGCCAGCGAGGTGCAGCAGCTGATCATTGCGCGCGAACTGCTGCGCGCCGCGCCCGCCGTGGGCCAAGCCGCGTCAGCGAATCGCGAGAGGAAAGGATGACCATGGAATTTTTACAACCGCCGGGCTGGGTCCGGCCGCGCGGCTATGCGAACGGCGTGGTCGGCGTCGGGCGCACGGTGTGCGTGAGCGGCATGATCGGCTGGGATGGCCAAGGCCGCTTCCATTGCGCGGACTTCGCTGGCCAGGTGCGCCAAGCCTTGCTCAACATCGTCGCGGTGCTGGCCGAGGCCGGCGCGCGGCCCGAGCATATCGTGCGCATGACCTGGTACGTGGTGGACCGGCAAGAATATGTGGCTGCCCATCACGCCGTGGGCCAAGCTTACCGCGAAGTCATCGGCCTGCATTTCCCGGCTATGACGGCGGTGCAGGTGGCCGCCTTGATCGAGCCGCAGGCACGGGTCGAGATCGAGGCGACGGCGCTGCTGCCTTGAGGCGGGCGGCGCATGCGATGTTGCCTCATTATTATTTTTTATTAATCCGCTGTTGTGAATTCGTGCTCGACAAATGGTGAAAAAATGCTATCTTTTCAAGACCGTCGACCATTTGAGGAAGCACCATGCGTATCCCATCCATCTGCCTGGGCCTGATGTTGGCGCTGAGTGCGCTAAGCGGTCCGGCAGCGGCGCTCACCACCAGTACCAACACGGTGCTGGACTTGACCCTGCTCAATAGTCAGATGCGCGACCACAGCAGCGCCTTCACCGGCTGGAGCTTCATCGGCAGCAGCGGGGCCGTCGCCGGCGCGCTCAACGATAGCGATGTGAGCAGCAACGAGCTGTCTTTCGCCCAGTCCGGCGGCGCGCGGGCCGGCACCGGCTACGGCAATGCGTTCGCCGCCGCCGATGGGGGGAGCGGACAATCGGCGCTGAGCATGCTAGCCGGCTTCAGTCTGGCGGGCGGCGCGCATTTATCGCTGGCGATTCCGTATTCCATCACGCTCGCGGTGCAGGCGGGCGACGCGGCGCGCGGCACGGTCGGTTTCCAGATCTGGCGCCAGGGCGGCCTGGTCGCCGCCGACGGCGCCAGCTTCGACGCCGGCAACTTGCGGGTGCATACCGGTATCAACAGCCAAAGTTATTTCCTGTTCTTGGACGTGAGCAACCCGGGCGCGGCGCCGGTTTCCTATACCATGTTCGGCCAGGTGAGCGCCGCCGCCAGTTATCCCTTGACGGCCGTGCCCGAGCTGCCCGGCTGGTTGACCTTGCTTGCGGGAATGGGCTTGTTACTGGCTGCGCGCGCGCGCCGGGCGGCCGAGCGATAGACCGGCCGCCGTGTTGCGTCAAACCGTCACTTACGGACGAAATCGGGTCGCGCCGCCCCCTTTTACCGTTTAGGCGCCGAAGACGCTATCGGGCGCGGCGCGGGCGCGATAGAATATGTAATAATTTGGCAACTAGTTATTCGGGAGTGACTATGCGGATCAAAACGATATTGAGCGTGGTGATAGCGGGATGTTTAATTCCGTTCGGCACGGTTCAGGCCAGCAGCGCCGAGTTTTCCATGGACTGGAGCAAGTGTTCGCTCACCATGGGCAGTGGCGTCGGCAATTTGCTGACCATGGGCGACGGGGTCAGCGTCGACGCGCTGATATTCACCGATAATCATGGCGCCGCGATCGGCGGCGGCTTTCCCGAATGGCGCAGCGATCTGGGCGACAGTTACGCCTATGGCAGAAATGGCATAGGCCGCGCGGTGATCAAAGAAGGTGGCCAGAGCCAGATTTATGCGGGCAATAGTAATGCCGCCGTGATCGACTTGCTGCCTGGGGCGCGCGGCAATTTCCGGATTCCGTTCGCTTATGTGCTCGACACCCAAACGGCGGGGGATACGAGCGCGTCGGTCAGTTATGGTTTCGTTAATAATAATTACCAATTGGATGGCATCGAAACGGCGCCCGTGACCACCACCGGCGGCAGTTTCTCGGTCGGCGCCGGGGCGGCGCAAAAGGGCGGTGGTTTCATCGATATTTTCCTGGAAAACCCGACCGATAAGCTATTGCGGTTTTCCTTGTTGCAGAGCTTTTCCGCCAGCGCCAGCGCCATGACGGCGGTGCCGGAAGCCGATACCTACGCCATGTTTTTATTCGGCCTGGGTTTATTGGCCTATGTCGCGCGCCGCAAAGCTGCCGTCGGCCTGACATCGCGCCCCGCCGCGTACTAGTCTCCTGCCTATCGCCAGCCGCCCGGCTGGCGTTTCAACGCCACGTTCCGGCCATCGCCTGCCCACTTCCCTTCGACCGTCGTTCGCCGAATCGCGCGCGCCGGTCCTCATTATCACTCGATTGCTAATTAGCATTTGGTAATTCCAAAAAGAAATACTAAATTTAATATCGTTACTTTTGTTCGCGTCAAAAAGGCACGCACGATTAAGTTTGGAATGGACAACTTAATAATATTGCGTTAGCATTTTAATGCGCTGCACAAAATGGTGTGGAATACGCATGGCCGGTATCGATCGATCCGTCATAGGACGGCGCGCGAGCGTAGATATTTTCTTGCTATTGAATTAAATACTGTTGCCGTCAGCTAGCCGGCGGCGGTGTATCGGCATGTTTGAGGAGACACCACAATAACGAAGGCCCCAGGTCTCGGCTTTGTATCGGCATGGATAGCGCTGCCATTGCAATGTGTTGTGCTGAATGAATTCTCTTCGATCGTACCCGATCCGGTGTCCGATCGCCATTTCACTTTTTAAAGGACTGTCGATGCGTACCCACTCCGCTGACATCAGCGCCGCCGCCGCGACCGGCGTGCCGCCCAAAGCCCGCTTGGCCATGATCGATATCGGCAAGGGCATCGGTATTTTGCTCATCGTGATAGGGCATAACGGTATTTTCGATACCAGTTTCCCTTGGTTGGGCGACTTCATCATGACGTTTCGTTTGCCCTTCTTCTTCTTTATATCCGGCACCACCTTTTCGATGGGCGCGCGCAGCATCGGCACGGTGGCCTATGAGCGCGCCGACGCCTGGTTGAAACCCTGCGCGGTGGTGGTCATCGCCATCGGTTTGATCCGGGTCTTGCTGCATGTCGGCTCGTTCGAGAACATCGCGCTCGGCCTGGTCTACGGCACCGGTTTCACATTGATGTGGACCCCGACCTGGTTCCTCCCGCATTTATGGCTGCTCTACATGTTCTCGGCCCTGTTGCTGGGGCGCGGCAAGCGCCTGGTCGATTCCTGGCCCAAACGGCTGGCCCTGTTGTCCATCATGGCGACCACCGGTTACTTTTTCTTGCAGCTATTCGACAGCAGCGCGGAAAACCCGGCTTGCGTGCGGATTCTGGAGTTCGGCCCCGATTTGTTACGCTGCGGTTTGCCGTTCAGCGCCGACATCCTGTTTTTGACCGCCATGTTTTTCTTGATGGGTAACTTCTTGTCGGCGCGCGTGAAACAGTTCGCGCTCAACTGGCCGCTGATGATCGGCGCCTTGGCGGTCATGCTCGCGCTCGATTACGTGTTCGGCTTCAAGCTCGATTTCAATCAGCGCCGTTACGACGATGTCATCGTGTCCACGGCACAAGCGTTTTGCGGGATTTACGTCATGCTATGTCTGTGCAAATTGCTCAGCGTCTCAGCCTGGGCCACCAAGGTGTTCTCGTATTTGGGCCGGGCCAGCTTGTTCATCCTGATTTTCCACGCCACGGTGATGTATAAATTGACCGACCTGCTGATGCGGGTGACGGACGTGAAGTGGTTGATCGCCTTGATCGGCATCGGCGCGGCGATCGGCGTGTCGATCGCCTTGTGGGAGATTTGCAAACGCAATAAATTCGCCGCCATGCTGCTGCTGCCGGTCAAACGCGCCAAGCCGGTCGGCGCCATCGCGGCGCTGCCAGCCTAGCGCTCGGCCCGTTTCGGCGCGGCGCGACCCGCGCGTGAGCGTGAGCGTGAGCGTGAAGTTCACGATAAAAAAAGCCACCCATGCGGTGGCTTTTTTGCGGGCTGTCGCGACGCGCCTGGAAGCGCGCCACGGTATCGTCGACAGCGGAAAAAGATGGTCCCCCCGACAAGAATCGAACTTGTATCCCACGCTTAGGAGGCATGTGCACTATCCATTGTGCTACGGGGAGGACGCCGGACGGCTTGGCTGCCGGTCCGCTGAAACGCCGTTCTTGCGAGGAGGGCAAGCGGGCGAATCGAGCGCAATTATAGCCGAGACTTTGGCGGGAAATGCTACTCGATGCGCGGCTGTCGGTACAATGCTGGCTTCATTCACGTGATCGTCGCGCATTTGGTCCTTCGGCGAAGCGCCTGCGGGCGCCTTTTTTTTAGCTTTTGAAAGACTAGCGATGCCAAACTTAGCCACCGAGATCACCAGCGCCGCGCCCGCCGACGGCGCGCTTCCCAAGACCCGACTGGCCACCATCGATATCGGCAAAGGCCTCGGTATTTTGCTGATCGTGATCGTCCATAACGCCGTTTTCGAGGCGTATTCGCCATGGCTGGGCGACTTGATCATGACCTTTTTGGTGCCGTTTTTCTTCTTTATCTCAGGCACCACTTTATCGATGGGCGCGCGCGGCATCGGCACCTTGGCTTATGAGCGCGCCGACGCTTGGTTAAAGCCCTGCGCCGTGGTCGTCATCGTCATCGGTTTGATCCGCGTCATGTTGCATATCGGTTCTGTCGAAAATATCGTGCTCGGCCTGGTGTACGGCACCGGTTTCACGCTGATGTGGACGCCGACCTGGTTCCTGCCCCACCTGTGGTTGCTGTATATGTTTTCCGTGCTCTTGCTGGGACCCGGCCGGCGCCTGGTCGACAGTTGGCCGAAACGGTTGGCGTTGCTGTCCTGCATGGCGGTCGCCGGGTATTTTTTCTTGCGCTTGTTCGACAGCGGCGCGACCAATCCGGCTTGCGTGCGCATGCTGGGCTTTGGTCCTGAATTGCTGCATTGCGGTTTGCCGTTCAGCGCCGACCTCCTGTTGTTGACCGCCGTATTTTTCTTGATGGGGCATTTCTTGTCGGCGCGCGTGAAACAGTTCGCGCTCAGCTGGCCTTTGATGCTCGGCGCCTTGGCGATCACGCTGGCGCTGGACCATCAGTTCGGCTTTAAGCTCGACTTCAATCAGCGCCGTTACGACGACGTGGTCGTGACCACGGTGCAAGCATTTTGCGGAATTTACGTGATGCTGTGCTTGTGCAAGTTGCTCAGCATGTCGGCCTGGGCCACCAAGGTCTTGGCTTACCTGGGCCGGGCCAGCTTGTTTATCCTGATTTTTCACGCCACGGTGATGTATAAGCTGACCGACGTGCTGGGGCGGTTGACCCACGTGAAATCGCTGGTCGCCCTGGGCAGCGTCGGCACGGCGATCGGCGTGTCGCTCGTATTGTGGGAAGTGTGTCAACGCAATCGCTACACCGCCATGCTCATGCTGCCGTTTAAACGTCAGCAGCGGGCCGCCGCCATCGGGCAGGTGCCGACCTAGTCGCGGCGGGGCGACGCGCGCGATCTGAAGCGCCGGCGCCGCCCGCCAAGCGTGGCAAGCGGGCCAATCGTGCGCAATGATGGCCCGGACTTCGCCAAGAAATGGTCATCGATGCCTGTCTATCGGTACAATGCGGGCTTCATTCATTTAATCGTCGCGCATTTCGTCCTTGGGCGAAGGGCCAGCGAGCACCTTCTCTCCTACTATGGCTGTCATCTCTCTCTCATCGGCGCAATTGGCGTTCGGTCACGTCGCGCTGCTCGATCACGCGGAATTCTCACTCGAGGCCGGCGAGCGCGTCGGTATCATCGGCCGCAACGGCACCGGCAAATCGTCGCTGCTGAAGGTTATTTCTGGTCGCTTCAAGCTGGACGACGGCTTGTTGGTCATGCAGCAAGGCATCAAGATCGCGTATGTGGAGCAGGAACCCCAATTCGACCCCGAGATGTCGGTGTATGACGCGGTGGCCTCGGGCATGGGCGATTTGTCCAACTTGCTGAAAGAGTATGAAGGGCTGACCGGCCAGTTCGGGCAGGGCAACGACGACGAATTGATGGAGCGCATGCACGACATCCAGGTCAAGCTGGATGCGGCCGACGCGTGGAGCTTGCCGAACAAGGTGGAAACGGCGCTCGACCGGCTCAGTCTGGCAGGCGCCTCGCTGATGAAAACCTTGTCGGGCGGGATGCAGAAACGGGTGGCGCTGGCGCGCGCGCTGGTCTCGGCGCCGGACGTGTTGCTGCTCGACGAGCCGACCAACCATCTCGATTTCACTTCCATCATGTGGCTCGAAGGCTTGTTGCGCGACTATAAAGGCAGCGTGCTCTTCATTACCCATGATCGTAGCTTCCTGGACAATGTGGCGACCCGCATCATCGAGCTCGACCGTGGCCGTTTGCTGTCGTATCCGGGCAATTTCACCACCTACCAAGTGCGCAAGAGCGAGCAGCTCGAAATTGAGGAAGTGGAGAACGCCAAGTTCGACAAGTTCCTGGCCCAGGAAGAAGTGTGGATACGCAAGGGCGTCAAGGCGCGCCGGG
>JAYVUV010000513.1:0-4470 GCA_043787615.1 Janthinobacterium sp. | reverse complement strand
AACGCGGCCCGCTGCGGGCGCGTGTGGGTTGAAGCCGAGGTAGACAAAGTGGCGATATACATTGCGGAATGAAAAAAGCCCGTCACGGGCTCGAATCGGTCGTCCTGTGACGACACTGCGAAGCGCCGGATTATGCCATATGACAAGATATCGGAATAATAGACAAATCCCATATCCGACATCACTGGGTCTTATAAGCACACCGGCTTGCCTGGCCACACGACAACACAACTATCATGACGGGCATCGGCAAATTTTCGCGCAGGCGACATTATACACTTTCTCGCCTTGCTGCGGCGAATGGTTTCGTAAGCAAAGCGACATCCTGACTAAAAGGACAACACACGCCCCCGGCGCCCATGCTATGCTCGCGTTTCCTGCCTAACCAATGAAGTCGATGAACACGCCCAGTCTCACCCCCCAGCCTGCTGATGCGGCACAGCCTTCCGTCGCCACTCCCGCTACGGGCTTGACCCCGCGCACGCTGCTGAAACAGTTTCAGCAACAATTCACCGCCTTCCGCGACTGCCTGCCGCTGTCGATCGGCATCGACAAGCAAATCCTGGCCCTGATGCCCGAGCTGGACCGCAAATTGATGCGCACCGCGCTGGGCATCCACACCGGTTCGCTGCGCTACTTGCGGGCCATGGAAAAAGCCAAGCTGCGCTACGACCTGGACGGTACGGCCGGGGCCGAAGTGACGCAAACGCATCGCGACCACGCGGCCCAGGTGTTGCAGCAGCGCTTCAAGAAGGAAGCCGAGCGCAAGAAGGCCGAGCGCGACGCCGCCGCCGAGGAAGAAGCGAACCGCGTGCGCCAGGACAAATTGCATCAGCTGACCGCGAAATTTTCGCGCAAGGGTTGATCAAGCTGCATGGAAACCGCGCTGCAGCCGCCGCTGCCGCCCTATCAGGGCATCAAGCTGGCCGACGTGATGCTGGTGCAGTCGGCCAGCCAGGCGGCCAGCGCGCTGGAAGTGTTGCTGGCGGCCGACGCGATCGGCTTCGACACCGAATCGAAACCCACCTTTCTCAAGGGAGAAACCTCGACCGGGCCGCACTTGATCCAGCTGGCCACGGACCAGGTGGCCTATCTGTTCCCGATCGGCGCCAACGCGCCGCTGGCGGTGCTCAAGGCCATCCTCGAGTCGAGCGCCACGGTGAAAGTCGGGTTCGGCTTGTCGGACGATGTGAAGCGTTTGCGCAGCAAACTCGGCATCGTGCCGGCGCAAGTGCTGGACTTGTCGGTGGCGCTGCGCGGCAGCCAGCGTAACGACCTGGGCGCCAAGACGGCGGTGGCCAAGTTCTTCGGCCTGCATCTGCAAAAATCGAAAAAAATCTCGACCACCAACTGGTCCAATCCGCGCTTGACGGAACGCCAAATCCTGTACGCGGCCGACGACGCCCAAGTGGCGTTGCGGGTGTACCGGCGCTGGATCGCGGAGGGCGGCAAGGCGCCGGCGCTGAAACCGGCGCCGCATCCGCCCTAGCGCGACCAGGCGGGCCTCGGCGCGCCGAGGCCTTGGCCTGACGGCGCGCCCGGCCCGCCATCGGCCGCCTCGCGCGCGTCTCGATTTGTCGCCGATGAGGGTGGCGCAACCGTTCATTTTTATAAGCCTGCTCGCGATGTCCCATCCTATTAGTGCTCATTTTCACGTCGCGCCGGGAGCCGGACCGCGACCGCGCCGGAGTGCGCGGCCCCGCGTCGGCCAGGCGCTGGCGGCGGCCCTGAGCTGCGTGCTCGCCTTGACCCAGCAGGCGCATGCGGCCGGCCCGGAGCGCGCGGCGGCGTCCGCGCAGGGGCCGGAGGATAGCCTGGCCCAGCGCATCGTGGCGTGCACCGCCTGCCATGCCGGCAAGGAACGCGGCGACGCCTTCTTCCCGCGCATATCCGGCAAACCGGCCGGCTATCTTTATAACCAACTCATCAATTTTCGCGATGGCCGGCGTCAATACCCGTTGATGACGTATATGGTCGCGCACTTGCCCGACGCCTACCTGCGCGAAATCGCCCAGCATTTTTCGGAACAGCATCCGGCGCCGGCGCCGGTTCAGCCCAGCACGCTCGAGGCCGGCGTCCTGGAGCGCGGCCGGCTACTGGTCCACAACGGCGACCCCGGCAAAAAAGTGCCGGCCTGCGTGACTTGCCACGGTCAGCAATTGACCGGGGTGGCGCCGGCCATTCCGGGCCTGCTGGGGCTACCGCGCGACTATATCAACGCCCAGTTCGGCGCCTGGAAAAACGGCGTGCGCCGCGCCCGCCAGCCCGATTGCATGGCCGACATCGCGGCCCGCTTGTCCGATGCCGATGTGGCCGCCGTATCCGGCTGGCTGGCCAGCCGCGCACCGGCGCCGGACGCGCGGCCGGCCGCCGCCATCGCCCTGCCCTTGCCGCTGCGCTGCGGCAGCGTGTCACCGTGACCCGGGCTGATCCATGAAAAAATCGCTCTACTTTGTGGTGTTGATCGCGGCGATAGGCGGCTTGCTCGGCGCCATCCTGTTTCCGGCCGACGACAGCGGCCCGCCCGCCAGCGCCAGCGCGCCGCTGGCGCCGGCCGAGCAAGTGGCGCGCGGCGCCTATCTGGCCAAGGCCGGCGACTGCATGGCTTGCCACACCGCGCGCGGCGGCGCGGCTTACGCCGGCGGCCGCGTGCTGGACACGCCCTTCGGCGCCCTGCTGTCGCCCAATTTGACCTCCGACCGCGCGACCGGCATCGGCGACTGGAGCGCGGACGATTTTTGGCGCGCCCTGCACAACGGCAAATCGCGCGACGGCCGTCTGCTCTACCCCGCCTTTCCCTATCCCAGTTACACCAAGGTCAAGCGCGAGGACGCCGACGCCCTGTATGCCTTTTTCCGCTCGCTGCCCGCAGTGAAACAGGCGAACCGGCCGCATCGGCTACGCTTTCCCTACAATCAGCAAATCGCGCTGGCCGCCTGGCGCGCGCTGTACTTCCGGCCCGCCGTGTACCGCGAGCTGAGCGGCCAAAGCGTGGCCTGGAACCGGGGCGCCTACCTGGTCGAGGGGCTGGGCCATTGCGCCGCCTGTCACAGCGGCCGCAACAGCTTCGGCGCGAGCGAGGGTGGCTTGTCGGGCGGCTTGATACCCGTGCTGGGCTGGTACGCGCCGGCCTTGAACGCCGACACCGAAGCGGGCCTGGGCGACTGGGACGCGCGCCATATCGCGGCCTTGTTGAAAACCGGAGTCTCGCCGCGCGCCACCGTGTTCGGGCCGATGGCCGAAGTGGTCGAACAAAGCTTGCAACATCTGAGCGATAGCGACATCGGCGCGATGGCGCTGTATTTGAAGAGCTTATCCGCCGCAGAGGAACGGCCCGAAGCGGCTCCGGCGCCGGACAATTCGCCCCAGGCCCAGGCCCGGCTGGCGAGCGGAGCGAAACTATATGAACAGCACTGTGTCGCCTGTCACGGCGGCGATGGCCGGGGCAAGCCGCCGGCCTATCCTGCGCTGGCCGGCAACCGCGCGTTGACCATGCGACAGGCGGTCAATCCGATCCGCATCGTGCTCCATGGCGGCTTCGCGCCCGGCACGGCCGGCAATCCGCGCCCCTACGGCATGCCCGCTTTCGGGCCGCTGCTCAACGACGAGGAAGTAGCGGCGCTGGTGAGTTATCTGCGCGCTTCATGGGGTAATCGGGCGCCGGCCGTGTCGGCGCTGGAGGTGAACCGCTACCGTGGCGTGCCGCTCGACTGAGAGGCCCGGGCCTGACCGGGCCGGGCCTGCCCGGCCCGGGAAGCGTCAGCGGTAGGCGTGGCCGCTTTTTAAATCGAACAAGACACGCTTGCCATTGCGTTGCAGCGTGACTTGGTCGGGCGGCTCCTCGCCCGCCAGCGCGCCCGAGATCACGGCCAAGCCCTCGCCCTTGCGAATGAGCTCGTCGCAACGCTCGTACACATTGACGCAGCCGGTGCCGGCCATCAGGGCTTGCACGATCGCCACTTTCCAGGCATCCACGCCACCGGCTTGGAATTGGCAGATCAGGTAACCGTCCGCGCCACCGTACAAGTCGACCAGCAGACCGGGCAAGCCGTCTTCCTCGCCCTTGATCAAGGCCAGCAGTTGTTCGGCTACCGCCTTGGCGGTAGCCTTCTTCAAAGCGCCGCCACGTTTGTCGAGCGCGGTCTTGACGCGGCGCTTGATCATGGCGTGGTCGACCGGTTCGTTTTCATCGAAGGTCCAGACCCGGGCGCGGATTTGCGATTTGGAATTGTAGGCCGCGCGCGCCAGGAATTTCTGCGCCGACGATTGCACGATGGCGGTCGAACCGGGTTTCATTTTTTCCTGGGGCTTGCCGTCCACCTTGTCGATGGCCGAGGCATAAATCCACGGCTGGCCCTCAAGCAAGCTCTTTTCCTTACCCTGTTTGATCGTAATAATTAGCATGTGAATGTCGGTGCGTTCTGTGTGTCGGTGGCGGATCGGTGGCCGATACGGGTGCAAGCCGGCATG
>JAYVUV010000512.1:0-5529 GCA_043787615.1 Janthinobacterium sp. | reverse complement strand
CTTTCGCGCTCGGGTGGGTCTTGCCATCCTTGCCGATAGCCTTGACTTTGTGGCTCGCCGCAGCCAAGCGGGTGTCGGCGGCAACTTTACCGGCCGGGTGCTTGCCTTGCGCCTTGGCGACGGCCGCTGTGTCGGCTTTGTGGACGGAATGCGCCACGGAAGCGACCGACGAATGTTTACCCCGATTCATCATTTCACTCAGCGATGGCCGCTCCACGGTGCCAGCCGAAGCACCGGATCCGGCGTTGGCGAGCGCCACGCCACCATCACGCAACACGGCGCCAGACTCCGTCGCCGCAGCCGGGGCCGGCGCCACGTCGGCAGGCGCGGGCGGCGTGACCAAGGCCAGCGCAGGCGTCACTGAAGCGGCGCCAACCGGCGTGGAGGCAATAGAGGTCGCGCCGGCCGACGCCGCGCCAACCGAAACCGGCGCGGCCATCAAGGCCGCGACGGCAAGCGGCTTGTCGGACGCCGTATGTGAGTCATTGCGCGCGCCATCCGGCGCGGGCCGGGCCGCCAGGCGCGTCGAACCGCTCAACACGCTGTCGTTATCGGTGGCCACCACGCCCCAGATCGCCACCGCGACAACCAGGGCCAGGGCGCCCGCGCCGATCGCGTTCCAGCCGTACACCACCGGCAGCGCGCGCGCGCCCGCGCCCGGCTTGGCCTTGGGCGCAGAAGCGGTCTCCAGCTTGGCCAATATCCGGCCCCGTCCCGCGTCCACCGGCTCGGTGGCGGAAAGAAGACTGGGTCTGCCCGCGCCGCGTGGGCTGTCGTCAAGGGATTGCAAAATCAAAGCTCCTGGTCATGAAATTCACTGGCCACTCTACTCCATCATAGAACAATTTGGCGCCTGTTAGAAAGCAACAACAGGGACCTTAACGTCGAACAAATCATCATCACTTATCGAGCATTATCAGACCACTAAGATATAATTCCAAGTAATATTTTCCATCGAGCATTGTGGAGCGCGCGTCCAACCCACCCCCGCGCGGCCATCGCATAACGTTTTTATTGAGGTCTTCGTGTTTTTATTGGCCGTCGCGCTGTACTTTATTGTGGCATGCTTTATCAGCTGGATCGTGCTGTTTCCGGCAGGACGGGAATTTATCGTCCACACCATGTCCAGCGCCAGCGTCCAATTGAACCGGCGTTTGCATCGATTGGCCAAGCGCAACGGCGATCATGTGGTATCGCTGACACGGTCGACCCAAGCATCGGCTCAGCTTGCCGGAAATTTTTTTCGGCGTCACTATCTGCTTTGCCTGATCGGCGCCGCCGTGATTTGCATTCCGCCCGTGCTGGCCCTGATGGCCAGCGACAAGACCATGTTGGGCGGCTACGACGACTCCAGCCACGAGGTCAACGACCAGGTGGCCGGCTTGCTCCAGGGCGAGCAATTGGTGCCGCCGGTGGAACTGCCGCCGCTGGTGTTCGCCACCCAGGAAGTGCAGCAAGAGCGCCCGATGCTGGTCTCGGCCAGCCGCAACTGGACCTTGCTGAATCAGGATTATGCCCAGCGCCTGCTGCTTGTGTTTAAAATCATGAAGGAAAAGCACGGCTACGACATGGCGATCCTGGAAGGGTATCGCAGCCCGGAGCGGCAAAACCTGCTCGCCAGCATGGGCACCAGTGTCACCAACGCGGCCGCCTTTCAAAGTTGGCACCAATACGGCCTGGCCGCCGACTGCGCCTTTTTGCGCGATGGTAAACTGGTGATCACGGAAAAAGATCCCTGGGCCATGCGCGGCTATCAACTGTATGGCGAAGTGGCCGAATCGGTCGGCTTCACCTGGGGCGGGCGCTGGAAAATGATGGATTTCGGGCATACCGAACTACGCTTGCCCGGCGTGATGAAACGTAAATAATTGGAGTATCGATGTCTTTTTCTGTGATCAGATACGGCTTGGCGCCGCCCGGTCCACCCTGTTCGGCTTGCCAGCCCACCCGCTTTTCCTATCCACCTCACGCACGCTATAGCCTCCTATGATGCAACGATTTTGGCAATTCTTGACGAAACGCTCCACTTTGGCGACGATCGGCTTTCTGGCATTTGTGGTTTGCCTGCTCATCGCCGCCAACGTTTTTCAGCTTCCGACCACCGTGGTGATCCTGGCCCTGGTGATCGCCTTGCTGATGGCCGTGGTGCTGTGGCTGGTGCGCCGCCTGCGCCGCCAGCGCTCCTCGGCCCAGTTCGGCGAAATGCTGGAGCAGCAAGCCGTGCCGGCCGCCAAGGCGGATCCGGCCCAACGTCAAGAAACCGAAGCCTTGCGCAGCCGCATGCTGGAGGCGATCGGCACCATCAAGACATCCAAGCTGGGCCAGCTGTCCGGCGACGCGGCCCTGTACGAGCTGCCTTGGTACATGATCATCGGCAATCCAGCGGCCGGCAAGAGCAGCGCCATCGCCAATTCCGGCCTGCAATTTCCTTTCGCCGACAGTAAAATCGTGCAAGGCGTGGGCGGCACCCGCAATTGCGACTGGTTCTTCACCACCGACGGCATCTTGCTCGACACGGCGGGACGCTATTCGGTGGTCGACGAGGATCGTGGCGAGTGGTTCGGCTTTCTCAGCCTGTTGAAAAAACACCGCAAGCGGGCGCCGATCAACGGCATCATCATCGCCGTCAACATCGCCGAACTGACCGGCAGCCGTCCCGAGTTCGCCATCAACCTGGCCAAGAACCTGCGCCAGCGGGTGCAGGAATTGACCGAGCGGCTCGAAGTGCACGCCCCGGTGTACGTGGTGTTTACCAAGGCCGACTTGATCGCCGGCTTCAGCGAGTTCTTCCATGACGCCGAGCGCGGCGAGATCGACCGGGTCTGGGGCGCCACCCTGCCCTACAGCCTGACCGCCTCCAATCAAGATGTGCTGTCCTTCTTCGACCAGCGTTTCGACGAACTGTACGACGGCTTGAAGGACGTGAGCCTGGCCAGCATGGCCTTGCATCGGGGCGACCGCATGCCGCCCGGCATGTTCACCTTCCCGCTCGAATTTAGCTCCATCAAAGGACCGCTGCGCTCCTTCATCGCCACCCTGTTCGAGGAAAATCCATTCCAGTTCAAGCCGGTGTTCCGCGGCTTTTATTTCACCAGCGCGCTGCAAGAGGGTTCCTCCGTATCGGCCTCGTCCGAACGGGTGGCCCAACGCTTCGACTTGAAGGTCAAGCCCCAGCCGCAAACCGAAGTGTCGTCCCAGCACGGTTACTTCCTGCTCAACCTGTTCCGCCAAGTCATCTTCGCCGACAAGGATTTGGTGGCGCAATACGCCAGCCCGGCCAAGATCCGCCTGCGCTACGCCACCTTCTTCGCCGCCACCGCCCTGGTCGGCCTGGCCCTGGGCGGCTGGAGCTGGTCTTACATGGGCAACCGGCAACTGGTGGCCAACGTCCAGGCCGACCTGGACCAGGCCGTCAAGCTGCAAGACAAGAAACTCGACTTGCAATCGCGCTTCGAGGCGCTGGCCATCATGCAAGACCGCATCGAACAACTGGAAAAATTCCGCAACAACCGGCCCTGGTCGCTGGGCCTGGGCTTGTACCAGGGCGAGCTGCTAGAACGCAAGCTGCGCGAGGAATACTTTTCCGGTATCAAGGAAGTGATGCTCAAACCGGTCGCCCAAACCCTGGAAGCCTTCTTGACCGAAGTCAACAGCGGCGCCGACAAGCTCGAACCGATGGCCAAGCCGCCCCAGTCGGGCGCGGTCGGCACCGCCGGCGCCAACACGGCCGGCCAGCAATTCAAGGATGCCTCGCCGGCCAACGTGGAAGACGCGTACAACGCGCTTAAGAGTTACCTGATGCTCGGCGACAAGTCGCGCGCCGAGGCCAGCCACTTGAACGACCAAATCACCCGCTTCTGGCGCGGCTGGCTGGAAAGCAATCGCGGCAACATGCCGCGCGAGCAAATGATACGCAGCGCCGAACGCATGATCTCGTTCTACCTGTCGCAAATTAACGACCCTTCCTGGCCGCAAGTGGACAACAAACTGTCGCTGGTCGACCAAAGCCGCGACAGCCTGCGCCGCGTGGTGCGCGGCATGCCGGCCCGCGAACGGGTCTACGCCGACGTCAAGGCGCGCGCCGCCACCCGCTTCCCGTCCATGACGGTGGCGCGCATCGTCGGCGAGCAAGACAAGGAATTGGTGGTCGGCAGTTACGCCATCCCCGGCACCTTCACCCGCGACGCCTGGGAAAAATTCGTCCAGGACGCCTTCAAGGAAGCCGCCAACCGCGAACTGCAAAGCGCCGACTGGGTCTTGAAAACCGCCTCGACCGACGACCTGACCCTGGAAGGCAGCCCGGAACAAATTCAGAAGGCCCTGGTCGAACTGTATAAAAACGACTACGCCAAGGAATGGCAAAAATTCGTCCAGGGCGTGAGCATCCACGAATTGACCAGCTTTGACAGCGCGGCGGCGGCCATGAACCGCCTGGGCGACCCGCAAACCTCGCCCATCAACAAGCTGATCACCACGGTTTACCAGGAAACGTCGTGGGACAACCCCGGCTTGCGCGAGATCGGCGTCCAGCGCGTGCAGGGCGGCGCCATGGCCTGGATCAAGGAAAACATCCTGCGCCAGACGCCGTCGCAACTGAACGTCAACCTGGGCAACGCCACGGCGACGCCAAGCAATCTGCCGCTGGGCCCGGTCGGACGCGAATTCTCCGGCGTGGCCAAGCTGGTGGTTGGCAAGGATAAGGACGCCTCGCTGCTGCGCGGCTACATGGACGCGCTGTCGAAATTGCGCGGCCGCTTCAACCAGATCAAGAACCAGGGCGACACTGGCCCCGGCGCCAAGCAATTCATGCAGCAAACCCTGGACGGCGCCGGTTCGGAATTGGCCGAGGCGCTCAAATACGTCGACGAGCAAATGCTGACCGGCATGAGCGACGCGCAAAAGACCGCCATCCGTCCGATCCTGGTGCGCCCGCTGATCCAAACCTTCGCCGTCATCGTGCGACCGACCGAGTCCGAAATCAACAAGGTGTGGGCGGCCCAGGTGCTGGACCCGTTCCAGAAGACCCTGGCCCTCAAATACCCGTTCGCCAACGAATCGAAGGAAGAAGCGAGCAACGCCGACATCGGCCTGGTGTTCGGCCCGGACGGCGCCATCGCCAAGTTCTTCAACACCACCATCGGTCCCTTGGTGGTGCGCCGCGGCGACGCCCTCAGCGCCAAGACCTGGGCCAACATGGGCATCACCCTGGCCCCGCCCGTGGTGGCCAGCTTCCCCGGCTGGATCGCCCCGCTCAGCGCTGGCGGCGTGGCCGCGGCGGCCGCCTCCAACGCGGGCGAGGCGCAGACCCTGTTCGACCTGCAAGCCTTGTCGGCGCCCGGCGCCACCGAGTTCACCATCGAGATCGACGGCCAGCAACTGCGCTGGCGCGGTCAGCCGCAACCGTTCGTGCACATGGCCTGGCCCAATCCGCAAGGCGTGCCCGGTTCGCGCATCACCGCCATCACCCCGGACGGGCGCACCATCGTGCTGCTCAACGAACCAGGCCACTTCGGCTTGAAAAAAATGATC
>JAYVUV010000511.1:0-6461 GCA_043787615.1 Janthinobacterium sp. | reverse complement strand
CGCGAAAAGGAATTGAGCGACCTCGGTTTCGTGGCCCTGTGCCACAAGAAAAACGACGACCTGGCCGTGTTCTTCGGCGGCCAGACGGCGGCCCGGCCGAAAAAATACAATAAGGACTTGGCCAACGCCAACGCCGGCATTTCCAGCATGTTGCCCTACGTGCTGGCCGCCTCGCGCTTCGCCCACTACGTCAAGGTGCTGATGCGCGACAAGATCGGCTCCTTCGCCACGCGCGAACAAGTCGAGCGCTACCTCAACAACTGGGTGGCCGACTACGTGCTGGTCAACGACAACGCGCCGCAATCGATCAAGGCCCAGTACCCGCTGCGCGAGGCGCGGGTGGACGTGGTGGCGGTGCCGGGCAAGGTCGGCGCTTACCGCGCCACCATGTTCCTCAAGCCCCATTTCCAGCTGGAAGAACTGACCACCTCGATCCGCCTGGTGGCCGATTTGCCGCCGCCGGCCAAGGCTTGACCGCGATTCCACCACTTATTCGGAGCTACGCATGGATGCAATAATGCTCGACTTTGGCGACACCATCAAAGGCGATTCCACACTCGAAGGCTATGTCGACAAGATCGAAGTGATGTCCTACAGTCACAACGTGGCGATGCAAGTCACCAACGACGTGAGCAACAAGGAACGCACCTCGGGCCGGCCCCACATCGGCGAATTCACCATCACCAAGTTTCTCGACGGGTCCACCCCGACCTTGAACGAATACTGCTGCGCCGGCAAGGGCATTCCGACCACCAAGATCACGGTCGGCCGCAATTCCGGCGAGGACGACGGCAAGACCCTGCCCCTGATCGTGTACACCTTGTCCAATGTGGTGATCTCGAACGTCAGCGTGAGCGGTGGCGCGGGCGGCAAGCCGGTCGAAACCTTGTCGCTCAATTTCACCAAGATCAAGTGGGAATTGACGTCGCAAAAAGACGACGGCACCAAGGAAGGCACCGCCGCCACCACCTGGGACTTGGCCGCCAACAAGCTGATCAAAGCTTAGCCGGCGCATGGTCCAGCACAGCGCCGCCGCGCGCCTGCCCCTGCTCGAACGGCTCGGCCGCGACGGCCATGGCCGCGCGCTCGACCGGGACGGCTTGCGCGACTCGGTCGGGCGCGAGCTGCTGCGTTTGCTCAACACGCGCAGCGGCCCGCGTCCGACCGGCGCGCTCAGCGTGATCGATTACGGCGTGCCGGATTGGTCGTCCTGCTACACGGCCGACTTCGAGGACCGTCAGCGGCTGGCGCGCGTCATCGAGGCGGCGGTGCGCGCCTTCGAGCCGCGCCTGCGCGCGCCGCGCGCCGAAGTGCTGGCCGATCCCGGCGGCATGCGCCGCCTGCGCGTGCTGCTGCATGGCGCGCTGTGGGACGACGGCGCCGGCTCCGCTATAACTTACGGGCTGGCGCTGGACGGTGCCGGCGCCGCGCCGCTCGGCCCGGCGGAGGGCGCATGACGCCGGCCGAACGCCAGCGCGACGATTACGAGCGCGAGCTGCTGTATTTGCGCAACGCCGGCGCGGCCTTCGCGCGCGCCCATCCGGCCGTCGCGGCCCGCCTCGAGCTGTCGGCCGACCAGAGTCCCGACCCGCATGTCGAGCGGCTGCTGGAAGGCTTCGCGTTCCTGGCGGCGCGGCTGGGGCGGCGCATCGACGACGGCGTCTCGGCCCTGGCCGGCGACTTGCTCGAACAGCTTTGCCCGCACGCGACGCGGCCGCTGCCCTCGGCCGGCGTGGCGCACTTCGATCCCGACCCGGCCAAGGTCGATGTCGCCGGCGGTTACCCGGTGGCGCGCGGCAGCGCGCTGTTCGCCGACACGGCCGCCGGCGCCGGCATCCATCTGCGCACCACCGCGCCGCTAGTGGTGTGGCCTCTGCGGGTGGACGGGGTCGAGATGCTCACCGACGGGCTCGAAGCGCTGTCCGGCCACCCGGCCCGGCGCGCCGTGCTGTCGGTGCGGCTGACCTGCCCGGCCACGTTCCGGCCGCGCGCGGCGGGCCTCGAGAGCCTGCGTTTTTATATCAAGGGCGGCGGCGATAACGCGGCCCGCCTGTGCGACCTGCTGTACGCGCAGACGCTGGAAGTGCGCTGGCGCACCGCGGGCGCCGAGCCGGTCACGCTGGAGGGCGCGCTGCCGCGTTTCGCCGGCCTGGAGCCGGACGAGGCGCTGCTGCCCGAGCGCGGCGACACCCATCCGGGTTTGCGGCTGCTGCTCGAATACTTCGCCTGTCCGCTCAAGTTTCAATTTTTCGACCTCGATTGCAGCCGGCTCGGTCCGCCCGATGCGGCTCCCGGCGGGGCCGGCGAGGCGCGCTACGAATTGCTGTTCGTGCTGGGCGCGCGCGCCGGCGCGCCGCTCGAACTGGAGCCGGACGCCTTGCAACTGAGCTGCGCGCCGGTGGTCAACCTGTTTCCGCGCACTTCGGAACCGGTGCGCATCACGGGCGAGCAATCGCGCTACAAACTGGTGGCCGACAGCTTTCGCGAGCGCTCGACCGAAATTTATAGCATCGAACAAGTGGCCAGCAGCGCGCCGGGCGAGCCGTCGCGGCCGGTGGCTGGCTACTTCGCCCACCACGGGGTCGGCGCCGGCCGGCCCGCCGTCTACTGGCACGCGCGGCGCGGCCCGGCCTTCAAGCCCGGCCTGGGCGGCAGCGACATGCTGCTCAGCTTTGTCGATCCCGGCTTCGACCCCGCGCTGCCGGCCGCGCGCACCTTGATCGCCACGCTGCTGTGCACCAACCGGGGCCTGGCCGAGACGCTCGCCGCCGGCACCTCCTTGCTGATGGAGGACGCCGGCGCCATCGCCGCCATCACCTTGCTGCACAAGCCGAGCGCGCAATCGCAAGCGGCTCCCGACGGCGCGGCGCGCTGGAAGCTGGTGTCGCAATTGTCGCTCAATCACCTGTCGCTGGTCGAAGGCGAGCAGGCCCTGGCCGGCTTGAAGGAATTGCTGGCTTTGAACAATCTGGGCGGCGGCGTGGTGGCCGAGGCCCAGATCGACGCGCTGGCCAAGCTCGAATGCGCGCGCGTGACCCGCTACGTCGGGGACGACCCCTGGCATGGCTACCGGCACGGCTATTTGCTGACCCTGTGGCTGGGGCCGCGCGGCATGCGCGGTTCCAGCGCGATGCTGTTCGGCTCGGTGCTGCACCGCTTCCTGGCGCTGTACGCCGGCATCAACACCTTTGTCGAATTGAGCCTCAAGCATGACGACGGCCGCGAACTGTTCCGCTGGGCCGCGCGCGCCAGCGCCCAGCCGGGTTTATAGGCGATGTCCGCCCGCGATCCGTCCGCGCCCGTGCTCGAACGCCTGCTCGCGGCGCCCGGGCGCTTCGACTTCGCGCAGGCGGTCGACCTGCTGCAGCAAGTGGCGCGGCGCACCGGCGCCGGCGCCGCCGCCCTGGGACGAGGTTGCGATCCGCGCAAGGAAGCCTTGGCGCTGAGCGCCACCTTCGAGCTCAGTTTTCGTTCCCAGCCGATCGAGCGCGTCGCCGTCGACGCCGACGGCGCCTACACGCTGATGCTCAATTTTTTCGGCTTGGCCGGCCCGGACGGCCCGCTGCCGGACGCCTATGTCGAGCTGATTCGCTCGCACTTGCTGGCGCACGACACCGGAACGGTCGAGTTTCTCTCGCTGTTTCAGCACCGATTGCTGTCGCTGGCGTACCGCGCCGAACACGAGTCGCGCGCGGCCGCGCCTTACGACGCACCGGGTGGCGGCCCGCTGACGCCAGCCTTGCTCGCCTTGCTGGGACGGCAGGGCGGCGCGGCCGACGACGATTGCCGCCCCATGCTGCTGGCCAATCTGCCCACCTGCGCCCAGCAGCGCCATTCCTTCCCGGGTTTCCTGACCCTCATCGAGCGCCAGTTCGGGGTGGCCGCCCAAGGCCGGCAATGGGCCGGCCGCTGGATTGCGCTGCCGGCCTGCCTGCAAACCGTGTTGGGCCAGCAGGGCCACAACGACAGGCTGGGCGAAGGCGCGGTGCTGGGACGGCGCGCCTGGGACGAGGGCGGCGCGGTGCGGGTCGATCTGGGGCGGGTCGGGCAGGCGCTGTATCTGGCGCTGTTGCCGGGCGGCGCCAGGCACCGCGAACTGTGCTTGCTGTGCGCCTGGTATTTGGGGCCGAATCTGGCTTGCTACCTGCGCATGGCGCTGGCGCCGGACGAGGTGCCCGCGCCGGTGCTCGGCCCGGCCACGCTGCTGGGGCATACAGCTGGCTGGCGCCGGCGCCGGCCGAATGCGGCATCGAACTGCTGATCAACGACCCCGGGGCGCAGCGGTGAGCGTCGATCACCATGCCCTGCTGCGCACCTTAAACCCGCATTGCGGCGGCGCGCTGCGCGGCGCGGTGCGGCGCTGCATGGCGCAACAGCATTTTTTCGTCGAGATCGAGCACCTGCTGCTCGAGCTATTGGCCGCGCCGGACAACGACATCGGCTGCGTGCTGCGGCACGCCGGCCTGGCGCGCGCGGCGCTGGAGGACGAGCTGCGCGCCGCGCTCGAAGGCGTCAAGCGCGGCCACGTGCGCGAACCGGCGTTCGGTGCCGCCCTCTTGCTGGTGTTGCGCGAAGCCTGGATGCTCAGCAGCCTGGCGCTGGGCCAGCCGCGGGTGCGCTCGGGTGCGATTTTGCTGGCCTTGCTCGACGACGAGACGGCGCGCGCGCCGCTGGTCGCCGCCGATTCCTGCCTGCTGCGCATCGGGCGCGACGCGTTGCGCGCCGGCTTGGCCGAGTGGACGGCAGCGTCGCTGGAGCAGGCGGCGGCCGACCTGCCGGCGACGCCGGGAGCGGCGGCGGTGGGCATGAGCGCATTGGACCGCTACACCGAAGACCTGACCGCGCGCGCGCGGGCCGGCAAGATCGACCCCATCGTCGGGCGCGACGCCGAAATCCGGCAAGTGATCGACATCTTGCTGCGCCGGCGGCAAAACAATCCGATCCTGGTCGGCGCGCCCGGCGTGGGCAAGACCGCCGTGGCGGAAGGGCTGGCGCTGCGCATCGCCGAGGGCGACGTGCCGCCGCCGCTGCGCCGGGTCGCGCTGCGCGCGCTCGACCTGGCGTTGCTGCAGGCCGGCGCCGGCGCCCAGGGCCAGTTCGAGCAGCGCCTCAAGCAAGTGATCGACGAGGTGCGCGCCGCGCCGGTGCCCGTCATTTTATTCATCGACGAAGCCCATGCCCTGATCGGCGCGGGCGGCGCGGCCGGCCAGGGCGACGCCGCCAACCTGCTCAAGCCGGCGTTGGCGCGCGGCGAACTGCGCACGCTGGCCGCCACCACCTGGCTCGAATACAAAAAATACATTGAAAAAGATCCGGCCCTGGCTCGCCGCTTTCAACTGGTGCGGGTCGAGGAGCCGGCGCAGGCGGTGGCCATCGACATGCTGCGCGGGATCGCGATCCGGCTCGAAGACCATCACGGCGTGGCCATCCTGGAGAGCGCGGTGCACGAGGCGGTCAAGCTGTCGCAGCGCTACCTGCCGGGCCGGCAATTGCCGGACAAGGCCATCTCCGTGCTCGACACCGCGTGCGCGCGCGTGGCGCTGGGCCAGCACGACACGCCGCCCCAGCTCGAGGCGGCGCGCCGCCGCATCGCCTCGCTGACCGACCAATTGCGCCGGCTGCGCGAGGAGCAAGCCACCGGCGCCGCGCACGGCGTGACCATCGCCGCGCTGGCCGCCGAGCGGGACGCGCTGGGCTTGACGCTGGCCGCCTTGACCCTGCGCTGGGACGAGGAGCGCGCGGCGGTGCAAGAGATCTTGCGCCTGCGGCGGCGCATCGTCGCGCCGGACCAGGGGCCGCACGGCGCCGACGCGGAGGAGGACGACGCCACCCCCGCATTGCTGGCGGCCCGCTTGCGGCGGCTGGAGGCGGGGCTCGAATCGATCCGCCAGGACGATCCGCTGGTGCCGCTGTATGTCGATACCCGGATCGTCGCGGCCGTCATCTCGGCCTGGACCGGCATCCCGGTCGGCAAAATGATGGCCGACGAAAGCCACGCCGTGCGCACCCTCCAGCAGCGCCTGGAGCGGCGGGTGATCGGCCAGACCGGCGCGCTGGCGCTGATCGCCAACCGCATCAAGGCTTATCGGGCCGGCTTGACCGATCCGGACAAGCCGGTCGGCGTGTTCCTGCTGGTCGGGCCGTCCGGCGTCGGCAAGACCGAGACCGCGTTCGCGCTGGCCGACGCCCTGTACGGCGGCGAGCGCAATATGGTGACCATCAACATGGCCGAATACCAGGAGGCGCACACCGTCTCGCAGCTCAAGGGCGCGCCGCCCGGCTACGTCGGCTTCGGCGCGGGCGGCGCGCTGACCGAGGCGGTGCGCCGCAAGCCGTACAGCGTGGTTTTGCTGGACGAATTCGAAAAAGCCCATCCGGATGTCCTGGAAGCGTTCTACCACGTGTTCGACAAGGGCGTGATGGAAGACGGCACCGGCTTGCTGGTCGACTTTCGCAACACC
>JAYVUV010000510.1:0-12422 GCA_043787615.1 Janthinobacterium sp. | reverse complement strand
GCCGCCACCAATTCGAGTGCCTGCACAAGCGCATCGCGCTGGCCACCAACCAGGTCGAATTCTCGCCCCTGCATCTGGAGCCGATGTTCGATGAAACCTTCGACGGCTTGCAAGACCAGGCGGTGGCACCGATGATTTGGTCGCCCCTGGCAGGCGGCGCCCTGTTTAGGGACGGCGACGACGGCGCCGCCGCGCGCGTGCGCGACGCGATCGGCGCGCTGGCCACGCGCCTGGAGCGCCCGTTCGCCAGCGTGGTCTTCGCCTGGATCATGCAATTACCCAGCAAGCCTTTGCCGTTGACCGGCAGCGGTCGCATCGAAGCCATCGCCGACGCGGTTCAAGGCACCCAGTTCACGCTCGAGCGCAACGACTGGTTCGCCATTCTGCGCGCCGCGCGCGGCCACGAGGTGGCGTGAGCGGCGCGCCCGACCCGGCGCCGGTCGCGGCCCTGAGCGCCGCGCAAAAAACCGATCTGCTGCACCGGCTGGCGCGGGTCGAAGGCCAGCTGCGCGGGGTGCAAAAACTGGTCGCGCAGGCGGCCGGCGCGGACGATTGCGACGCCGTGGCGCAGCAAATGGCGGCAGCCCGCAAGGCGCTCGACCGCTGCTTCATCCAACTGCTGTCGCATACCGTGCAAACCCAGAGCGCCCAGGCCGGCGACCTGGAACAGGCGCGCGAGGCGGCCGCCCGGCTGGCCCGGCTGCTCGACAAATTCGCTTGAATCTATCGTTCGCTTGAATCTGTCGTTCGCTTGAATCCGTCGCGCTTGAATCAATCGTCGCTATACACTTCCGGCGGCGCCACGCCACGCCAGCCCAGATACCAGGCCAGATTCAGGGCCAGGGTCAGCGCCACGTACACGGCGAAGAACAGGGCAAAAAACTTGGTCTGCAACCAAACCAGCAAACCGATCCCCACCATCAGCACCAGCAAGGCGCCCACGCTCTTCTTTTGCTTGGAGCTGGGAAAACGCACGGTCGACACCATCAAGCTGCCCACCGTCAGCAGCAGCACCAGCAGCAGCACCGCCTGCATGCGGGTGGCCAGCGGCGCCGGCCAGGCCACCACCACCGCCGCCACGCAGGCGGCGCCGGCGGTGATCGGCATGCCGACGAAATAACGCGGATCGGTGCGCCCGACATTGACGTTGAAGCGCGCCAGGCGCATGGCGCCGCAAGCGACAAAGAAGAAGCTGGCCATGCCGCCCAGGCGCAGCAGCATCGGGTCGTGGGCGCCCAGGCCGACGAAGCCGTAGCAATACAGCAGCACCGCCGGCCCGCAGCCGAAATTCATCACGTCGGCGATCGAGTCGAGCTGCATGCCGAACGGCGAGCTGGTGCCGGTGGCGCGCGCCACATAGCCGTCCAGCGCGTCGAACACCCCGGCCAGCACCAGCAAGCCGGCCGCCAGCCGGTAATCCCAGGCGCTGCCCACGGCGGCGTTGTCGACCGAGATGACGATACTGCCGAAACCACAGGCCAGCGACAGCAAGGTGACGATGCTGGGCAGGGCGAATTTGGCGCGTTGCAAGCGCGAGAGGGCAGGTGGCTTCAAATGAATAACATTCAGGAAACAGAAGTGAACAGGACGCTAAGCGCGGGCGAAACAATCTTGTTTATTCTACTCCGCCGCGTCGACATTTTCGCCACGCGCGGCCCACCCGGTCCCGGCTTTATTGGATTGTATGTTCCTCAAGTAAGTACTTTTCCCGCCGAATTAGCTTAGAATCGCTTCAGCAGCGGATCTTTTCTTTACAGCAGGCAAGAACCGCAACCCGCCCATTTTCGCCCCTGGAGTCCTTATGACGCAATTACGGCGTTTCAATACCTCGATCTCGGCGCTGCTGTTGGCCGTCTTGCTGGCGGCTTGCGGCGGCGGCGGCAACGACAACGGCGTGGCCGTCAACAACCCGACCACCGACGCCGGCAGCTTGCCGCAGTTGCCGGGCGCGCCGGTGGTGACCAACAACACCGCCACCGACGGCTTCAACTGGATCAACTTCCGGCGCGCGCAGATCGGCTTGCCGCAACTGACGCGCAACGCTCTGATCGACACCGCGGCCCAGCGCCACTCCGACTATCAGAAACAAAACGGCACCATCACCCACGACCAGGTGGCGGGCAAACCGGGCTTCACCGGCGTGAACGTGATCAACCGCTTGAACCAGGCGCAATACACCTTCGGCTCCGCCTCGTATGCCTACGGCGAAGTGATCTCGCAAGCCAGCAACAATTCCGGCTTCTTCATGGCCGAGGAATTGATCACCGCCATCTATCACCGCTTCGTCATCTTCGAGCCGATCTTCAAGGAAGCCGGCTCCGGCGCGGCCACCACCACCTCGAACTCGACCTATTTCACCACCGATTTCGCCGCCAATAACGGTTTCGGTCCCGGCATCGGCGCCGACAAGATCGCCATTTACCCGTTCGGGAGCCAGACCGGGGTGCCGGTGAACTTCTTCAGCGACCAGGAGTCGCCCGATCCGGTCCCGAATCAAAACGAGGTGGGCTACCCGATCAGCGTGCACGCCGACATCGACTCCACCGTCACGGTGCAAGCCTTCACGGTGCGCGCGCATGGCGCGTCGAGCAATCTGGCGGTGCGCCTGTTGACCCACGCGGGCGACTTCGAAACGCCGGCCTCGGCGGCGGCGATCGTGCCGCTGGCCAAGCTGAACGCCAACACCACCTACGACGTCACCTTCAGCGGCACCGCCAATGGCACCGACGTCAGCCGCACCTGGTCTTTCACCACCAAGTAAGCCACCGGTGCGCCGCACAAGACCCCGGCGCCGAGCGCGGATCGGCCCGGGAAGCGGCCGCCACGGTGCCGAAGTGCTGCGCCGCAGCACACGACGGTATCGCGACACGGCAAAAAAAATCCTGGTCTAAAGAAACTTTAGACTGGAAATATGCGGCAATTCTGTTATCGTAATGACTCCAAGTTTGCCGGCCCAACGTCACGAATCATGAAACGATCAGCTCCGTTCGGCAACCCATCCAGCGTCAGTGGCGCCGCGCCGACCTCCCATGCGCGGCTGATCCTCGATATCGAGGACGGCTTGGACCGCATCATGGGCGACCGCGTGCTGTATTTGAAGCTGCTGCGGCGTTTCCGCCACGATCATCAAGCCACCCAGCAACAGATCCGCCACGCCGTGGTGGGCGACCAGTACGCCTCGGCCCAGTTGCGCGCGCACACGCTCAAGGGCGCGGCCGGCATGATCGGCGCGCTGGCCTTGCAAGACGCCGCCGCCGCGCTGGAAAACACCCTGCGCGCGCGGGCGCACGTGTCGGCGCTCGACCAGCCGCTGGGACAACTGGATCTGGCGCTGAGCCAAGTGCTCAGCACCATCGTCAGCATCTTGCCGGACAACGCCACGGAAAGCTGGCCACTCACCGAGGAAGTGCCGGACCCGGCCAATCCGGGCACGCTGGCCGTGGTGGGCCATTTGATCGGCCTGCTGCGCGAGGGCGACGGCGCCGCCATCGACGTGCTCGAGCATTCGGCCACGGCGCTGGCGGCCACCCTGGGGGTGACCTTGTACCAAAAGGTGGCGGCCGCCGCGCATCAATTCGACTTCGAGGGCGCGCTGGACGCCTTGATGGGGCGCGACTGATCCGTTGCGCCGCCGACACGGCCACCGCTTAGCGCGTGTAGCCGGCTTCCTCGTCGAACGATTCGGCGCAGGACTTGCCGCAAAAGCGGCGCACCGCGTCGAGCGACTTCTCGCAATACCAGCACGAGCCCTTCGGTTGCAGCAATTGGCGTGGCGTACGCGCCGGCGCCGGCTTGGCGGCCAGCGTCTTGGCATGATCGCTATCGACTTTGTCATTTACTATTGTTTCCACGACTCTCTCCTCGCCACACGGTCCCACGCCGCTGTGATTGAAGATTACGTGAGCCCCGCTCCAATGATATGACAATTCTCAATTGCAACGATACATGCTTTAAGATAATACCAATCTGATGCAAGCCTAGCCAGAAAGAACACGGAATATATGCGGATCAACGGACCGATAACTGTGGTAGTCGCAATGGGTGGCGCGCTGCTCGCATGCGCCAATGTATATGCACAAGAAAAGAAAATAAGCTGTCCGGAAACTATTTCCAGAGAAACCATTACTTTCAGAATGCGTCGTCAGCTACCTCACTGATAAGCATGGCGAAACCAGCATAAAATTCACATGTAAATCGACCTGAAAGGGATTGTTTGCGAAGGCGGCACATCCGCCAACCTCGTCCAAGACAAAGCCCGCCTGATCCAGGCGTCGCCGAAACCGACGCGCCAAGCGCCGTCTTGGACCGTCGCGGCGCCTCGCTTATTTGCCGATACAAAACCGGCTGAAAATCACCCCCAACAAATCGTCCGACGAAAACGCCCCCGTGATACTGGACAACTGGGTCTGCGCCAGGCGCAGCTCCTCGGCAAACAGATCGAGCGACTGGTCATTCTGGGCCGCGTGCCGGGCGGCCAGATCGAGATGCCGTCCGGCCGACTTGAGCGCGATCAGATGGCGTTCGCGCGCCAGATACAGGGACTCGCCGGTCTGCCGCCACCCCGCGATGCGCAGCAATTCGGCGCGCAGCAGCGCGATGCCGATATGCTCGTGCGCCGACAGATAGACATGGGTCGCGTCGGGCATCGGATCGACCGCCGGCTTGTGGCCGGACAGGTCGATCTTGTTCCAGATGCGCAGCAGCGGCACGCCGGCCGGGAAAGCGGCCACGATATCGTCATCGGCCCGGGTCGGCCCCAGGCTGGCGTCGAGCAAATGCAAAATCACGTCGGCCTTGCCGACCTCGCCCCAGGTGCGTTCGATGCCGATCCGCTCGACCAGATCGACCGCGTCGTCGGCGCCGCGAATGCCGGCCGTGTCGATGATGTTGAGCGGGATGCCTTCGATCTGGATCGTCTCGCTCACCTTGTCGCGCGTGGTGCCGGCGATCGGGGTGACGATGGCCACGTCGGCCCCGGCCAGCGCATTGAGCAGCGACGACTTGCCCACGTTCGGCTGGCCGACCAAGACCACGTTCAAGCCTTCGCGCAGCAGGGCGCCCTGGGCCGCCTGTTGAAACACCTTGTCGAGCGCGTCGATGATGCCGCTCAACTGACCGCGCGCGTCCGATTTTTCCAGGAAGTCGATTTCCTCCTCGGGGAAGTCGAGCGTGGCTTCGACCAGCATGCGCAAGCCGGTGACCCGCTCGACCAGCGCGTGGATGGTTTTCGAAAAAGCGCCCGACAGCGACTGCGACGCCGATTTGGCGGCCGCCTCGGTGGAGGCGTCGATCAAATCGGCCACCGCCTCGGCCTGGGCCAGATCGAGCTTGTCGTTCAAATAGGCGCGGCGCGTGAATTCGCCCGGTTCGGCCAGGCGCACACCGAGTTCCGCGCCCGCCTCCAGCACCCGCGCCAGCAGCAGTTGCAGTACCACCGGGCCGCCGTGGCCCTGCAACTCCAGCACGTCCTCGCCGGTGTACGAGGCGGTGCCCTTGAAATGCAGCGCGATGCCCTGGTCGATCAGGGCGCCGCCGGCGTCCTTGAACGGCAAATAGGTCGCGTGACGCGGCCGCAAGGCCACGCCGGGGAACAAGGCGGCGATCAGCGGCGCCAGGTTTTTGCCGGAGGCGCGCACCACGCCGATGCCGCCCCGCCCGGGAGCGGTGGCGATGGCGGCGATGGGGGAAGAGTCGAGTTTCATGCTGTGATTGTAGATGATCGGACGGTGCCGGTGCGCCCTATCGTGACGCGGCGCCGACACACGAAAAAAAACCCGCGCGAGCACGGGTTTTTTTGACGCCGCGCCCGACCGTTAGGCTTTGGCGGGCTGAAATTTCTTGGTGATGACCCACTGCTGGCCGATCGACAGCACGTTGTTGACCACCCAGTACAGCACCAGGCCGGACGGGAAGAAGAAGAACATGACCGAAAACGCCAGCGGCATGAACATCATCATCTTGGCCTGCATCGGGTCGGCCGGCGCGGGATTGAGCTTGGTGGTGATGAACATCGAGATCGCGTACAACACCGGCAGGATACACCACGGGTCGTGCTGGGCCAGGTCGGTGATCCAGCCGATCCACGGCGCGCCGCGGATTTCGACCGAGGCGTTGAGCACCCAGTACAAGGCGATAAACACCGGCATCTGCACCAGGATCGGCAGACAGCCGCCCAGCGGATTGATTTTCTCGGTTTTGTACAGTTCCATGGTGGCCTGGTTCATCTTGGCCGGGTCGCCTTTGTAACGCTCGCGGATCGCTTGCATCTTCGGCGTTACGACCTTCATCTTGGCCATGCTGCGGTATCCGGCCGCCGACAGCGGGAAGAACAGCAGTTTGATCAAAATGGTGAAGGCGATGATGGTCCAGCCCCAGTTACCGAGCACGCTGTGGATTTGTTCCATGACCCAGAAGATCGGCTTGGCGACGATGGTCAGCCAACCGTAATCCTTGACCAGTTCCAGGCCCGGAGTGACTTGTTCGAGCAGCTTGGACTGTTGCGGGCCGGAATACAGCTTGGCGTCCAGCGCGGCCGAGGCGCCGGGCGCCAGGGTCGGCAGTGGCAGCACGTTGCCGATCGCGTACAGGTTGTTGTCGACCCGTTTGGTGAAGATATCGCGCGGCGCCTTATCCTGCGGCACGAAGGCCGACACGAAGAAGTGCTGCGAGATGGCGAACCAGCCGTCGGCCGCCTTGAGCGGATGGTCGGACACCACCGGACGCCCGGTTTTGGCCGCTTCATCCGCTTCTTTTCCGATCTTGTCGAAAGTCAGCTTTTTATAGTGGTCGGTGCTGGTGTACAGGGTCGGACCGGTGTAGCTGCTGTTGAAGTAGGAATCGCCGACCGGCTTGTTACCATCATGCACCAGCTGCATGTACAGCTCCGGCTTGACGGGCGCCTGGCCCACGTTGCTCACCTCGTGGCGCACGTCGATCACGTAATCGCCCCGTTTGAAGGTGAAGATCTTGGTCAGCTTCACGCCGCCCTGCTCGGCTTCCAGCACCAGCTGGATCTGGTTGCCGTTGTCGAGCGTGCGCAAGCCCGGCTTGGCCACGAAGCCGGTGTTGTGGTTCGGGAAAGCCACGCCGCCGGCGTTGCCGATCAAGCCGGTCTGCGCCAAGTAGGTGCCGCCCTGGCCTTCGTCGAACAAGACTTCGTTCTTGACGGTGCCGTTGTCGCCTTGGCAAGCCTTGAACAAGCCGAAACAGCCGCCGAACCAGCCCGGATGGCCGCTACTCTTAAATTTAAGCAATTCGAGCCGCTTGAGCTGACCGCCCATGGTGTCGATGTCGGCCTTGATGACGTCGGTGGTGATGGTGATGCGCTCGCTCTTGAACTCGGCGCCCGGCGCGGCCGCGCCGGGCAAGGCGGCGGCGCCGCTCGCGCCGGCGGCCGGCAAGGCCGACTTGGCGTTGGCGTCGACGACCTTGCTGGCGCGCTCGGGCGTCGCGGCGAACATGGACGGTTTGCCGTTCGCCACCATCCAGTCGTTCCACAGAACGACCAGCGACACGGAAAACACGATCCACAGGATGGTACGTTTATTGATATCCATTAGGCTACTTATCGGGAATGGTTGCAACCGCAAGCGGTCGTTGAAGATTGGGTGGGATCGGCCGGCGGCACCGGATCGAAACCGCCCTCGTGCCAGGGATGGCAGCGGCCCAGACGCTTGGCGGCCAGCAAGCCGCCGCGCGCGGCGCCATGGACGCGGATCGCCTCCATCGCATAATGCGAGCACGAGGGATAAAAACGACAGTTTTGCCCCAGCAGCGGGCTGACGAACAACTGATAGGCGCGCAGCAACGCCAGCAGCACCGTTTTCATGGCGTCGCTTGGCTCGGCGCGAGCGCCGGCGCGGCCGCGGGCGTCGATGCCGCCCGGGCCTGGGCCTGGGCCTTGGCCGCCGCGATCTGGCCGGCGAACAGGCGCGTCAACTCGACCCGCAGTTCCGCCTTCAGCCTGGCCGTGGTGGCCGGGCCGTCCTTGGCGTTGACCGCCTTCGACAAGCGCACCACGCAATCGACGGGCGGCAGGCGGCTGACCCGGAACAGCTCGCGCGTGACGCGCTTGATGGTGTTGCGGGTGGCCGCGCGCGGCGCGAAACGCTTCGCCACCACGACCCCCAGCCGCGCGTGCGGCAAGTCGTTCGGGCGGGTATAGAGCACGAAGTGCGCGGTCTTTTGCGCCGGGCGCAAACGAAAAACGGATGAAAATTCATCCGTTTTAACGATACGCCGAACGCGTGCGAAGTCGTGTGAACCTTCGCCAAAATTGCCGACTGTGTAACAGCGAGCCACGCGATCAGCTGGCAACGGCAGGCTTATACGGCCAGACGTTTACGGCCTTTGGCGCGACGTGCGTTGAGCACATCACGACCGCCACGGGTGGCCATGCGAGCGCGGAAGCCGTGCGTGCGCTTGCGGCGAACGACGGAAGGTTGGTAAGTACGTTTCATGTTGGTCTCGCTAAAAAGCAAAAAAATGCAAAATCGGGTCTGACGTCCCGTCAGTTTTTGGTGCCAATGACAATCGCGCACTTATGCCAAGGCACAAGCTGGCCTATCCTCATCGCCCGCTACAATCCACGCTCACTCCATACTGATGTTCATGTGAATAAACACGGAATGCGGGCGGGGAACCCTGAATTATTCAGTATTTCACCCCGGCTTGTCAAGGAATCCCGCTTACCGGAGGAAATCCCGGGCGCCGCGCCGGCGCCGCCGTGGGGCCGGCGCCACAGTCGGCGCGGGAGGCCAATCTTGTCGCTTGAACAAGCCGGTGACGACAAAATAAGCGGCGTGCCTGTGGATAACTTTGCCCGGCGAGAGTAGAATAGCGCGTTACGTGTGGCGAGCCCTCGCGTGCCCAGAGGGGCGCCCAGGGCAGCATCGATACGCCCTCCCACACCTTTTCACATAGACGATTCATGGATAATTTCTGGCAGACCTGTTCCGCGCAGCTGGAACTGGAACTGACGCCGCAACAATTCAGTGCGTGGATAAAACCGCTTATCCCCCTCGATTACGAGGAGGGCAAGCTGCGCATCGCGGCGCCCAACCGGTTCAAGCTCGATTGGGTCAAGACCCAGTTCGCCAGCCGCATCACGGCCCTGGCGGCCCAGTATTTCGAGGTGCCGACCGATGTCCAGTTCGTGCTCGACCCGCGCCTGGCCGCGCCCAAGAAAGCGGCCAGCGCCAGCCCGACCCTGCCGGTGCAGGACGACAACGGCGGCGCGCCGGCGCACCGCTCCAGCGACCCGGCCCCCAGCGTGCCCGAGCTGTTTAACATCGGCAATTCGCCGCGGCGCGAACAAAGCCGCATCAACACCGACCTGACCTTCGACAGTTTCGTCACCGGCAAGGCCAACCAATTGGCGCGCGCGGCCGCGATCCAGGTCGCCAACAACCCGGGCGTGTCCTACAACCCGCTGTTCTTCTACGGCGGCGTGGGCTTGGGCAAGACCCATTTGATCCATGCCATCGGCAACCAGGTGATGGCCGACCAGCCCGGCGCCAAGATCCGCTACATCCACGCCGAGCAGTATGTGCGCGACGTCGTCACCGCCTATCAGCGCAAGGGTTTCGACGACTTCAAGCATTATTACCACTCGCTCGACATGCTGCTGATCGACGATATTCAATTCTTCGGCGGCAAGAGCCGGACCCAGGAAGAGTTTTTCTACGCCTTCGAAGCGCTGATCGCGGCCAAGAAGCAAATCATCATCACCAGCGATACTTACCCCAAAGAGATCACCGGCATGGACGACCGCCTGATCTCGCGCTTCGATTCCGGCTTGACGGTGGCCATCGAGCCGCCCGAGCTGGAAATGCGGGTCGCCATTTTGCTGAAAAAAGCCAAGCAGGAAGGGGTCACCTTCTCCGACGACGTGGCCTTTTTCGTGGCCAAGCATTTGCGCTCGAACGTGCGCGAACTGGAAGGGGCGCTGCGCAAGATCCTGGCCTACTCCCGTTTCCACGGCAAGGACATCACCATTGACGTGGTCAAGGAAGCGCTGAAAGACTTGCTGTCGGTGCAGAACCGTCAAATTTCGGTGGAAAACATCCAAAAGACGGTGGCCGACTTTTTCAACATCAAGGTGGCCGACATGTATTCGAAGCGGCGCCCGGCCAATATCGCGCGGCCGCGCCAGATCGCGATGTACCTGGCCAAGGAATTGACGCAAAAGAGCTTGCCGGAGATCGGCGAGCTGTTCGGCGGGCGCGACCACACCACGGTGCTGCACGCGGTGCGCAAGATCGCCCTCGACCGCACCAAGAATCCGGAGTGCAACCACGAGTTGCACGTGCTGGAGCAAACCTTGAAGGGTTGAGGTCCGCTCCGCCGGCCCGACCCGCCCGCCTGTATTCTGACTTGTTTTCTGGCAAAATACAGCGGGCGCCGTGGGGGCGGGCAGGCCGCGCCGGCCCGCCCTCGCCGCACCATCAATTGTTCAATAAGCACAGTTAAACTACGAGGATATATATGCAATTGGTCAAAACCACCCGAGATACGCTTCTCCGGCCACTGCAGATCGTGAGCGGTATTGTCGAGCGTCGGCACACCATGCCGATTCTGGCCAATATCCTCATTCGCAAGGACGGCGAGAACGTGTCTTTCCTGTCGACCGACACCGAAGTGCAAATCACCACCCACGCCAACATCGGCGCCGGGTCCGACGTGACCGGCACCACGGTGGCGGCGCGCAAGCTGCTCGACATCCTGCGCGCCCTGCCCGAGTCGGGCGACGTCACCATGACCTTGCTCAACAAGCGCTTGACGGTGCAGACCGGCAAATCGCGCTTCGCCCTGCAAACCCTGGCGGCCGAGGAGTTTCCCACCATGCAGCAGGCGGCCAGTTACAGCGCCAGCGTCACCCTGCCGCAAAAAACCCTCAAGCACCTGTTCAACATGGTGCATTTCTCGATGGCCCAGCAAGACATCCGTTATTACCTGAACGGCTTGCTGCTGGTGCTGGACGGCCAAAACGTGATCGCGGTCGCCACCGACGGCCACCGCCTGGCCTTTTGCCAGGTCGAAACCGAGCAAAGCTTCGCGCGCCAGGAAGTGATCATCCCGCGCAAGACCATCATCGAACTTCAGCGCCTGCTGGAAGAAAACGACGAGCCGGTCCAGCTCGACATCGCCGCGAACCAGGTCAAGCTGACCTTCGCCGACATCGAACTGGTCTCGAAACTGGTCGAGGGCAAATTCCCCGACTACAACCGGGTCATCCCCAAGGGTTACAAGAACGATTTCACGATCGGCCGCGACGAACTGCTGCGCTCCCTGCAACGGGCCGCCATCATGACGAGCGACAAGTTCAAGGGTGTGCGCTGCATCATGAGCCCGGGCAGCATGAAGATCAGCTCGACCAACGCCGACCAGGAAGAAGCGGTCGAGGAACTGGAAATCGACTACGCCGGCGACAGCGTCGACATCGGCTTCAACGTGACCTACCTGCTGGACGTGTTGAACAACCTGAAATGCGAGCACGTCAACATCGCCCTGGGCGACTCCAACTCGTCGGCCCTGATCTCCATTCCCGACAACGCCGACTTCAAGTACGTCGTCATGCCGATGCGGATCTAGGACGCTTTGCCAGTCCCGCGTCGCGGCAGTTCCCGAAACAATCAGTCATCGCCATTTGAGAAAGCAGTCCATGTCCGAGAGCCCAATTGATCCTAGCATCCAGCCCGCGCTGGAAGAATACGGCGCCGCCTCCATCCAGATCCTGGAAGGCTTGGAGGCGGTGCGCAAACGCCCCGGCATGTACATCGGCGACACCTCGGACGGCACTGGCCTGCATCACCTGGTGTTCGAGGTGCTGGACAACTCGATCGACGAATCGCTGGCCGGGCACTGCACCGAGATCCACGTCACCATCCATTCGGATAACTCGATCTCGATCACCGACAATGGCCGCGGCGTGCCGACCGGCTTGAAATTCGACGACAAGCACGAACCGAAACGCAGCGCGGCCGAAATCGTCATGACCGAGCTGCACGCGGGCGGCAAATTCGACCAGAACTCGTACAAGGTCTCGGGCGGCTTGCACGGCGTGGGCGTGTCGTGCGTGAACGCGCTGTCGAAACTGCTGAAACTGACCATCCGCCGCGACGGCAAAGTGCATTACATGGAATTCGTGCGCGGCGTGCCGCAAAACCGCGAACTGGCCGTGGTCAACGGCATGGAAGTATCGCCCATCAAAGTCATCGGCGAGACCGACAAGCGCGGCACCGACGTCCACTTCTGGGCCGACGAACAGATCTTCAACCACGTCGAATTCCATTACGAGATCCTGGCCAAGCGCATCCGCGAACTGTCCTTCCTGAACAACGGCGTCAACATCAAGTTGAGCGACCAGCGCAACGGCAAGGAAGAAATCTTCGCCTTCGAGGGCGGCACGCGCGGCTTCGTCG
>JAYVUV010000509.1:0-6669 GCA_043787615.1 Janthinobacterium sp. | reverse complement strand
CACGCCGCTATAAGTGCCCGGCTTGAAGAAGAAAGCGAAACGCTGATTGCCGAATTGCGCGGCCGGGTTCAGTTTTTGCGGATCGAAAGCGGCGGCCATTTCGGATTGAATGCGCGAGATAGGGGTGCCTTGGTCGTAAATCTTGACGTTGGCGCCGAAATCGGGCGTATCCGAGGTGTCGATCGGGCCGACGTCCGGGCCGGTTGGATCGGTAGGCGGCGTGCCTGGATCGGTCGGGGTGCCGGCCACCGGTGCCAGGGTCCATTTCTGGGCCGGGGTGCCGTTGCTCGAATAGATTTGGACCGGGGTACCGTTGGCGGTGCCGGCGGCGTAGATATCGAGCGCCTTGCCGCTGTTCGGGTTGATCAGGGTGTAGGTGCCATCGGCGTTCGGGTTCAATTGCCATTGCTGGGCGCCGGTGCCGTTCGGGGTCCAGATATGGACCGGGGTGCTGTCGGCGGTGCCGGAATGGTCCACGTCGAGCGCCTTGCCGGTGCGTTGGCTGATCAGGGTGTAGGTGCCGTTGGTGTTACCGTTGATTTTCCACTGTTGGTCGGTGCTGCCGTCGACCGTGAAAATTTCGATGCGGGTGCCTTCGCCGGTGCCGGCGTCCTTGGCGCGCATGGCCTTGCCGCTGTTCGGATTGACCAGGGTGTAGACCGAGCCAACGGCGAAACCGCCGGTGCCGGCCGTGGCCAGGGTGGAGGCGCCGGTGCTGGAACCGGTGCCGCCGCCGCAGGCGACCAGGCTGCTACCAAGCGCGACGAATGCCAGCGTTTTGTATAATCTTGTATTCAAGAAAAACTCCTAATAAATATTGCATACGCTTCCCTTGCGGGAGAGCTGAGACCACCACAGAAAGTCCTGTGACGATGTTATAAAACAAACATCCGGAACATACCGACTGTGCAACATGCGCAAAACGCATGGTCCAAACCCGGTCGCCCGGATAGGATTTTTTGCGAAGGTTTTGGCTGTTTTATCAACACATCACACCACCACTTTCCCGGCGAAAAGCGGGTCAGCGATCACCGTCGGCGCACCGTGACGGTGGCAGGGGTGTGTAGTACAGATAAAACGGACCTGGTAGGTCCCCTGTGGTCAAACAATATTAATTACGATCTTCTTATGTAGCCAATTTACAGCGAATGCGGAAAAATGTCCATATTTAATAATGCATTTTGGTAACTATTTTTTTTAATAAACATATTTTGGTGGTCGCGGGCAATCTAGAACCGGTTTGAAGGCTGATTCTCGATGCCCGATCAGCCCGCCTCCCGGGCGACAAAATAAAGTTTGATCAAAATCAAATACGGCGACCGGCCCGGCCCGGCCTTCGCTCAAGGCCCGTCACGTCCCACTTGCGCGATTGGGCCGGGCTGAAGCGTGCATTGGCCGGCTTGCCCCAGCCGTCGCCCGCCTTGGCGGCCCGCCCACCACCAAAAAAGATGGCGTTTGCACTGCTGATCAGCCTGCCACGCGCGCCCCGGCCCTGGACTATAATGGTGGGGTAGCGCCGCCAACGGCAGCGCGCGCTTTAACCGCCCACTGAATGCCACCGCCTGCATGTCATTTGACTTAAAAAAATCGCTGCCCAAACCGGGCAACCGCTACGCCCTGCCCGCCCTGTACGGCTCCTCCGACGCCTACGCCCTGGCCGTGGCCGCCCAACAATTGCAAGCGCAAGGCCAGATGCTGGCCGTGGTGGTGGCCAACGCCAGCGATGGCCAGCGCCTGCTCGACGAAATCCCCTGGTTTTCGGCCGGCAAACTGCGCTGCCATTTGCTGCCGGACTGGGAAACCCTGCCCTACGACGCCTTTTCGCCGCACCAGGACCTGGTTTCCGAACGCCTGGCCACCCTGCACGAAATCCAGAACCGCAATTGCGACGTCTTGATCGTGCCGGCCACCACCGCCCTGGTGCGCCTGGCGCCGCCCTCGTTTTTGGCGGCCTACACCTTCTTCTTCAAGCAGGGCGAGCGGCTAGATGAAACGCGCCTGAAAGCCCAGCTCACCCTGGCCGGCTACAGCCACGTCACGCAAGTCATGTCGCCCGGCGAGTATTCGGTGCGCGGCGGCTTGATCGACCTGTTCCCGATGGGTTCGGCCCTGCCCTACCGGCTCGACCTGTTCGGCGACACCATCGAAACCATCCGCACCTTCGACGCCGACACCCAGCGCTCGCTCTACCCGGTGCGCGAGGTGCGCCTGTTGCCGGGCCGCGAATTCCCGATGGACGAGGCGGCCCGCACCACCTTCCGCGGCCGCTGGCGCGAACAGTTCGAAGGCGATCCATCGCGCTCGGTGGTCTACAAGGACATCAGCAGCGGCATCGCCTCGGCCGGCATCGAGTATTACCTGCCACTGTTTTTCGAGCACACCGCCACCCTGTTCGACTATCTGCCGCCCGACGCCACCCTGGCCCTGGTGGGCGACATCGACGCCGCCATCAAGCGCTTCTGGATCGACACCCAGTCGCGCTACCGCTTCCTGAAAGCCGACCGCGAACGCCCGATCCTGGCGCCCGACACCCTGTTCCTGAGCGACGAACACTTCTTCACCCTGGCCAAGCCCTTCGGCCGCTGGACCATCGCCAAGGAGCACGAGGCGGCCGCCTCCGAACTGTCGGCGCCGGTGCCCAACGTGGCGGTGAACCGGCGCGCCGACGACCCGCTGACCAATTTGCGCGCCTACCTGCTCCAGCCGGGCCGGCGCGTGATGATCTGCGCCGAATCGAACGGCAGGCGCGAGACCTTGCAGCAGTACTTCACCGAATACGATCTGGCCCTGGCCCCGGTCGAAGGCTTCGAGGGTTTCCAGTATTCGGACGCCCGGCTGGTGCTCGGGGTGGCGCCGCTGCACGCCGGCTTCGAGCTGGCCACCGCCGACGGCCAACTGATCTTCATCACCGAGACCGAACTGTATGCCGGCTCCGGCCGGCGCGCCGGCAAGAAGAAGCAAGAGGGCGCGACCCAGGTCGAGTCGATGGTGCGCGACCTGTCGGAACTGAAGATCGGCGACCCGGTGGTGCACATCAACCACGGCATCGGGCGCTACATGGGCTTGACCAGCATGGACCTGGGCGAAGGCGAAACCGAATTTTTGCACCTCGAGTACGCCAAGGACACCAAGCTGTACGTGCCGGTGTCGCAGTTGCATGTGATCTCACGCTACTCGGGCGCCTCGCCGGAGGACGCGCCGCTCCATTCGCTCGGCTCGGGCCAATGGGAAAAGGCCAAGAAGCGCGCCTTCGATCAGGTGCGCGACACCGCCGCCGAGCTGCTCAACCTGTACGCCCGGCGCGCGCTGCGCCAGGGCCACGCCTTCGAATACTCCGCGCACGATTACGAACGCTTCGCCGACAGCTTCGGCTTCGAGGAAACGCCGGACCAGGCCGAGGCCATCAATAACGTCGTCAAGGACATGACTTCCGGTAAACCGATGGACCGCCTGGTGTGCGGCGACGTCGGCTTCGGCAAGACCGAGGTGGCGCTGCGCGCCGCCTTCATCGCCGTCATGGGCGGCAAGCAGGTGGCGATCCTGGCCCCCACCACCCTGCTGGCCGAGCAGCACGCGCAAACCTTCGCCGACCGCTTCGCCGACTGGCCGGTGCGCATCGCCGAACTGTCGCGTTTTCGCAGCGGCAAAGAGATCGCCACCGCCTTCAAGGGCATGTCCGACGGCACCATCGACATCGTGATCGGCACCCACAAGCTGCTCTCGGAGGACGTCAAATTCACCCGTCTGGGCCTGGTCATCATCGACGAGGAACACCGCTTCGGCGTGCGCCAGAAGGAAGCGCTCAAGGCGCTGCGGGCCGAGGTCGACGTGCTGACCCTGACCGCCACCCCGATCCCGCGCACGCTCGGCATGGCGCTCGAAGGCTTGCGCGATTTTTCCATCATCGCCACCGCGCCGCAAAAGCGCTTGGCGATCAAGACCTTCGTGCGCAGCGAAAACGAATCGATCATCCGCGAAGCCTGCCTGCGCGAACTCAAGCGCGGCGGGCAAGTGTACTTTTTACACAATGAAGTTGAAACCATCCAGAACCGTTTCGCCATGCTGCAAGAGCTATTGCCCGAAGCGCGCATTGCCGTCGGTCACGGCCAGATGCATGAGCGCGATCTGGAAAAAGTGATGCGCGATTTCGTCGCCCAGCGCTTCAATATCCTGCTCTGCACCACCATCATCGAAACCGGCATCGACGTCCCGACCGCCAACACCATTATCATGCACCGCGCCGACAAATTCGGCCTGGCCCAGTTGCATCAGCTGCGCGGCCGGGTCGGCCGTTCGCACCACCAGGCCTACGCCTATCTGCTGGTGCACGACGTGCAGGGTTTGACCAAGCTGGCGCAGCGCCGGCTCGACGCGATCCAGCAGATGGAGGAACTGGGCAGCGGCTTTTACCTGGCCATGCACGACCTGGAAATTCGCGGCGCCGGCGAGGTGCTGGGCGATAACCAGTCCGGCGAAATGCACGAAATCGGTTTCCAGCTGTATTCCGACATGCTCAACGAAGCGGTGCGCGCGCTCAAGAACGGCAAGGAGCCGGACCTGGCCGCGCCGCTGGCCTCGACCACCGAAATCAATCTGCATGTGCCGGCCCTGCTGCCGGCCGATTTCTGCGGCGACGTGCACGAGCGCCTGTCGATCTACAAGCGGCTGGCCAACTGCGCCAGCGCCGACAAGATCGACGACATGCAGGAAGAGATGATCGACCGCTTCGGCAAGCTGCCCGACGCGGTCAAGGCCTTGATCGAAACCCACCGCCTGCGCATCGCCGCGCGCACGGTCGGCATCATCAAGATCGACGCCCACACCGAGGCGGCCACCCTGCAATTCATGGCCAAGCCGCCGATCGACCCGATGCGCATCATCGCGCTGATTCAAAAGAACCGCCAGATCAAGCTCAATGGCCAGGACAAGCTGAAGATCACCGCCAGCATGCCGGATCTCGCGGCGCGCGTGACGCAGATAAAAACCGCCATCAAACAATTAGTGGCCTAACCATGCATACTCGAACGATGACCATGAATTTGATCTTGCAAGGATTGGACGGTTGCGCCCCGCGCCTGGAGCGCATCGCCGCGCTGACCGCGCCGGCCCGCATCGTCCATCTGAGCGACACGGCGCTGCGCTGCGAGGGCATCAGCTATTCGCCCGCGCTGCGCCAGACCATCGAAGTGGCGGCGCAGGCGGCCCAGCTCGACGCCACCTACATGATGGGCGTGCGCCAGTTGAGCGAATTCCGGCTGGTGGCGATGGACATGGACTCGACCCTGATCACCATCGAATGCATCGACGAAATCGCCGACATGCAGGGCCTCAAACCGCAGGTGGCGGCCATCACCGAAGCGGCCATGCGCGGCGAACTCGATTTCGCCACCAGCCTGACGCGCCGGGTGGCGCTGCTGGCCGGGCTGGACGCGGCCGCGCTCGAGCGCGTCTACGACACGCGCCTGCGCCTGTCGCCGGGTGCCGAGACCATGCTGGCCGGCGTGAAAGCGGCCGGCTTGAAAACGCTGCTGGTGTCGGGCGGCTTCACCTACTTCACCGAGCGCCTGAAAGAGACGCTGGGACTGGACCACAGCCACGCCAACACGCTCGAAATCGTCGACGGCAAATTGACCGGACGGGTAACGGGCGCGATCGTCGACGCCGAGGAAAAGAAAAACACGGTGCTGCGCGTGTGCGCCGAACTCGGTATCGGGCCGGAGCAAGCCATCGTCATGGGCGACGGCGCCAACGACTTGAACATGATGAGCGTGAGCGGCCTGTCGGTGGCGTTCCGCGCCAAGCCGGTGGTGCGCGAGCAGGCCGACGTGGCGCTGAACTTCGTCGGCCTCGACGGCGTGTTGACCCTGTTCGGCTGAGGCGCGCATGGACTTGATCGAACAGCTCAACACCCATTGGCGATGGAGCGGCGTGCAAGCCGTCGAGATCGTGCGCGAGAACGACTTCGGCAACCTGATTTTGCGCGACGGCGCCGGCCGCTACTGGCGCCTGTGTCCGGAAGAACTGTATTGCGAGGTGGTCACCAGCAGCCTGGGCGAACTCGACGTCCTGTTCGAGCACCCCGACTTTTTGCACGACTGGCACATGGCCGATATGCACGCCGCCGCCGTCGACAAACTGGGCGCGCTGGCGCCGGGCCATAAATACTGCCTCAAGATGCCGGTGCTGCTGGGTGGCGAATACACCGAGGACAATCTGGGCGCGGTGCCGTTGGAGCAGTTACTGCGCTTTTCCGGCACCGTCGCCGCCGGCTTGCAATAGGCGGCGAGCGCGCGTACGCCGCCGCCCGCGCAAGCTTGCTATAATTGAAAGCTCCAACAGGAGCGCATATGTCACAAGAACTTATTTTAGATAACGATTCGCGATCGGCGAAAAATCTCGTGTGGTGGTTGTATCTAGCCCACGCCGCCAGCTTTGTCTTTTCGCTGGGCGCCCTGTCCTTCCTGCCGCTGATCGTCAACTACATCAAACGCGACGACAGCGCCGGCGGTTTTGTCTACAGCCACCACACCTGGCAGATCCGCTCGTTCTGGTGGTATCTGGTCTGGATGGTGACCGGCGGCGTGCTATTTCTCACCATTATCGGCATTCCGCTGGCGTGGCTGGTGTTCGCCCTGGCCTGGTTGTGGAAGGCTTATCGCTTGATCAAGG
>JAYVUV010000508.1:0-3474 GCA_043787615.1 Janthinobacterium sp. | reverse complement strand
GGAATGTGATACGCCCGCCCCGCCGCGTGATCGAGCCGGTCCAGGAACCACAGGCGTTGCTGCGCCCACGACAGCGGCAGCGGCGCGGCGCGGTCGGCCAGTCCGATGGCGGCCATGGATGCCGGACGCGTGGCGGCGGCCAAGGCGGCAAAACCCTGCAATGTCGGCTGCGCGAACAAGTCGCGCAGCGCCAATTCCAGACCCAGTTCGGTGCGCACGGCGGAAATGAGCCGTACCGCCAGCAGCGAGTGGCCGCCCAGTTCGAAGAAGCTGTCGGCACGACCCACCCGCCGCGCGCCCAGCAAAGAAGACCAGATCGAGGCGAGCGCCGTTTCGATATCGCCTTGCGGGGCTTGATAAGCGGTGCTGGCCAGGTCGGACTGACCGGGAGCCGGCAGCGCCTGGCGATCAAGCTTGCCGTTGGCGGTGAGCGGCCAGGCGTCCAGCTGCACAAAGGCGGCCGGCAGCATGTAATCGGGCAGGACGGCGGCCAAGTCGCGCCGCAGGGTGGCGGCATCGGCCGCCGCGGCACCATCATGCGCCAGCACGTAGGCCACCAGACGCCGGTCGCCCGGCGTATCTTCGCGCAGCAGCACCAGGGCGTCGCGCACGCCGTCGCAGTCGCGCAGGCGGGCTTCGATTTCGCCCGGTTCGATGCGGTAGCCGCGCAACTTGAGCTGCTTGTCGCCACGGCCCTGGAATTCGATGGTGCCGTCGTCTAACCAACGGCCAAGGTCGCCGCTACGGTACAGCCGCGCCCCCGGCGCGAACGGATCGTCCACAAAACTTTGTGCGCTCAGCTCCGGTTGGTTCAGATAGCCGCGCGCCACGCCGGCGCCGCCGATATGGATCTGCCCCGTCACGCCCACCGGCACCGGCCGCATGGCCTGGTCCAGGATATGGATCAGGCCATGCCGGATCGGACGTCCGATCGGCACCCCGGTCGCGTCGGGCGCCACATCGCGCACCACGTGGGTGGCGGCGAAGGTGGTGGTTTCGGTGGGTCCGTAGCCGTTGATCAGGTATTGCGGGCGCCTGGCCCGGGCCAGCACGCGCGCCACGGTGCGCGCGTCGAGCGCGTCGCCTCCCACCAGCAGGTAACGCAGCGTGCCGAAGGCCGTTTCGAGCGCGTCGGCATAGGCGTTGAACAAACCCACCGTCAGCCACAGGGCTGAAACGCCGCCATCGATCAGCACGCGCGACAGCGCGGCCGGGTCCAGCACCACCTCGTGCGGCACCACCAGCACACTGGCGCCGTTGAGCAAGGCGCCCCAGACTTCCCAGGTCGCGGCGTCGAAAGCCGGACTGGCGCAGTGCGCGATCCGGTCGCCCGCTCCCAGTTCCGCCACCGCCCCGTTGCGCGCCAGGTGCACGACGTTGCGATGGGTGACCATCACGCCCTTGGGCAAGCCGGTCGAGCCGGAGGTATACATCACATAGGCCAGCGCGTCGGGGCCGCTGGCGACCGCCGGGTCGTGATCCTGACCTGGCGGGTGCGGCGCGTCGAGCAGCACGATGCGCACCAGGTTCGACACCGGCAGCGCATCTTGCAGCGCGTCGGTGGTCAGCACGGCCACCAAACCGCTGTCTTCGCACATATGGGCTATCCGCTCTTCTGGATAAGCGGGGTCCAGCGGCACATAGGCGCCGCCCGCCTTGAGCACGGCCAGCATGCCGGTCACGAAATCGCCGCAGCGCCCGGCATAAATGCCGACCCGCGATTCGAGCCGCACGCCGATCGCCAGCAGACGGTGGGCCAGCCGGTTGGCGCGCCGGTTCAACTCCGCGTAACTGAGCACTTCAGCGCCGGCCAGCAGCGCCGGCGCGTCGGGCGTGTCGCGCGCGCGCGCTTCAACGTAATGGTGCACCAGGCCGGCCCCGGCCCGGCCGCCGCCCGTCGCGAAGCGCATCAGGCGTTCCAGTTGCGCCTGGTCCAACAGGGCCAGTTCGCTGACGCGCCGCGCCGGACCGGCCACCATGGCCGCCAGCAGCGTGTCGAAATGCCCGGCCCAGCGCGCGATGGTGGCATGGTCGAACAGATCGGTCGCATATTCGTAGGAGCACAGGATGCCGTGCTCGCCCTCGACCATACGCAGCGACAGGTCGAACTGCGTGGTGCCGTGCCGCAGGGGCACGCCTTCCAGGCGCAAGCCAGGCAGGTCCAGCGCGCCCGAAGGCGGCGTGTTATCGAGCGTGATGGTGGTCTGGAAGATCGCGTTGTGGCCCAGGCTGCGCTGCGGTTTGAGCGCGTCAACCACTTGCTCGAACGGCAAATCCTGGTGGCTGTAAGAAGCCAGCGTGGCATCGCGCACCTGATCCAGCAAATCGGCCACCGATGGGTCGCTTTCCAAGTCCACCCGTACCGCCAGCGTGTTGACGAAAAAGCCCACCAGGGCTTCCACTTCGCTGCGCTGGCGGTTGGCCACCGGCGCGCCGATGACGATGTCGCGCTGGCCCGACAGGCGCGCCAGCAACACCGACCAGGCGGCCAGCAAAGTCATGAACAGGGTGGCGCCTTGGCGTCGGCCCAGCCGGACCAGCCCGGCGCCCAGTTCGGGCGACAGCGTCTGCTCGAAACTGGCGCCGGCATAACTCTGACGCGCCGGGCGCGCGCGGTCGGCCGGCAAGGTCAGCAGAACTGGCGCGCCTGCCAAACGGTTTTTCCAAAAGTCGAGCTGACGCGCCAGCTCGGCCCCTTGTAGCCAGCCGCGCTGCCAAGCGGCATAGTCGGCGTACTGGATCGGCAGCGCGGGCAGCGGGTCCGGCCGGCCCTGGCTGAAGGCGGCGTACAGCGCGCAGATTTCACGCTGGAGCACCGCGCTCGACCAGCCGTCGGACACGATGTGGTGCTGAGTGAGCAGCAACTCGTTGCGCTGGTCGGCCAAGCGCAGCAGACGCGCCCGTATCAAGGGACCCGTGGCGAGATCGAAGGGGGCCAGCGCTTCGTCGGCGCGGATGCGTTCGACGGCGGTCTGCTGCTCGGCGCCGCTCAGCGCCGACAGGTCTTGCTCGGACAGCGCAAAGCCCCCGCCGGGGGGCGCGGCCAGTTGCAGGGGCGACCCATTGTCGAGCACGATGCGGGTGCGCAGCACTTCATGCCGGTCGATCAAGCGCGCCAGCGTGGCGCGCAGCGCGTCCACGTCCAGCCGCCCTTCGAGGCGCAGCGCGGCGGGGATATGGTAAGCCACGCCGGCGGCGGCGTCGAGCTGAGCGAGGAACCACAAGCGCTGCTGCGCCCAGGACAGCGGCAACGCGCCCGCTGCGTCCGCGCGCGACAGGGCCGCGATGGTGCCCATATTGGTGGGGCGCGCCAGCGCGGCGCTGGCGGCCAGGTCGGCCAGGATGGGGTGGGCGAACAGTTCGCGCAGCGCCAGTTCGATGCCGAGCGCGTCGCGCAGGGCCGAGATCATGCGCACCGCCATCAGCGAATGGCCGCCGATATCGAAGAAGTTATCCCGGCGTCCCACCTGTTCC
>JAYVUV010000507.1:0-4297 GCA_043787615.1 Janthinobacterium sp. | reverse complement strand
CTGGTGCCGATCGGCGCGCCGATCGACAATGTGCGCCTGCACGTGCTCGACGCTCACGACAGGCAGCAGCCGGTGGGGGTGGCGGGCGAACTGCACATCGCCGGGATTCAGGTCGGCGAAGGCTATTTGAACCAGCCCGCGCTGACAGCCGAACGGTTCGTCGAGCGCGAAGTGGCCGGCCGCCTGGAGCGGCTCTACCGCACCGGCGACCGCGCGCGCTGGCTGGCCGACGGGCAACTGGTCTATATGGGACGGTTGGATAACCAGGTCAAGCTGCGCGGCTTGCGCATCGAACTGGGCGAAATCGAGGCCGCGCTGCGCGAGGAAGGCAGCGCGTCCGATGCCGTGGTGCTGCTGTGGGGCGAGGCGGACGGCGTCCACCAGCGCCTGGTGGCTTATCTGGCGCTCGGCCCCGGCCGTTCGCTCGACGCCGTGCGCGACCGGGTGCTGGCCGGTTTGCGTCTGCGCCTGCCCGAATACATGATCCCGGCCCAGCTGGTGGCGCTCGAAGCGCTGCCGGTGGGCCAGAACGGTAAGCTCGACCGGCGCGCGCTGCCGCCCCCGCCCGAAGTGGAGCAGGCCGGCGACGTGGCCGCGGCCACTCCGATGGAAGAGATGCTGATGGGCCTGTGGACCCGCGTGCTCGCGCATCCGCCGGCCGGCGTGCACGGTCATTTTTTCGCGCTAGGAGGCCATTCGCTGCTGGCCACCCAGCTCGCCTCGCTGATCCGGCGCGAGCTGGGCATCGACATCGCGCTGCGTATCGTATTCGAATACCCGGTGCTGCGCGACCAGGCCCGCTGGCTGGCCCAGCAAAGCCGGGGCGGCGCGCCGGCGCCGATTCCCGCGTACCCGGAAAGCGCTTGGGCGCTGTCGAACGCGCAGCGCCGCCTATGGCTGCTGGGCCAGCTGGAAGGCCCCAAGGCGACCTACAATATCCCGCGCGTGCTGCGCCTGTCCGGGGCGCTCGATGTGGCGGCGCTGGAGGCGGCGTTCGCCGAAGTGGTGCGGCGTCACGCCAACCTGCGCCTGTGCTTTCCGGGCCACGAGGGCGTGCCATCCATCGCGCTGCTGCCGGCATATCGCCCTCTGCGGGTCGAAGACTTGCGCGCGCTGGCCCCGGCCCGGCGCGCACAGGTGGCGCAGCGGCGTTCGCACGCGCACGCCGCCCATGCTTTCGACCTGGGCGGCGAGGCGCTGCTGCGCGTCCGCCTGCTGATTCTGGACGAGGAAGAGCACCTATTGCTGGTCAATATGCATCACATCGTCAGCGACGGCTGGTCGCTGGGGGTGATGATGAATGAAGTGAGCGGCTTGTACGGCGCCGTGCGCGCCGGTGCGCAAGCGGCCGGCGCGCTGCCGGCCTTGCCGATTCAGTACGGCGACTATGCTCTGTGGCAGCGCGACTGGCTCAGCGGCGAACGCCTGGACCGACAGCGTGCTTACTGGCTGGAGCGGCTGGGCGGGGCGCCGGCTTTGCTTGAGCTGCCGCTCGACCGTCCGCGGCCGCCGCAGTTCGACTATCGCGGCGCCATCCTGCGCGCCACGCTGCCGCCCGAGCTGGCGCGCCAGGTGCGCGCGCTCAGCCGGCGGCATGGCTGCACCATGTTCATGACGGTGCTGGCCGCCTTCAATTTGCTGCTGGCCCGTCACAGCGGGCAGGACGATCTGTGCGTGGGCACGCCGATCGCCGGCCGCGGCCATCATCAGACCGAGCCGTTGATCGGCTTTTTCGTCAATACCCTGGTCATGCGCGCGCGCATAGACTGGGAGCAGGATGTGGCGGCCATGCTCGGCGCCACCCGCCGCAACGCGCTGGAAGCGTATCAGCACCAGGATTTCCCCTTCGACCAGTTGGTCGAAGCGCTGCGTCCCGCGCGCAGCATGGCCTACACGCCGCTGTTCCAGGTCATGTTCCGCTACGAGAGCGCGGCCCTGGCCCAGGTGCGCATGCCGGGGCTGGCGGTGGCCGACGTCGGGTTCGACGGCGGCAGCGCGCAGTTCGACTTGCAGCTGAACGTCATCGAAGACGAGAGTGGCCTGTGTTGCGAATGGCAGTACGCGAGCGCGTTGTTCGACCCGGGCAGCGTGCGGCGTCTGCATGTCCAGCTGGGCCATTTGCTGGCGCAAATGGCGGGCGAGGGCGGTGACGACATCGCGCTGGGGCGGCTGACCTTGTGCGACGAGGCCGGCCGGCGTGCCATGCTGGAACTGGGCCGGGGCGCTGCGGTGCGCTGGGACGCGCCGATGTTGATGCACACCTTGTTCGAACAGCAGGCGGCCCGCACGCCCCGGGCGCCGGCGTTGCGCGACGCCGCGCAGCGCTTGAACTACGCGCAGGCCAACGCGCGCGCCAACGCGCTGGCGCACCGCCTGATCGCGCTAGGCGTCGGTCCCGACGTGCGCGTGGCCATTTGCGCCGAACGTAGCGTGGAGATGGTGATCGGCCTGTTGGCCATCCTCAAGGCCGGCGGCGCTTATGTGCCGCTCGACCCCGGCCACCCGGTGGCGCGCCTGTCCCACGTGCTGCGCGATAGTGGCGCGGCGTTGCTGCTGTCGGAGCCGGCCCCGCTGGCGCGTCTGGGCACGCCGAGCGTGCCGGTGCTGCTGCTGGGCGAAGACCGTTCCGAACGCGGCGACGATCCCGACCCGGCGGCCCAGGGCCTGACGGCCGGCCACCTGGCCTACGTCATCTATACCTCCGGTTCGACCGGCCAGCCCAAGGGCGCCTTGAACCAGCACGGCGGCTCGTCCAACCACCTGCTGTGGGCGCGCGACTATTTCGCCCTGGACGGGGCCGACCGGGTGTTGCAAAAGACGCCCGTCGGCTTCGACGTGTCGGTGTGGGAGATTTTCCTGCCGCTGCTGTCGGGCGCCGAATTGCTGATGGCGCGGCCCAGCGGCCACAGCGACCCGGCCTACCTGGTTGACACCATCGTCGAAAGCGGCGTCACGCTGGCGCATTTCGTGCCGTCGATGCTGGCCGCTTTCCTGGACCATCCGCGGGCGTACTTGTGCGGCTCGCTGCGCACGGTGGTGTGCAGCGGCGAGGCGCTGCCTTACGCGCTTTATCTGCGCTTTGCGGCGCAATTTCCCGACGTGGCCTTGCACGACCTGTACGGGCCGACCGAGACGGCGGTGCACGCCACCTTCCAGCGCTGCGCGCCGGATCCGACGGGGCGCGGCGGCGTGATCGGACGCCCGATCGCCAACACCAGTATCTACCTGCTCGACGCGCGCGGCCAACTGGTGCCGCACGGCGTGGCCGGGGAGCTGCACATCGCCGGTGCCGGGGTGGGACGCGGCTACCTGAACCAGCCTGAATTGACGGCGCAGCGCTTCGTGGCCGATCCGTTCGCCGGCGGCCTGGCACGCATGTACCGCAGCGGGGACATGGCGCGCTGGCGCGCCGACGGCGCCCTGGAATACCTGGGCCGCAACGACTTTCAGGTCAAGCTGCGTGGCTTGCGCATCGAACTGGGCGAAATCGAGTCGGCGCTGCGCGACTGCGCGGGCGTGCGCGATGCCGCCGTGCTGGCGCGCGCCGACGCGGCCGGCGAAGCGCGCCTCGTGGCGTATCTGCTGGCGGACGTCGTCCCGGCGTCCGCCACGCTGCGCGCGACGCTGGCCGAACGCCTGCCCGAGTACATGCTGCCCTCGATCTTTATCGCCCTGGGCGCCTGGCCGCTGACGGCCAGCGGCAAACTCGATCGCCAGGCGCTGCCGGCTCCGGCCCAGGCCGACTTGGCGGCGGCCGCTTACACGGCGCCGATGGGCGACACCGAAGCCGCGCTGGCGGCGATCTGGTGCGAACTGCTGGGCGTGGAGCGGGTGGGCCGCGACGATCACTTTTTCGACCTGGGCGGGCACTCGATGCTGGCCACGCGCTGCGTGGCGCGGGTGCGCGACGTGTTCGGGGTGGCGCTGCCGCTGGTCGAGATCTTCCGCCAGCCTACCCTGCGCGCCTGCGCCGACGCCATCGCGCTCCGCGCGCTGGAAAACTTCAGCGCGCAGGACGTGGCGGGCACGGTAGCCCAATTGGACACGCTGTCGGACGAGGAATTGGAACGATTGCTGCAACAGGAGAATACCTAGTCATGGATGCACCGATGAAGCGTGAAGCACTGCTGCGTGAACTGGCGCTGCGCCAGTTGCGCAAGAACCGGCCCGCCGGTCCCGAAGCCGCTGCCATCCCGGCGGCCGACCGCGCCGCGCCGCTGCCGCTGTCGTGGGCGCAGCAACGCCTGTGGTTCCTGGACCGGCTCGATCACGCGGCGGGGCGGGCGTATCACATTCC
>JAYVUV010000506.1:0-6137 GCA_043787615.1 Janthinobacterium sp. | reverse complement strand
CGTGTAACCAAGTGCGACCAGGGCATACATGCTCCCCAGCACCAGGCCGTTGATGATTTGTTGGATAAAAGTCTCCATCTATTTTTTTCCTTCTATTTTTTTTACAGCTATAGCCTGGGTTTGGCTGTACCCACAATAAAAAAGCGGCGCCCGTAAAACCTCTGGGCGCCGCTCCGGACCGCCTATCGCACGGTCACCATATGAGAGCGCCCCGCCACGGCATGCCGTGGCGGGGCAATACAAACACCGTATCGATTAGCGCGTGACGGCGATTTCGGAACGTTTGCCGCCCTTGTAGCTATACAAGGTCAGCATGCCTTCCAACAAGTCGCCTTTGGCGTCGAAAGCGATATCGCCGGTCACGCCTTTGTGCTTGATCTTGGCCAGGAAAGGCAGATACTTGACTGGATCGGACGAACCGGCTTGTTCCATGGCGTCGACCATGGTCAGCACCGCGTCGTACACGTACGGCGCGTAGATTTGCACATCGATGCCGAATTTTTTCTTGTACGCGGCGCGGAACGCTTCCATGCCGCCTTTACGCGATTCATCGACACCGCCCGCTTCGGCGCACACCACTTGGTTGTCCGCCAGCGCGTCGCCGGCCAGCTTGGCCAGACCTTCGGTGCACAGGCCATCGCCGCCCATGAACTTGGCGTTGATGCCCAGTTGCTTCATCTGACGCAACATCGGGCCGGCCACGGCATCCATACCGCCGAAGAACACCATGTCCGGGTTTTTCGCTTTGATGGTGGTCAGGATGGCGCTGAAATCGGTCGCCTTGTCGGTGGTGTACTGACGGCTGACCACTTCGGAGCCGGAAGTCTTGACGTTCAAGCCTTTGACGAACTCTTCAGCAACGCCTTGACCATAGGCCGAACGGTCGTCGATCACGGCGATTTTTTTCGCCTTGCTGGTGCTCACCGCATAACGGCCGAGCGCGCCGCCCAGTTGGCCGTCATTGGCCACCACGCGGAAGGCGGTCTTGAAGCCTTGCTGGGTGTACTTGGGATTGGTGGCCGATGGCGAAATTTGTGGAATGCCGGCGTCGTTGTAAATTTTCGAGGCTGGAATGGTGGTGCCGGAATTCAAATGGCCGATCACACCGTTGACTTTAGCATCGACCAGTTTCTGGGCCACCGCCGTCGCTTGTTTCGGATCGGCGCCGTCATCTTCGGCCAGCAACTCGAACTTGACCTTTTTGCCACCGATGGTCACGCCCTTGGCGTTGAGTTCATCGATCGCCATGCGCGCGCCGTTTTCGTTGTCCTTGCCCAGATGGGCGATGGCGCCGGAAATCGGGCCGACGTGGCCGATCTTGATCACTTCTTGTGCTTGCGCAGCGCCGGCGAACGCCATACCCAGCGCGCTTGCCATCAGAATCATTTTTGGATGAAATTTCATGTTGCCTGTCCTCGTGAAATACAACGGTAAATACAACGGTCGATACAACGGTTTATCCAGCGAAACGGAATTGCCAGCGGCGGGCGGTGCGGCCGCCTTCGCCGCCACACCGCCCGCCATGACAGGTACTTGCTCAAGCCATTAGAACTTGTGACGGATACCGATCGACAGGGCACGCGAGGTGTCGCCTGGCAATGGAGCGCTACCGCCGCTGGACGCGTCGCCAACGAAATTGGTGCCGGCCGAATCGTTGCGGATGTTGCCCAACGACGTGTAAGCGTTGGTCCGTTTCGACAAGGCGTACAGATAAGCCACCGCCACTTGACGGCCACCGACTGCCGGGCTGTCGTTGCGCGCTTGACGCTTGATGAAGTTGGCCAGGAATTGACCGCTGGTGCCGACCGGCACGGTGACGGCGGCCATGTAGTCGCGGTTATCGAAGCCGCCGACCACCGAGTCATTCTTTTCGGTTTCCACAGCCAGATGGGCTTTCAACACGCCGAAGTCGTAGGTACCGGCGATCAGGGCCAGTTTTTGCAGCTTGTTGGTGGCCAGGTTTTGACGGTCGTACGCGCCGGTCAACACCAGCGGGCCGTTCGAGTAAGCCAGCGAGGCGCCCAAGGTACGGCCGGCTTTGCTGTCGCCGGCGACTTCGCCCAGACCGTACATCACGGTGCCGGACACGCCCTTCAAGTTCGGCAGCGAGTAGGTGACCGAGTTGTTGACGCGAACCGAACCCGGGTTCATCAAGTTGGTGGTCGAACCGGACAGGCCGGTTTCGAAAGCGTCGATGCTATCGAGCGTGACGAACAGCGGGTTGTTTTGACGACCCAGGGCCACGGTGCCGAAGTCGCCGGACAGACCGAGCCAAGCTTGACGGCCGAACAGCAAACCGCCTTGACGTTGTTTGCCGGTGTCCAAATCGAAACCGTTTTCCAGTTGGAATTTCGCTTTCAAGCCGTTGCCGAGATCTTCGGTACCCTTGAAACCCAGGCGGCTGCCCGATTGCACGCCGGTCGACACCTTGGTGACGTTGCCTTCAGCACCGCCGTGCTCGGAGGTGATGCCGCCGTCGAGCAGGCCATAGACCACCACCGACGATTGTGCCGAGGCCGTTGCCGCAGCGGAGGCCAGAACTGCGAATGCTAAAAACGATGATTTCATGGGTAGTTCCAGTAGGTTATTTTTGTAAAAATTATTGTTACGGTTACGGCAGCACCCATTCCGACGCGGCGCATACGCTGATGCGACCCCGCCCTGCTCAGGCCGGCGCCGCATCCGGATTCAGTGATACCGGTAAAACCAGGACGATTTCCGCCCAATTTGTGCCGCGCCCGCGTCCCACGCCGGCGCGCCACACCGTGGCATGGCCAAACAACGGCCACCTCGATTGCGCTCACTTCACTACACGTTCGGCGCCGCCGATCCGGTGCGGACCGAGGAACCTTCTTTATGACAACGAAATTTGCCGTATTGACATCGATAACATGTCCTCACAGGATCCCGGCGCCGCTGATCCGGGCGCCCATGCCGCATGCGTAGCCCGGGTGGTTGTCCCCGAAGTGGCAAGCTCGGCAATGAAATTGTCTAAGCATAAAACATGCCCAGGCTTAAACGACGCTCGCGGCACCGTGTATCGCCGTCCAGCCACATTACTATCTCTAATGGCGGGCCCACTTGCGGCAAGCTGCCCGTGGCTGTGCAACATTGTTATTTCTCACCTCATTATAATTGGCAATCTTAATGGCTGGCAATTTTATAAGGATTGTCTTATAACTACAACACTTGCCAAGCGCTCTATGCCGCCTGGCCGCGCGCCGGTCCCGCCTGCGGCGTGCCGCGCTTGACCGTGGCGGCCGGCCGGGGCGCCCGCCGCGCGCGCCCCGGCCGCCTTGAACGCCCCTGCGCGCCGCGCCGCGGCCGACCAGCGCGCCCGGCACTGACATCCGCACGCCAAGCGCCAACGGCGCTGGCGCCGGCTGGTCCCCCGATAACGTAGCCTGAAACAGCGTCCACGCCAAGCACAACCGTGCATTTAAAAAAATTCACGTTGCCGATGATACAAAAAATATATAGTTCAATCAACTTTACATACATAAAAACAACATGTCGGTACGCGCGCCGTCTGCCGAGCCGTGGAATCGGGGTTTTCCGGCGCAAGAAAATCGGGTGGCGCGCCGCCCGCGCGGGCGGCGACCCAGCCCCGGTCATTAGCATGCTTAATAGATGAGGCGCGCCGCTTGGCGGTCGCTGGGGGCCGGCCCTGGGCGCGCGACGGGCGCGAGGCCGGAAGGGAGGCGAACCCGCCCCATCGACGGGCGAAACGATACGGCACGGGGCGCGCGCGTGGCGCCGCCGCGAACGGCACCGCGCGCGTGGCGCCGCGCTACACGATGGAATCGTTGCTGCGTTCGCGCGGCGGAGCCGGCGAGGTGCTGACCGAACCGATGAAAATCGGGCAAAACGCGCCCAGCATCAATCCCAGGGTCGCGTTCATGAAATTGGCGGCGTCGGTCGGGTTCTGGGGCTTCAAACTGTCGATCGCGCCCACCAAACCATACAAGGTGGCAAAGATACTGGCGCGGCCCGTCATGGTGCCATTCACCTTGTCCAAATATTGGCCCCAGGTCGGCACTCCCGCCTTCACTTCCAGTTTGACGTCGCCAGGGCCCTGGCGCCGGGTTTCCTCGGCGGATGCGGCGGGCGGGCGCACATGCTCGTCGGCGGCTTGCAGATAAGGCAAGGTGCCGCCATCGAGCGCTTCGCCGGCACCGTTGAGCAGGGAATATAAGCCGATCGATCCGAGCGCGCTCACCAAGGCTTTTTGGGCCGAGGCCGCGCCCGTGCCGGAGATGACATGCTCGGCGCTTTGGCCCCAGTTGACCGCCATGCCGATCGCCGCCACCAGCACCGCGTGCAGCGCGGCGACGCGGTGGCTGGGCGGCTGGCCGTGCTGATCGCGCGCGTCGGACTGGGTGAAAAAGGCGTTGAGCGTATCGCGTACCACGCAATACGAGCCGCCCTTGAACAACAGCGGCGCCGCCCCCGCCAGCGTGTCGGTCTTGGCCGCCACCCCGGTGGCCAGCGCCAGCAAGCCGACGTTGAGAGCCTGATAGCTGCGGGTGCGGCCGTTGCCGGTGCCGTCCTGGTATTGGCGCGCCATGGCGCCCAGGTTCATGAACATGGTCAAGCCCATGATGGTGGACGACACCGCCAGCTTGTGCGACTCGGACATACCGGACGAATTGGCCATGGCATAGCCGATCAACTCGCGCAAGAAGGTGGCCACGGTGGTGACGCCGCCGTCGCGCAGCATCGCGTTCAAATAATTCAAGCCGCCTTTTTGGAGCCCTTCCAGCCAGACCGGCATCCGCGCCAACGCCTCCGCGGCGGCGGGCGGGATCGCGACTTCGGCCGTCTGCGCGCTGCGGCTGCTCGACGCCACCGAGGGGGTGGCGCGCGTCGGCGCGTCGGCGTCGTCGGCCGAACTGACGGCGCGGCGCCGCATTTGGCCGATCAAATGCGATTGCATGCCGCTGCCCGGCCCGCCGACGCGAGGGGTGAAACGGGGCAGGATGTCGTGCTCCCCATCGTCCTCGTCGCTGTCGTGAAAGGCGCCCGGCATCATGCGCGATACCGCCGGCGATACCCCCGGCGATGCGACGGCCGGAGATGGCGGCCGCGTCGAGTCGAGCGAAGAAGTGGACGCTCGCGACAGCGGCCGCGTCAGGGTGGACCTCAAGGTGGGCGATGGAAGGGGCGGCGGCGGCGCGCCCGGAGCGACGACGGGATCGGTGGCGCCGCTCGATGCGGGCGGTGTGCTCGTATTGACCGATGGCGCCGAGCCGTTCGAAGTGGACGAGGATTGCGACACCGAGCGCGACAAGGGAAGCATCGGCGCCGTCAGCGACGTGTCGCGCGCGTAACCGCGCGCCAGGCCCAGATCGCCTTCCGAATCCTGGCTCGAACGCGGCCGCAAGGTCGATGCCGCGTCCGGCCCGCCATGCGGGGCCGTGCCGGACTGCGGCGCCAGATGCGCCTCGATCGGATGGCCGGCGTCGAGATCGGCGGCATGCATCATGCCCAGATCGCCCTGCTCGGCGAACATTTCGCGCACGACCTCGTCCAGCATGGCTTGCGTGCGTCGGAACTGGCTGGGCGTCACCGGCGTGTCGCCCTCCCCGCTTTCGATCCGGTTGCGCACCGATTCCTGCGCGCCGCGGCTGGTGTTGATGCTTGGCCGCGAAGGGCGCGACGATGCGTCCCGTCCCGCCGCCGGGTCCGGCGTCGCCCCGAGCTGCGCGCCGGACCGGATCGGTTGCAGCTCGTAGCTGGCGTTGGCGGCGCCACTGGAAGGCGCGGGACGAACCGGCATCGGATGACCTTTCGAAAGAGAGAAATACGGCGATAATTACCTTATTACAACAAGCCTAGCGTATCTTCTAAGAATATGCCATGTAAAAAATTTAATAATAAAACAGTTTTCCTGCATGCACCAAAGTGAAGCCGCCCGCGCCTCGGCGCCGCCCCAAGTTGGTGAAAAAGTTCACCTTCGTGTTGCGAATAGACGCAGTCGATCACACCCCGACCATGAAAAATGGCGCCGGGGCGCCATTTTTGTACACGTCGCGCGCGCCGATCGCGGCTGGTCGCGGCTTACTCGCCCAGATAGGCGGCCTTCACGCGCGGGTCGTCCAGCATGTCGGCCGCGTTGCCGGTCATGGTGATCAAGC
>JAYVUV010000505.1:0-2574 GCA_043787615.1 Janthinobacterium sp. | reverse complement strand
ATCGGCGGCGCCACCGAGATCATCGCCGGCGAAGGCATGATCGTCACCGCCGGCGGGGTCGATACCCACATCCATTTCATTTGCCCGCAGCAGATCGAGGAAGCCTTGATGAGCGGCGTGACCACCATGATAGGCGGCGGCACCGGGCCGGCGGTGGGCACGGCGGCCACCACGTGCACGCCGGGGCCCTGGCATCTGCACGCCATGCTGGGCGCGGCCGACGCCTTTCCGATGAACCTGGGCTTTCTCGGCAAGGGCAATGTCAGTTTGCCGCGGCCGCTGGAAGAGCAGGTCGAGGCGGGCGCCATCGGCCTCAAACTGCACGAGGATTGGGGCAGCACGCCGGCCGCGATCGACAACTGCCTGGCGGTGGCCGACCGCATGGACGTGCAGGTGGCGATCCACAGCGACACCTTGAACGAGGCCGGCTTCCTGGAGCGCACCCTGGCCGCTTTTCAGGACCGCACCATCCACACCTTTCACACCGAGGGCGCCGGCGGCGGCCACGCGCCCGACATCATCGCCGCAGTCGGGCAGGCCAACGTGCTGCCCTCGTCGACCAATCCGACCCGGCCCTACACCGTCAACACGCTCGACGAGCATCTGGACATGCTGATGGTATGCCACCATCTCGACCCGGCCATCGCCGAGGACGTGGCCTTCGCCGAATCGCGCATCCGGCGCGAGACCATCGCCGCCGAGGATATTTTGCACGACCTGGGCGCGATCTCGATGATGTCGTCCGATTCGCAAGCCATGGGGCGGGTTGGCGAGGTGATCATGCGCACCTGGCAGACCGCGCACAAGATGAAGCTGCAACGCGGCGCGCTCGGCACCGACAACGGCAGGCACGACAATTTTCGGGTCAAGCGCTACATCGCCAAATACACCATCAACCCGGCCATCACGCACGGCATCTCGCACGTGGTCGGCTCGCTGGAGGTGGGCAAGATCGCCGACATCGTGCTGTGGAAGCCGGCTTTTTTCGGCGTCAAACCGTCCATGATCCTGAAGGGCGGCATGATCGCGGCGGCCCAGATGGGCGACCCGAACGCCTCGATTCCGACGCCCCAGCCGGTCCATTACCGCATGATGTTCGGCGCCTTCGGCGGCGGTTTGAAAAAATCCTTCACTTTCGTGTCGCAGTTCGCCTACGACGCCGGGATCGGCGAGCGGCTCAAGTTGAACAAGCCGCTGATCGCGGTCAAGAATATGCGCCACCTGCGCAAGCGCGATATGATCCATAACGGCGCCACGCCCCACATGGAAGTCGATCCCGAGACCTACGAGGTGCGGGCCGATGGTCAATTGCTGGTGTGCGAGGCGGCCGTGGTGCTGCCGATGGCGCAGCGCTATTTCCTGTTTTAGAAAGCCAGCCATGCTCACGCTGCATACCAAAGTGACCGACCTCGCGGGGCGCGCGATCGACGCCGAACTGGTGCTCCCTTACGAGTCGCGCGAAAAATGCCGCCTGCGCGCGCGCCTGTCGAGCGGCGAGGAAGTGGCCCTGTTCACCGTGCGCGGCACGGTGCTGCGCGACGGCGACGTGCTCACCGGCGAGGACGGCCGCCTGGTGCGCGTGGTGGCCGCCGGCGAGCCCACTTGCCTGATCCGCTGCGCCGACGCCCACACCCTGCTGCGCTGCGCCTTCCACCTCGGGAACCGGCACGCCCAGGCCCAGGTCGGCGACGGCTTTTTGCGCATTCGGCACGACCCGGTGCTGGCCGATATGCTGGAGCGGCTGGGCGCCATCGTCACGCGCGAGGACGCGCCGTTCGAGCCGGAGGCGGGCGCCTATGGCGGCGGCCACGCCCACCACGGGGATGGCTCGCATCTGCTGGCGCCGGTGCCGCTGCGTCAAAAAATCCACCGTCCGCACGGAGTCGAATAGATGGCGCGCGGCCGGCGTGGCGCCCGCGTGCCGGGATCGATCTAGATGCAGGCCGCGGCCCTGCTGCACTTGCTGCAATTGGCCAGTCCGGCGCTGCCGATCGGTGCCTATAGCTATTCGCAGGGCTTGGAGGCGGCGCTCGAACGCGGCTTGGTGCGCGACGCCGACGGCGCGCGGTCGTGGATCGTCCAGCACCTGCATCAGGTGATGGCCTGCTGGGAGGCGCCGGTGTGCTGGCGCCTGATGCGCGCCTTCGCCGCGCGCGACCGGCAAGCGGCGCTCGAATGGGGCGAGCGTTTCATCGCCTCGCGCGACAGCGCCGAGTTCCGGGCCGAGACCATTCAGATGGGGTATTCGCTGACCAAGCTGCTGGCCGAACTGGGCATCGCCGACGACTTGATCGCGCTGCTGCAAGAACAAACCGAGGCGGCCCTGCCCAGCGCCTTCGCCTGCGCCGTCGCCGCGTTCGAGATTCCGCACGAGGCGGCGTTGCTGGCGATGCTGTTCGCCTGGGCTGAAAACCAGGTGCTGGTGTGCGTGAAATCGGTGCCGCTGGGGCAGGTGGCCGGTCAGCGCCTGCTGCTGTCCTTGCGCGCCGAACTGGAAGCGGCGGCCCGCCACGCGCGCGAGGTGGCCGACGCCGACATGGCCAACTGGGCGCCGGGCTTGTCGCTGCTGTCGAT
>JAYVUV010000504.1:0-11817 GCA_043787615.1 Janthinobacterium sp. | reverse complement strand
AAAAAACGGCTGGTGGCGACACTAGCCGTTTTTTTATTGAATTCGGTTCAATAGCATTTGCCAGTTCATCTCCCACGTCGCGCCGCCATCGTCTGACATCGCCTGTTCCCAGCGCGCGCTATCGGGCGTGATGTCGGACCAGGAATAGCGTACCCGAATCGGCCTGCCTTCCAGCATATCCTCGCACTCGAAGACGCCCATGCCATTTTCAAACCTGCCGACCACAGGAGGCAGTAGCGATCCCGCTGTGTCCAGGCCGGCGGTCAGGTTGTCGAGCCAGTAGATGCTCCACAGCTGGGTCTGCGGGTTGAATAGACGCAGCGACATGCCGACAAAGTCCGGCCTCCAGCACTCGGCGATAAAATCATCGAAGTTGCCAATGCCACCGGGCAGCGCCTGGTTACACTGGGTGGCATCGAAGCACTCCCATTCCTGCTTGTTCTGCAAACGCTGGCGCAAGCGGCGATTCTTTACCTGCCAGCGACCGATGAGAAAATCGAAGTCACGGATGCCGGCTTGGTTCATGCCGCCACCGTGTTCGGCTTGCCGATATGCTGTTTCATAGAGCGTTCCTTTTGATAAGATCGGTCTATGATAGGGCGCCGCCGGCGCTCTCGCAACGCGATATCGACGGCATTGTCCACCGCTTGGCATCACGATTAAAAGTATAGTGAAAGGTTTGCTTTGAAATTTGAACTGGATGCGTACGACCGTAAAATTCTCGCGCTTTTGCAGCGCGACGGCCGTCTTGGCTTTTCCGAAATTGGGCGCCGGATTCATTTGACGTCGCCGGCCGTGGCCGAACGTATCCGGCGCTTGGAGGAAGCCGGGGTGATCGAAGGTTTTGGCGCGCGCGTGAACCTGCGGGCGCTCGGCTATAGTTTTGAAGCGTTCGTCAATATCAGTGTGGATTCGCACGCGGCGCTCGATGCCTGGGCCGTCGCCCATGCCGAAGTGCTGGCGCTGCACGCGACCACCGGTAGCCATTGCGCCTTGCTGCGCATCGCCGTGTCGGCTCCGGAGCATTTGCAGGCGCTGCTTGAATCGCTCGCGCGGATCGGCAAGACCACCACGTCCATCGTGCTGTCTTCGCAATTCGAAGACCGGCAGCGCTTACCGGCGGCCGCGCTAGCATTGACGTGATTGAACTGCTCGCTGGCGCCGGTAATCGTGTTCCCGTATCTTGTTGAGACACCTCAATGCCGAGATGTAACGTAAAGTGTCAGCTGGACTCCAGCGACCCCTGCACGCTATTCGAGCTGTACAATATCCGCTCCCACATCCCTGTCTTTTCTCCATGAAAAATTCCATGAAACCGCTGGCCGTCGCCGCCGCGTTCGCCCTGTTGTTGTCCGCCTGCGCTAGCGCGCCGCGCGCCCCGGCCGCGCCGATCGAGATCAATCTGGTGGCCTTGAACGACTTGCATGGCAACCTGGAGGCGAGCAAATTTAACTACGCCAGCGTCAGCGACGCGCAGCCGCGCAGCGTGAGCGCCGGCGGCATCGATACCCTGGCCGCCGCGCTGCAGGCGTGGCGCGAGGAAGACCGCGAGTTGCTGCTGGTGGGCGCCGGCGATATGATCGGCGCCAGCCCGGCCATGTCGTCGATGTGGGCCGACGAGCCGACCATTGGCGCGCTCAATCGCCTGGGCCTGGGCGCCACCTCGGTCGGCAACCACGAATTCGATGCGGGCCGCGTCGAACTGCTGCGCCAGCAGCGCGGCGGCTGCCAATCGCCGCGCCCGGACAAGGCCTGCAAGCTGGCCCCGCTCTACGACGGCGCGCGCTTCACCTATCTGGCGGCGAACGTGATCGACGCCGCCACCGGCCAGCCATTTCTGCCCGCTTACCGCATCGAGCAGGCGCACGGCGTGAAGATCGCTTTCATCGGTGCCGTGTTAAAGGACACCGCGTCGGCCGCCCTGGCGTCGGGCATCGCCGGCCTCAATTTTGTCGACGAGGCGGACGCCATCAACCGCGTGCTGCCCGCATTGCGGGCGCAGGGCGTGGGCGTGTTCGTGGTCTTGATCCATCAGGGCGGCCGCACCACCGATTATTTCGACCAGGCCGACTGCGCCCATTTGAACGGGCCGATTGTTGATGTCGTAAAGCGTCTCGACCCGGCCATCCGGCTGGTGGTCAGCGGCCATTCGCACACCGGCTACCTGTGCCGGGTCGATGGCCGTCTGGTGACGCAGGCCGAGATGGGCGGCCACGTGCTGTCGCGTATCAAGCTCAGTGTCGACGCCGCCAGCAACAGCGTGCGCGAGGTCAGTGCCAGTAATGTGGTGATGACGCCCGGCGTCTACCCGGCCGATCCGGCCATGGACGCCTATTTGGCGCAGGTGCGCCAGCGCAGCCAAGCCGTGTTGGCGCGGCCGGTGGCGCGCATCGCGGTGGCCAGCGTGGGCCGCGCGCACGACGCCGGCGGCGAATCGGCGCTGGGCGACTTGGTCGCCGACGCCATGCTGGCCGCCACCCGCGACGCCGGCTTGCAGATCGCCTTCATGAACAACGGCGGCATGCGGCGCGATCTCGAAGCGGGCGCCGATCTGGTGGTCAACTACGCCCAGGTCCAGGCGGTGCAACCGTTTGGTAATACGATGGTGGTGATGACCTTGACCGGCGCGCAGATCCGCACCCTGCTCGAACAGCAATGGCCGGGTCAGGAAGCCGACGAACACGGCTTGTTGCAGGTTTCGCGGGGCTTCGCTTACCGCTGGGATGGCCGGCGACCGCTGAATCAACGGGTGCTGGCGGGCAGTGTCACCTTGAATGGCGTGGCCCTGGCCGACGACCAGGCATACCGCGTGGTGGTGAATAACTTCCTGGCCGAAGGCGGCGATAATTTTCCCCTGTTCGTGAAGGGAGTCGAGCGCACCGACACCGGCTTGCGCGACATCGACGTTTTCAGCGCCTATCTGGCCGACGGCCAGGCACGCGGCCAGCCGGTTGGCAGCGCCACACCGGCCGGGCGCATCGTGCGCCAGCCTTCACTTTGATCGGAATCCACCCCATGCGTCGTCTATTGCTTGGCGTTTTATTCGGTGCGGCCGGCGCGGCCCACGCCGACTTTACCATCCCCGGTTTTGAATTGGTGCAGACCGCGCCGCTCGAAACCACGCTGTCCAATGCCGATCTGCGCAACCCGGCCGTGGTCTGGTCGGAGCTGTTCGACGCGGCCAAAAGCGAGATCGCGATCGGCCAGTTTTACGTGGTCGGGAAGGCTGGCAGCGCCTTCGAGGCGGTGATCGAGCGCCTGGCGGCGGCCGGTGGGCGCGGCGTCAAAATCCGCTTCCTGCTCGACCAGAAAGGCGTCGGCCTGTCCGATCCTGCCACCATCGCGCGGCTCAAGGCGATCCCGAACCTGGATCTGCACATCATCGACTTCAACGGTTTGACCGGCAACGGTATCCTGCACGCCAAATACCTGCTGGTCGATCGCAGCGTCGCCTATGTCGGCAGCCAAAACTTCGACTGGCGCTCGTTCAGTCACATTCATGAAACCGGCTTGCGCGTGAGCGATCCGGCCATCGTCGGCCAAGTCCAGGCCATCTTCGATCAGGATTGGCGGGCGCAGGCCCTGCTCGGCCAAAAGCTCCAGGTGCCGGCCCTGAACACCAAGGTGGTGGCGGCCGACACGGCGCAAAGCGCCTTCCTGCTGGCCAGCCCGAATCGCTTCAATCCGGCCGGCGTGGGCGACGCCGAATCGGGTTTGCCGGCCTTGCTGGCCGACGCCAAAAGCGAGGTGCGCATCCAGCTGCTCGATTACGTGCCGCTCAGCTATGGGCCGGAGCACACCCGGCCTTATTACGCGGTGATTGACAACGCGCTGCGCGCGGCGGCCGGGCGCGGCGTCAAGATCAAGCTGATGGTCTCGAATTGGAACACGGAGGCGCCGGCGCTGGCATATTTGAAGAGCTTGAGCGTGCTGCCCAATATCGAGATCCGGGTCGTGACGCTGCCGCAGGCCTCGACCGGCTTCATTCCGTTCGCGCGCGTGATTCACAGTAAAACCATGGTCATCGACGGCAAGCTGGCCTGGGTCGGCACCAGTAACTGGGCCGGCGGTTATATGGATTTGTCGCGCAATATGGAGATCGTGATGCGCAGCGAGAAAATGGCGCAGCGTCTGGGCGCGCTGCACGAACAAACCTGGAGTTCGCCGTACGCGCAGGCGCTGGACGTGAACAAGGCGTATCCGAAACCGAGCAAGGGTAGTCAGTAATCCGATGAAAAAATCGTTATGTGTGATGGCGTTGGGCCTGGGGTTCGGTTTGGGCGGCGCCGGTTTGTGCCGCGACGCGGCCGCCTGGGGCGGTGACGGGCATCGGGTGGTGGGCGCCATGGCCGATCAGCTGATCAAGGGCAGCGCGGCGCAGCGGCAGGTCGCGGCCTTGCTGGCGCCGGGCGAGAGCCTGGAGAAGATCGCCAACTGGGCCGATTGTGTGAAGGGGACGTTTTGCGGTCCGCAGAGCGCCGACATGCTGGCCTATACGGCGGCCAATCCCCAGCACGCGCAATATCATTACACCGATATCCCGTTCCAGAACACGCATTACCGCGATCACGCCGTCGGCAGTGCCGGCGATGATGTGGTGCAGATCCTCAAGCAGGCGATCGCGGTTTTGCAGGACAAGGGCGATGGCGCCGGCAATCCGCACGGCTTCAGCAAACGTCAGGCGCTGCTGCTGATCACGCATTTATGCGGCGACATCCATCAGCCGCTGCATGTGGGCGCCGCCTATGTCGGCAAGGACGGCAGCTTTGTGGTGCCGGACAAAAGCGGACAAATCGACGCCGTGAATATGTTCGACGCGCGTGGCGGGAACAACCTGCTGCTGGACGAGGCCAGTGTCGCCGCCGCCGGCGCGGCCCAAATTCCCGCGCCGGCCGGTGATGGCGAGGCCAAGCCCGCCCCAGCCCAGCCCGCGCCGGCCACCCGGCCTTTTCATGCGTACTGGGACAGCACGGTGGTCGATTATGCGATGCGCCGAATCGGCGCGCGCACGCCGGAGCGTTTCGCCAAGCTGGCCATTGCGGCCAAGCCGGAGGTAACGATCAATCGTGGCGACCCGGACGGCTGGCCGTATCAGTGGGCCGATCAAACGCTGGCCGCCGCCAAGTCGGCCTACGCGGGCGTGACGGTGGGCGCGCGCACCCGGCAACTGAGCAAGAAGGGCGAGGCTTATCATACTTGGGCGCTGCAAGTGCCGGACGATTATCCGGTGCCCAGTTCGGCGCTGGCGAAGACCCAGTTGATCGAGGCCGGCTACCATTTGGCCGCGCTGCTGCAAGCGATCTGGCCCGAGCCGGCGCCGCAAGCGGCTCCGATGGCGGCGCCGGCGCCGCGGTCTTAATCGGTGATGTCGAGGCCGGCGCCTTGCCATTCCAGCAGCGGCAGGCCGGCGTCCGGCCTGGCCTGTTTCTGCTCCAGGCGCAGGCGTACCCGGGCCAGATAGTCGGCCCGGTGACGGCGCAGCGCGAAGTCGCGGAAGTTGTCTTGCTCCATGCTGGACCAGGCCTGCAATCTGGCCATTTCCGAATGACGCCGTGCGTTGTCTTCCTGCTCGCCATCGAGGCGGTGGTCGGCCGCAGTCATCAATTCATAGCCGTAGCGCCGCATGTAAGGTTCGGTCAAGGTCTCGATCAGCGTGATCTGGTCCAGGCTCAATTGCTGCTTGAATTTGCTGGCGTTGGCGGCCACCGGCGCATAGCAGTTCGATGACCACAGCGCCGACCGTTGCGAGATGTGGCGCGCCTCGGGCGAGGCTGAAACGTCGAGCATCCGGGGCAGGAAGTCGATGTCGAAAAAGACGCACACGCTTTGCAGGGTGGCGGCTTGGTCGGACAGAAAGTCTTCGTAGCGGATGGTGAGCACGCGCCGAGGATGCCGGGCGATCACGGCATCGGCGGCGTGGTGCGCGCGCAGCCAGGCGCGCGCGTTGAGCAGGGTGTCGAAGTCGTGGATGATGGCGCGGTTCATCGACGCCACCTGGGCGCGCGGATCGCGCACCACGTTCAAGAACAGCATGTCCGGCAGCAGCCGCATCAACTCCTCGGCGTAATGCACGCTGTCGAGCGACTTGTCCATCACCACTCGCGCGCCCTGTTGTTCGCCGGCGCACAGCAGCATCTCCCACACGATGGCATGCACGCTGCGCGGCCGATGCCGGATGGCCTCGAAGATCAGTACCGGGTCGAACGCGGCGTTGGGCCATTTCACCATACTGGCCGCCTGCAGGCCGACCACGTCGACCACCATCGAGAAATAGGCGCGGTCGCGCCGCAGGTCGCCGTACAGCGGCGCCAGCGGCATGAAGTCGACGATATGCAGCGGATAGGGCGAGTAGAACCGCGGGTTCAGGTTCAGGCGCAGTCGCAAGGCGTGACTGCCGCAGCGGCGCAGCGGGATCATCAGGATCGGGCGCGGCCGGCCGCCGGTGTCGAAACCGCCGCGCGTGACACGCTCTCCCGGGTGACCGTCCGGACCGGCGAACGGCATCAGGACGTGTGAAACGCCGGCTGCGGCGCGCGTCTGAGCCGGGCGCCGGTCTGGATCGCGAAGTGACGGCAGAAGGCGGCGATGAAGCGTTCCACTTCCGCCGCCGGCAGCTGGTTGATGCCGGCCGCGCCTTTGCGGCCGCCGCCGCCGAATTGGGCGCACAGTTCACTGGCGTTGTGCTGGGTCGCGTCGCCCGAGCGCACGCTCACCAGGTAGGCGCCGCTGGCGTTCTCGGTCAACACCGCGCAGGACGACATTTTCTCCGCGCCGCTGGAGAGCCGGTTGGCCAGCACGCCGCTGATGCGCCTGGCCCACGGCTGGTTGGGCAGCAAATAGATCACGCCGCCCATGCCTTGCCAGTGCGGTTGCAGCTCGCCCATGCGCGCGCAGTCGTAGTGGTAGCCGTCGCGCAGGCGCGCGTAGTGCGGCGAGCCGGCCATGAATTCGAAGGGGTCGCTGTATTGGCTGATATCGCGGTACAGGGCGGCCGGGTCCAGATGCAGGTCGGTGACGCATTCGCCATAGGCGTTGTAGTTGAGGATGCGGCCCAGTTGTTCCAGCGCCTTGATTTGCTCCGCGCGCAAACCGGCGCCCGCGGCCAGGCTGCGCGCCGACGCGTCCATGTTGTCGCCGAAGGCGCCCACCACCGCCCAGCGCCGCTGCCGCCCGCCCAGACGGCGGTCGACCAGGATGCTGGTGCAGACGTTGGGCGCGTCGTCCCACAGCAGGTCGAGCTGCGGGTGGGCGAAGGCTTGCTGGGCCGAGTGATGGTCGATGTAGGTGGCGCTGGCGCCGCCGTCGAGCAGGGCGCGCAGGGTGGTCGCGTTGGCGTCGAGCGAAACGTCGAGCACCGTCAGCGTCGCGGTGCTGCCGCACGGCACGCGCCGCAGCAGGGCGGTGTCGCGTTTCACGCCGGTGATCAGTTCGGCGCGGCGCGGCTGTTCCAGCCGCAGTTGATGCAGCGCGCAGATGCCGTCGGCGTCGCCGTTGAAGATGTCGTAGGCGGCCGGTTGGACCGTGTTTGTATAGCGGCTTAGCATGCTTGTGCTCCCGGATGGGTGAGACGCTGCGCCCGATGGGCGTACAGCAAGTCGGTGGCGCGGTGCGCGGCGTCGGCGAAGATCGCCGGCCGGCTTGGCGCGTTGTTGGTGATGTGTGCTTGCGTCCGTGCCGTGCGCGACATGCCCGGCGGGAAAACGAGCGGGCCGAAGCCGATGCCGAGCCGGGTTGAGACTTCCATACTCGCAACAGTCATTGTCATCCTTCGCGTCGGTCCGATGGCGCCGGTGCCGCATTCCATGATGCGTCCCGCGTCGATATGTTGGTTTGCAGAACCATCATGAGACCAGTATGAGCGGATATTTCGGCTCAAAACTCTCGAAAGATAACAAGTGGGGAAATTGCTACAAGAAAATTGCGGTTGATAAAAAGATCAGATTCGGGCCAGGTGGGAGGAGCGCGGTCGATGCGGGATGGGGATGCGGCAGGCAATGGACCGGCGCGCGCGGGCGGCGGCGCCGATCTGGCGAACGGCGTCCCGGGCAAGGACGGGCCGACGCGGGCGAAGCCGGCGCACCCGTTTTGTCGTCCGCGACCGGCGCCCGACGTCCGGCGCGCCCGGTCTGAACGAGTTAACGCGATTTGACGAAAGGCTGGCCGATCGCTTTCGGCGCCACCGATTTGGCCATCAAGCCGGCCAGCACGATCACGGTCACCAGGTAGGGCACCATCTGGATCAGCGAGCCCGGAATGCGGCCGATGCCGGGCAAGTCGACGCCCTCGATCTGGATTTGCACCGCGCCGAAAAAGCCGAACATCAGGCAGCCGAGGAAGGTGTGCAGGGGACGCCAGTTGCCGAACACCATGGTCGTCAGCGCCAGATAGCCGGCCCCGGCCGACATGTCGCGCAGGAAAAAACCGCTTTGCACGATGGACAGGTAGGCGCCCGAAAACGAACACAGCACGCCGGCCACCAGCATCGCCAGATAGCGCGTGCGCGCCACGCCGACCCCGGCCGCGTCGGCCGCGTGCGGATTTTCGCCGCAGGCGCGCAGGCGTAGGCCGAAGCGGCTGTGGTAGAGCACCCAATGCACCAGCGGCACCAGCGCGAAGGCCAGATACACCAGGGCCGAGTGGCCGCCGATCAAGTGGCCGTACAGCCAGCCGAGCACGGGAATATTGTCGACATATTGGGCGCCGGGCAGGGCCAGGTCGAACAGCCGGGCCTGTCCCAGGTCCGGCGTGCGTCCGCCCTGCTGGAAAAAGAATTGCGCCAGCACGAAAGTCAAGCCGCTCATGGCAATGTTGATGGCGATGCCGGCCACCAACTGGTTGCCCTTTTGCGTGATGCTGACATAGCCTTGCAGCATGGCCAACAGCACCGATACCGCCACCCCGGCCGCTACGCCATACCACGGGTTTTGGGTGGAAAAGGCGACCGCCGCCGAGGTGAAGGCGCTGGCCAGGATCTTGCCTTCCATGCCGATGTCGACCACGCCGCTGCGCTCGGCGAACAAGCCGGCCATGGCGGCGAAGATGAGCACCGGCGCGTTGCGCACGGTCGAGACCAGGATGCTGGCGAAATGAAAGTCGTCGAGTGTCATATTATGCCTTGCGCCGTTTCAGCAGGGCCACGATGGCCGGGGCGTAAAAGTTTTCCATGGCGCCGCAAAACAGGATGATCAGCCCCTGGATGAAGATAAAGGTTTCGGTGGGAATGTTCGGTTTTTCCAGCGACAAGTCGAAGCCGCCCTGGATCAGGGCGCCGAACAGCACGGCCGAGAGGAAAATGCCGACCGGATGCTGGCGCCCCATCAAGGCGATGGCGATGCCCACAAAACCGGCCCCGGCCGGAAAATTCAGGCTCAGGTAATGGGTCGAGCCCATGATGGAATTGACCGAGCCCAGGCCGGCCAGGGCGCCCGAGATCAGCATCACGACGATGATCATCTTGCTGATCGATACCCCGGCGTAGTGGGCCGCATGCTGGTTCAGCCCGGTCGCGCGCAACTTGTAGCCCCAGGCCGAGCGCCACACCGTCACGCCGTACACGGCCAGGGCGGCGATGGCCAGCAAGAAACTGACATTGAGCGGGGTGTCGCCCAGCACCGGCAACCAGGTGTTCAAGCGCGGCATGGCGGCGCTGTCGGCGAACACCCGGCTGGCGGTGTTTTGCTCGCCCAGGGGAATCAAGTATTTGACGATGATGAAGTTCATCAAGCTGGCGGCGATGAAATTGAACATGATGGTGGTGACCACGATGTGGCTGCCGCGGCGCGCCTGCAGGTAGCCGGGGAAAAAGCCCCACAGCGCGCCGAACAGGGCCGCGCCCAGCATGGCGGCTGGAATCAACGCCCAGGCCGGCAAACTGTGGTCCAGGGCCAGGGTCGCCAGGGTCAAGCCCAGGCCGCCGAAATACATCTGCCCCTCGCTGCCGATATTGAACAAGCCGGCCTGCATGGCCAGCGAGACCGACAAGCCGGTGAAGATGAAGGTGCTGGCGTAAAACAGGGTGTAGCTCAAGCCTTCCGGATTGACGATGGCGCTATTGACCAGGATCTTGAGCGATTCGCCCGGATTTTCGCCCAACATCCAGATCACCAGCGCCGCCACCAGCAGGGCCGACAACAGATTTAACACCGGCAGCACGAAGGCGCTGGCCCAGCGCGGCAAGTCGTGGTTATTCATGATGCATTCCCCCCATTAACAATCCGATGCGGGTGGTGTCGAATTCGTCGATCGTCAATTCCCCCGTGATTTTGCCGCCGCACATGACCAGGATGCGGTCGGCCAAGGCGCGCACCTCTTCCAGCTCGACCGAGACCAGCAAGATGGCGACCCCGGCGTCGCGCAGGGCCAGCAGCTGGGTGTGGATGCTTTCGATGGTGCCGATATCGACCCCGCGCGTGGGTTGGCCGACCAGCATCATTTTCGGCTCGGCCAGCACTTCGCGCGCGATCACCACTTTTTGCTGGTTGCCGCCTGATAGCAGGCCGATGCGCAAGTCTGGATTGGCCGGGCGCACGTCGAAGCGCTTGAGCAACTCGGCGCAGCGGCGGCCGATGGCGGCGAAGTCAAGCAAGCCCCAACGGTTCTTCAGCCGGTCCTGATAGCCGAGCACGGTATTGTGCATGACTGAAAAATTCTTGATCACGCCGTCGCGCAAGCGGTCTTCCGGAATATGGGAGATGCCCAGGGCGCGAAATTGCAGCGGCAAGCCGTCGGCGTCGTGGCGGCGCGCGAACGGCAGCGCCCGGCCCAGGAAATCGACCTCGCCCGCGCTGGGCAAGCGCATGCCGGACAAGATTTCCAGCAACTCGCTCTGGCCATTGCCGGACACCCCGGCGATGGCCACGATCTCGCCGGCGCGCACCGAAAAGTTGATGTCGGCCAGCAATTTGACGTGCTGGCGGTTGCTCAATTGCAGGCCGCGCACTTGCAGCACGGGCGCGCCGGGCCGGTAGGGGCCGCGCGGCAAATTGTTTTCGATGGGCCGGCCCACCATCATATTGGCCAATTCCTCCTTCGAGGTGGCGGCCGTGGCCACCGCGCCCACCACCTTGCCGCCGCGCATGACGGTGACGGTGTCGGTGATGTCCATGATTTCCTGCAATTTATGGGTGATCAAAATGATGGTCTTGCCCTGCTCCTTGAAGCGGCGCAGGATGGCGAACAGGGACGCCGTTTCCTGGGCCGTCAGCACGGCGGTCGGCTCGTCCAGGATCAAGATGTTGGCGCTGCGGTAAATCTGCTTGAGAATTTCCACCCGCTGCTGGGCGCCCACCGACAAGTCTTCGATCTTGGCCAGCGGGTCCACGTCGAGCCGGTAGCGCTGGCAAATCTCGCGCAGCGCCGTTTCGGTGGCGCCGCGCTGGGCCGCCAGGGCGAAGCCGCCCTCGGCGCCCAGCATGACATTGTCGAGCACGCTAAAGTTCTCGACCAGCATGAAGTGCTGGTGCACCATGCCGATGCCCAGCCGTATCGCTTCCTGGCTGGTGCGGATGTGGCGCGCTTCGCCATTGATCAGGATCTGGCCGCCGTCGGCCCGGTAGTAGCCGTACAGGATGCTCATCAAGGTCGATTTGCCGGCGCCGTTTTCCCCCACCAGGCCGTGGATGGCGCCGCTGGCGATGGAAAAGCTGACGTCGGTGTTCGCCTTCACCGCTCCGAAATGCTTGGAGATATTGCGAAATTCTACTGCTGGCTGCATAGGGTCACTAGCTCGGTTGCGGTTCATGAGCGACGACCGCCGTCACGGCGGTCCGCTGGCCGGTACGGTCGGCCGGCCTGCACGGGATACTGAAACGCGCCGCC
>JAYVUV010000503.1:0-8445 GCA_043787615.1 Janthinobacterium sp. | reverse complement strand
CCGGCAACGAGCGCAAGGAAAACTACCAGCGCCTCGGCCTGCAAGTGGACACCTCCAAGTTCCGCATCGTGGTGATCGCGTCGTGCGCCGGCGGCACCGGCGCCGGCAGCGCGCTCGATCTGGGTTGGATCGCCAAGGCCATCGCGCGCCAGGAAGTGGCCGACAGCCAGGTCGATCTGGTGCTGTTCCTGCCGTCCGGTTACGCCAAGGCCAACAAGGAACGCACCGAGGCCAACGCCTACGCCACCTTGATGGAGCTGGAAACGGCGATGCGCGACATGCACGCCCAAGTGCGCTGGGCCGAGCCGGACAGCCTGACCGGCAAGGGCGCGCCCTTCGACGACGTCTATTTGATCGACAACGCCAACCTGGCCAACAAGGCGACTCAGGACATCAAGGACGTCTACCAGATGGTGGCCGATTCGCTGTTCGAGGACTTCGCCTCGGCCGATTTCGCCAACCGCAAGCGTTCGGTGGCCGTCAACCAGCAGCAGCACAAGCTGGGACCGTTCAACCCGCGCGTGCCGGAGCAGCGTTTCGGCGACATGCGCCTGTCCTACTCGAAAGTGTATTCGGCCTTCGGCCAGTCGGTGCTCGACACCCAGCAAAGCCTGCGCGACGATATCCGCGCCTACGAATTGTCGGCCTTGATGGTGCAAGCGTTTTTCGGCTTGCTGGGCAGCGACGGCGCGCCGGCGCGCCGGGCCGGCGACCAGGAGCGCGACAGCTTCATGCGCGAGCAACTGGCCTTGAGCGAGCGGCCCTTCGACACCTTCCCCGACTTCCGGAAAGGCACGGTCGATGTCACGCCGTTCCAGGAATACGGTCTGGGCGACCTGCTGTTGCTGGACAAGGACGAGCGCTCGCTGCTGGAACGGGTCGAGAGCAAGGTGCAGCTGGAGATCGACCGCATCATGGGTGCCTACGAATTGAAGCTGTGGCGCGAGAAGGTGGCCGAGCTGCTGCCCCAGCTCGAACGCGACGCGATCCGCGAGGCCGGCGCGATCGCCGAAACCAGCGAGGACCGCATCAAGCGCCACACCGCCGAACTGCTCGCGCGCTTGAAGACGCGCGCGCGTGAACGCCTGTATGGCTTGCTGGACGACCGCAAGCAGGGCGGCCTGGAGTTCGTGCTCTCGCTGCTGGAGCAGATCAAGGCCCGCATCGCCCAGCGCGACCTGAATCAGGTGCGGCGCAACGGCAAGCGTTACCGCGACATCCGCGACGCGCTGCGCACGCGCCAGGTGGAAGAATCGCTCAACCACCTGTCGCAGGCGGCCGGCAAACTGTTCGGCCGCGAGGCCCAGGCGCGCGAAGTGATGGTGCATTTAAAACGCGACATCGCCGACTATCTGCGCTTCCACTTGCTGGCGGTGGCCGCCGGTCAAGCCGTCGAAGTGCTGGCCGGGTTGTCGCTCTGGCTGGGCGAGGCGCAGTCGGTGGACGAACACGGCCAGCCGGTGTGGAGCGGCATCGCCGGCGAATTCCAGGAAGGCCGGCGCTGCGTGGAGGCGATGCTGGCCGCCGCCGCCCAGCGCATCGAGCAGCTGCGCGCCGATGCCACCCACGAACACGCCACCTATATGAAGCTGGCCAGCGACACGGTGCCCGAGCCGGTCAAGCTGACCGGGAACATCGGCGACTGGAGCGAGGAAGTGCTGCTCGAATTCGGCGGCTCGGCGCGCCTGTTCCCGCAGCTGGGCGACGACGCCCTGCGCGCCAGTTTGCTGCTCAAGCTGTTCCGCCGCGCCCAGACCCAGTTGAGCACCGAGCTGCTCGATCAGGCCGAACCGGCCGACCCGCTGCTCGAACGCCTGTCTGCCATGTCGCCGCAAGAGCGCCAGCGCATTTTCGGCGAATGGATACGCAGCGCCATGCCGTGGATGAACGCGCGCTTCGGCGCCGAGTTCACGCCCCAGGCCGACCAGTTCAAATGCTTCATCGGCGTGGGCGACGTCAACGCCTGGCGCAAGCTGGAAGCGGAAATGCGGGCGGCGGTGCCGACCGGCTCCTTCAACGGCGACTTGGTCAGCATCGTCAACACCGGCATCGCCGGCAAGGCGGTATGCTACATCGAGTTGTCCGGCTACCCGATGACGGTGCTGCGCGCGCTGCCGACGTGGCGCACTTCGTACCAGATCGAAAATCCCAAGATTCCGACCCATTTGCATTTCGACGCGACCCGGTTCCGCCATCCGATCGCGCCCTCGATGGACGAGTTGAACCGGTTGGCCGACGATTACGACTATTTTTTGCAGGCCGTCGCGCTGGGCGTCGTCAAGCGCAAGCCGGACCTGGCCGAGCGCGAGGCGCTGTTCCAGCCGCGCGGCCAATACCTGTTCGAGGTGGAAGCCGGTTCCGGCGAATGGCTACAGATCGGCAACGAGTTCTCGGTGCGCTCGAACGGCTTGCAGCCGTATTACCGCGAGCGCGTGGTGGCGGCGGTGCAGCAGCGCCTGGCCGGCCTGGGCGCGGCCCAAATGCTGCTGCTGGCCGCCTTGATGCGGCATTATCAGCAGCGGGTGTATCAGCCCAAGCTCGAAGTCGATGAAACCGGCGCCCAGTTGCCGTCGCCGTCGCTGCCCACCATCACCGCGCGCCGCTTGCACGAGGCGTGGTTCAAACGCGCCCGGGCCATGCATCCGGCTTTCGACGCCGCCACGCTCGAACGCGTCAGCGCGCGCTTGACGCTGTGGAGCGAGCCGGTGCCCGATTCCGCTGGCGACGCTTACAGCTGGGAGGTGGAGCAAGCGGTCGACAAGCGCGTGCCCGGCGCCGATTACCTGGCCAGCGAGGCGTTGGCGGCCGAGGCGCTGGCCGATACGATCGGCTTGGACAAGGCGGCCCGCGCGCCGGCGGGACCGGCATCGTCGGCGCGCGGCGGCGCCAGTTATAAAGTATTTGTCGACAAGGCGCAGCAAGGGCCGTATTCGCTGGAGGAGCTGGCCGCCAGGATCGCGCGCGGCGAGATCGGCGCGGACACCAAGGTGTGGAATATGCGCTGGGTGCCGCGGGTCGATCAATGGCGCGCCGCCGGCGACATGGCCGAACTGGCGCCGCTGTTCGCGGGCGCGTTGGCCGACCCCGATGACATCCCCGATCCGGAATAAAACGGCCGGGCGTCCGATGAACCAGAGAAGGTCACCTTGTGGTTGATGAGTTCAAGTATGCGTGTATCGATCCCGCCTGCGCCCGGAGCTTTCCGCGCGCGGTCGGGTTTTGCCCGTTTTGCGGGCGCTCCCAGCGCGCCGTGCCGACCACGCCGGCCGCCGCCATCGAAGCGGCCGAAGCGGATGGCGGCGCCGCTCGGAAAGGCTGGCTGGACAAGCCGGTCGTGAGCCAAGCGGCGGCCGGGGAACCAGCGCAGACCGAAGCGCCGGCGTCCGTTCCGCCCCCGCCCCCGGCCGCGCCGTCCAAGCCGCCGCCGGCCCCGGCCAAATCGCGCTTGCCGTTTTTCGGCCGCAAGCCGCTGCGCATACCGGAACTGGGGCCGGAGATCAGCAACCGTCCGTCCGCCACGGTCGGGCCGCGCCCGATCCGGGCCAGCACCTGGATGCTGGTGTTGCTGGCGCTGGCCGGGGTGTGGTTGTTCGCCAAACCGCGCGGCGCGACCAAGGAGCTCGACGAGCGGGTCGACCGCGCGCTCGCCATGAGCGCGGCGTGCCGGCTGGACGAGGCGCGCGCCGAACTGGTCGAGCTGAAAAGCGCCAAGGCCAAGCCGGAGCAATTGAAGCGGCTGCACAAGGCCATCGTCGACGCGGCGCCCGGCTGCGACCGGCAGCGCGCGCGCGCGAAAGCATGGAGCGAGACGGGCGGCGCGGTCGAGCAGGCGCTGGCGGCCGCCAATGTCGACAAGGCCGCCGGCCGGCTCGATTTGTACACCCGGCGCTGGGGCGACGATGGCGCCAGCCGCGAATTGGGCGAGCGCATCGCCGGTCTGCGCGGCGCCGCGCTGCTCGACCAGGCCGACGCCTGCTTGAGCAAGGCGGACCGGGTCTGCCTGGAGAGCCGTGTGAAGGCGGCCGAAAAGCTGCGCCGGCCGGAGCTGGCGGCGCGCATCGCGGCCTTGCGCGAGGGCTTGTCGCATCTGCTGGAAGCGACCGTGCTGGGCGCGCCGGGCGCCGGCGAGGCGGCCGACAAGCACAAAGACATGGACAAGATCGGCGCGCCGCCCGTGCCACGCTCGGCGCCGGCGGTCCTGAGCACCGCGCCCACGCCGCAGGCGGCGGCCCAGAGCCGCAAGCTGCTGGCCGACGCCCAGCGCGACATGGGGCGCGGCGACTACAAGGGCGCGATCGACAAGCTCGATCAATGCGCGGCCGTGATCGACTCCACCGATCTGGCTTGCATCAAGCTCAAGCGCAAAGCCGAGGATTTGCAACGCGACATGCTGCGTTGCCTGCGGGTTAACGCGCAATGGATCGACGACCGTTGCCAATAAAAGGCGCCGCGCGGCGCCATGCGGTGCCATAGTGTTGTTTTTTGTTAAATCATAGCATAAATGGCAATATCATTTGCCAACTTCCCGCCCAACTGTGAAAATGCTTGCAACACGGCGTTTTGATGCCGTACTGCACCATTTTGGCCTTATTTGCGAAAAATGTCATGTTTCTTATTCGCAACAAGCATATAATTGTTCCGTTATTTCATGGCTGAATCTGGGCTGAGTAAGCGAGGCACATAGTGGCAGGGTTGAGGATCGGGTCGTACGCACGCCAGTGCCGCTGGTGGTTGCTGCTCGTCTGTCTGGCGCCGGCCTGGGCCGCCGCCGAATCGACGCTGGATAGCCGGATCGCCGAGATACGCGAGCTGAGCCGTTTCGTGCCGGACCAGGCCCTGGCCCGTTTGCAGCAAATCGAAACCCAGGCCCGCGCCGCGCCGCCGCCGACCCGGGCCGAATTTTTGGCCCAGCTCAGCGTCGCCAAAATGCGCATCGGCAAAAACGACGAAGCCATGATACTGGCCGAGGAATTGATCGCCTACGCGTCCGCCCAGCAAGACAACGTGGCCCTGGTCAAGGGCATGTTAACCAAGGCCTACGTCAAATTCGCCATGACCGACATGCCGGCCTCGCACGCGCTCGCCTTCGAGGCCGAGAAGCTGGCGCGCGACATGGGCGATTTGCCGCTGCGGGTGCAGGCGACCATCACGGCCGGCCAAGCCTGGTCGGAGGAGGGCAATTACCCGGCCGCGCTAACCAAGTTGCAGCTGGCGGTGGATCTGGCGCGCCGCTCCGGGGTGTCGGTCTCGCTGGCCAGCGCCTTGAACGCGCTGGCGGTGTTGCACGGCCAGATGCGCGAGTATAAAAAAGGCTTCGAAGTACTCGACGAAATGCTGGAAGTGACCGGGCAGCTTCAATCGCTGGGCCGCATGGCGCTGGCCAAGAACACCGAATACGGCTTGGCGATCGACGCCCAGCAGCCGCAGCGCGCCTTGCGCGCCCTGCTGGAGGCGCTGGACCTGGAGCGCAAGCTGGGCGCCAGCGGCATGCTGGCCGGCACCCTGGTCAATTTGTCGGATAGTTATCTGAAGCAGCGCGAGTATGCCAGTACCTTGCGCTTCGCCAATCAGGCGATCGAGGCGGCGCGCCTGGTCAACGACGATTCGAACGAGGCGACCGCCCACGTCAACATCGGCTTGGCGCTGCTGGGCATGGGCCGCCTGGCCGATGGCAAGAAAAACTTCAATCTCGGCTTGGCCTATTATGAAAAGGCGGGCGACAAGCCGGAACTGCAATACGTGCTGCTGGAATACGGCGCGGCGCTGGAGCGGGCCGGCGACCTGGCCGGCGCGGTCGACGCCTATCACCGCGAGCGCGCCATCTCCGGCGTGCTGTTCGAACGGCAGCGCCAGAAGGCCGTGTACGAGCTGCAAGAAAAATATGAGATGGAAAAGAAGCAGCGTCAAATCGAGCTGCTCAGCCGCGAGAACCAGGTCAACAGCGCCGAGTTGGCCAACCGCCGCCTGCAACAGCGGGTGTGGTGGTTGCTGGCGGTGGTGTGCGCGCTGGCGGTGGTGATCGTCGGCCTGCTATACCGCAAGGTGCGCCACGCCAACGCCCAACTGCATGTGAAGAACCAGGAATTGAAGCAGCAAAGCGCGCGCGATCCGCTGACCGGCCTGTATAACCGGCGCCATTTCCAGGATTTCATGCGCGGCTACCGTTTTCCCGGCAAGCGCACCGGGGTGGCTTCGGGCGACGATATCGTCGGCGCCTTGTTCTTGCTTGATGTCGATCATTTTAAGAATGTCAACGATAGCTACGGCCACGCCGCCGGCGACGCCGTGCTGAAACTGATCGCCGAGAGTTTGCGCGAGGTGCTGCGCGAAACCGACATGATCGTGCGCTGGGGCGGCGAGGAATTTTTGGCTTTCTTGCCGGCCTCGCCGCGGGCGGGGCTGGACGACATCGCGCGGCGCGTGCTGCGCGGCATCTCCGCCATCAATCTGGTTTATCAAGGCAAGCCGATCGCGGTCAATGTCTCGATCGGCTTCGCGCCCTTCCCGCTGGTGCCGCTGGACCAGCCGCTGTCGTGGGAGCGCGCCGTCAACCTGGTCGACATGGCGTTGTACCTGGCCAAGGCGCATGGGCGCAACCGCGCTTACGGCGTGCGCGGTTTTTTCCGCATCGAGCAAACCTCGATGGAAAGCATCGAGCAAGATCTGGAGCAAGCCTGGCGCGCCGGCTTTGTCGAACTGAGCGTGGTGCTCGGTTCGGAAAGCGAGTTGCCGCCGCCGGAACCGGTGTTGAAAAACAGCCCCAGTAGCAGCAATGTGGTGCCGCTCAAGCTGCCGTCCGGGCGCGCCGGCCGGCCTTAGCCATTCCTTGCGCGCCTACTGTTTGCGCGCGTCGCGCGCCGCTTCCTGAATCTTTTCGCCGGCTTGCTCGATTTTCTCGCCGGCTTGCTCGGCCGCCTTGTTGAGACGATCGCTGCTTTCCTTGGCCGCTTTGTCGAGATCCTTCGTCACCCGCTCTTTCGCGTCCAGCAAATTCTTGCCCGCCTCGCTGGTGGCTTGATCGATCTGGCGGCCGGCTTGCTCGGCCGGTCCGACCCCGGTGTCGGCTTTCTTTTCGCAAGCTGTGAGCGTGCCGAGCAGCGCGGTGGCCGCCAGCAGCAGTGTCATGTTTTTGCTCATGTTCATGTGTTTCTCCCTAGTTCCGCACGGTGCGCAGCATGGCGTCAGCATACACCGGGCCATGTCCTTTATATGTTCGGTGGCGTACAAATAATTCTGTCATGCATGTTTTGTCGAGTTCTACGATATACGCATCGCCTCACATGTACTAATTTAGCTATCGGAGCACTCCGCGCATGCCGCATGCAATTGTATTAAAAAACCTAGAAATTTTGTCTTCAATAGTTTCCATAAAAAAATAATTTAATGTATAATTAGATAATAGATTATAATTTCAAAGCCAGGATTTTAATGCGTAACATGATCTCTTCCATCGCGGAACTCACTACCGACCGCCAATATAAACGAATTTTGTCCCTATCTTTTCCGCATAACGATGGGCCGGACGCGGTACTACTCGCCAACCGGCTCGAGGGAGATGAGGGGCTCTCGCGCGACTTCACCTTCACGGTGGAAGTGCTCGCCGACGACGCGTCCATCCCGCTCAAGACCATGCTGGGCAAGATGGCGAGTGTGGCGTTGGTGCGGGGCGACGGCAGTTTGCGTTATTACAATGGCTATGTTTTCGCTTTTAGCCTGGTCAAGACGGACGGCGGCGTGGCCTTTTATTCCATGGTGCTCAAACCATGGCTGGCCTACCTGGCGCTGCGTGACGATAATTATCTGTTTCATCACCAAACTTTGCGCGAGCAGACCGACCATATTTTCGCCGACTATGGCGTGCAGGCCGATTGGGATTGCCGATTGCATGGGACCGATCCGCAAATGACGATGGCTTGTCAATTTGGCGAAAGCGATTACAACTATCTGCATCGGCGTTGGGAAGCGGCGGGCTGGCATTATTGGTATGAGCATACGGAAAGCGGCCACAAGTTGATGCTGTCGGACGATTCAACCTATGCCGCGCCGATCGATGGCGAAAGCGCGCATATCGCTTTTCAGCGGCACGCCGGTTCCAAGGTCGAGGAAGCGATCGGCGAGTGGAGTCCGGTCCGTCATATCGTGGCGGGTAAGGCGGCCTTGTCGGCGTTCGACTTTAAGCGGCCCAAGCCGGCCAATATCGACATGCCGACCCTCAATCGCCAGGGTAAGGTGCCGGTGATCGAGTCGTATGAGTATGCCGGAGCCTACGGATTCGGCGCAGGTTTGAACGGTGATGCGCTATCTCGGCTACGAATGGAGGAAATCGAGACGGGGGCCAAACAGATCGAAGCGCACGGCAACAATCCCTACGGTATGCCGGGCCGATGGTTTGCTTTAACGGGGCATTTTCACTTCGTCGATCAAAGGTCCGACCAGGTTAAAAAC
>JAYVUV010000502.1:0-15267 GCA_043787615.1 Janthinobacterium sp. | reverse complement strand
ATGTCGGGCGCGATGTTCTTGATGACGAAGATATTCAGCCCGACCGGCGGGTGGATCAAGCCCATTTCCATCACCACCGTCATGACGATGCCGAACCAGATCAGGTCGAAGCCGGCCGCCTTGAGCGGGGGCAGGATGATGGGCGCCGTCATCAGGATGATGGACACCGGCGGCAGGAAAAAGCCGAAGCCGACCACCATCAGCAAGATCACCGCCAGCAGCACCCATTTCGACAGGTGCATCTCGACCACCCACTGGGCGGCCGCCTGGCTGATGTGCAGGTAGCTCATCACGTAGGAATAGAACAGCGACATGCCGATGATCAGCAGCAGCATGGTCGATTCGCGGATGCTCGCGCCCAGCATGGGCGCCAAGTCTTTCGGCCGCCACAGGCCGTACACCAGCGCCAGCAACAGCATGGCCAGCAGGGCGCCCAGGCCGGCCGTCTCGGACGGCGTGGCCAAGCCGCCGTACAAGGCCACCATGACGCCGATCAGCAACACAATGAAGGGCAGCACGCGCGGCAGCATTTCCACTTTTTGCTTGAGGGTGAATTGTTCCTCGATCAGGTAGGCCGAGCGCGCGCCGCCGGCTTGGTAGACCGCCAGCGCGGCGCGGTATTCCTTGCGCGCGCGCACCATCGCATAGCCGGCGAACAGCGTCACCAGCAGGGTGCCGGGGCCTATCCCGGCCAGAAACAGGCGGCCCAGCGACTGTTCGGCCGCCACCGCGTACAGAATCATGGTGATCGAGGGCGGCAGCAAGATGCCCAGGGTGCCGCCGGCGGCGATCAAGCCGGCCGCGAAAGCGGGCGAATAGCCGCGCCGGCGCATTTCCGGAATGCCGGCCGAGCCGATCGCCGAGCAAGTGGCCGGCGAGGAACCGGCCATGGCGGCGAACAGGGCGCAGGCCAGCACGTTGGCGATGCCCAAGCCGCCCGGAATCTTGTGCAACCAAGTGTGGATGGCCGAGTACAGGTCGCGCCCGGCCGGCGACTTGCCGATGGCCGCGCCCTTGAGCACGAACAGCGGAATCGAAAGCAGGGTGATGGACGCCATTTCCTCGTACACGTTCTGGGTCACGGTGTCGAGCGAGGAGGCCGGCATGAAGAAATACATGAAGGAGGTGGCCACCACGCCCAGCGCGAAGGCGATCGGCATGCCGGAAAACATCACCACCAGGGTGGCGGCGCCGAACAGGGCGCCCAGCGTCAATTCGCTCATGGCGCGCTCCGTTTATTGGTCAGGTGGGTCAATACTTGCACGAAGATTTGCGCGGTCAAGATCGACATGCCGAGCGCCATCATGCCGTAGGGGATCCATAGCGGCGGCGCCAGGGTCGAGTTGGTGGTGTAACCGTCGCGCATGGCTTCGTGAAACAGGGTCCACGATTTCCAGCTGAAGAAGGCGCAAAACGCCATCGACACCGCGTCGACCAGGAAGCGGCGCACCGCGTTCACGGCCGGCGGCAGCACGCCGGCCAGGGCGTCGATGCCGATGTGGCCGCGACGCGCCTGCACGTGGGCGGCGCAAAAAAAAGTCACGCCGACCAGCATGAACACGGCCGCCTCGTCTTGCCAATCGGTGGGTGAGCGGAAGAAATAGCGCGACACCACCGAGTACGTCAAGATCAGCGCGGTCAACACCAGGGCCGCCATGCCCAGGCCCAGCAACAGCCGGTTTAGCCCGTCGAGCCAGCGCGCCAGGCGCGCCACCACGGGATGGTCGGGCGCGGCCGGCGCGTCCGCCGGCACCAGGTCGCTCCCATGGACAGCCGGTATCACAAGGTTTTCTCTGCCAGTTTCAGCAATTTGGCGCAATTTTCATTGTGCTCGGCGTAGTCCTTCCAGGCCGTGGTGCGGGCCAGCGCCTGCCATTTCTTCACCACATGGGGACTCAGGTCGACCACCTTGGAGCCGGCCCGTTTGAAGATGTTGGCCACCACCGCGTCGTCGAGCTGGGCGGCGACGCGGCCGAAGGTTTCGATCTCTTCGCCGACGGCCATGATGGCGCTCTGGTGTTCCTTGCTCAATTTCTCGAACACGGCGCGCGAGATCATCAACGGTTCCAGCATGAACCAGTAAGCTTGGCCGCGGCCGCTGGTCAAGGCTTTCGACACTTCTTCCAGGCGGAAGGAAATGAGCGAGGTGGACGAGGTCAAGGCCGCGTCCATGGCGCCGGTTTGCATGGCGGCATAAATTTCATTGGACGGCAGCGAGATCACGGCGGCGCCGGCCGCTTTCAAGATCAAGTCCATCTCGCGCGAGCCGCCGCGGATCTTCAGACCCTTGGCGTCCTCGGGCGAGACGATCGGCACGGTGCGCGAGGCCACGCCGCCCGCTTGCCAGATCCAGCTGACGATGATGACGCCCTTGTCGTACAAAATGCGCGTCAATTCCTTGCCGATTTCGGCGTTTTTCCAGTTGTAACCTTGCTCGTACGACGTCACCAGGCCCGGCATCAAGCCGATATTGACCTCCGGTACTTCATTGCCCGCATACGACAACGGCACCAGCGACAAGTCCAGCGCGCCCTTGCGCATGGCGGCGAACTGGGAATTGGTCTTCATCAGCGAGGAACCGGGGTAGATCGTGAATTTCAAGCCGCCCTTGGTGCGCTCTTCCACCTTGGAGGCGAACATGCGCGTCATGCGGTCGCGGAAATCGCCTTCGTTGACGGTGCCGCCAGGGAATTGATGGGAAATTTTCAGAGTCGTCGTGTCGGCCATCGCCATGTTTTGCAACCACAGTGGACTGCTTGCTATTGCGCCAAGAATTGCCCTGCGTTTTGCTAACGTCATACTTCCTCCAAGGATTAGTTGAATCCATCAACCATGGTATTACATCGATGTATTAATAAACGATTTGCTCGCCGATCGACTGTATACAAGAATATCGTTTATAAATTGGTTGTCAAGAGGCAATCAAGTTCTATAATGCGAATCTTGGTTCCCGTACATGTTCACATATTACTTGTTTAAGAGCAACGTCAAATGAAAAACCGATCGGAAACCTTGCGCGAGGAGATAGAAGAACTGATTGTGGTGGGCGTTTTCTCGCCGGGCCAGCACCTCGACGAGACCGAATTGGCGCAGCGCTTCGGGGTCTCGCGCACGCCGATCCGCGAAACCTTGATTCAACTCGCTTCGCTGGGCATCGTTGTGATACGGCCACGGCGCGGCGCGGTGGTGGCTGAATTCGGCCCGCAACAATTGGTGGAAATGTTCGAGGTGATGGCCGAATTGGAATCGCTGTGCGCGCGCCTGGCGGCCCGCCGCATGAGCCGGGAAGAACAAGCCGCATTGCTGGCGTCCCACCAGCAATGCCGTAGCGCGCGCGATTCGCACGAGGCGGACCGGTATTTTTATCAAAACGAGGAATTTCACGAAATCATTTATCGTGGCAGCCATAACACGTTTTTATTCGAACAGACCTCGGTCATGCATCGCCGCCTGCGGCCTTACCGCCGCTTGCAATTGCGCGTGCGCGACCGCATCAATAGTTCCTATCTGGAACATGACGAGGTGGTGCAAGCGATTGTGGGCGGCGACGAGGAAGCGGCGGCGCGCTGCATGCGCGGCCATATCATCGTCCAGGGCCAGCGCTTTAGCGACTTGATCGCCTCGCTGCCGCAACTGTCGTCCAAGGCGGCATGAGCATACAGGCTGGGCCCGGCCGGCGCAAGGCGCGGCGGCCGGTCGGGGGCGCTTAAAGCGATTTTTCCGCCAGTCGCAGCAATTTGTTGCAATCCAGGCTTTTCACGCCGAAATCCTGCCACGAGGTCGAGCGTGCCAAAGTGGTCCAGCGCTTGATGGCCGGCGCCGTCAACTCCACCACCTCCGCGCCGACCCGGTGGAAGGCGCGGCCGAGCACCGAATCGTCCAGGCCGATCTGCATGCGCGCGAACGCTTCCATCTTTTCGCCGGCCGCCATCAGCGCCGCTTGCTGGCCGGGGCGGAGCCGCTCGTACACCATGCGCGACATCATCAGCGGCGCGAAGCTATAGCAAAAGCTGTTGCCGCGGCCGGTCACCAGCACCTTGGCCACCTCTTCCAGGCGAAACGAAGTGAGCGAGGTGGACGAGGTGATGGCCGCGTCGATGGCGCCGCTCTTCATACCCTGATAAATTTCGTTCGAGGGCATGGCGACGATGTCGGCGCCAGCCGCCGCCAGCAGCAAATCCATCTCGCGCGAGCCGCCGCGCACTTTCATGCCCTTGGCGTCGTAGGGATCGAGCACCGCCCGGCCGCGCGAGATCAGGCTGCACGCTTGCCATACCCAGCTGACGATGACGATGCCGCGCTCGAACATGACACGCTGTAATTCGCGTCCGATCTCGGCGTTCTTCCAGGCGTAGGCTTGATCGTAGGAGCTCACCACCCCGGGCAGCATGCCGATGTGGGCTTCCGGCACATCGACCCCGCCGTAGGACAGCGGCATCAGCGCGAAGTCGAGCGTGCCGCGCCGCATGGCGTTGAATTGCTGCGCCGGCCGCATCAGGGCCGCGCCCGGATGGATGCTGAAGCTCAGCTCGCCCGCGCGGCGGCTGGCCTCGGCGGCGAACAGGCGGCACAGGCGATCGCGGAAGTCGCCCGCGTCGATGCCGCCGGCCGGGAATTGATGCGACATTTTCAGCGCGGCCGGCTTGGCCCACAGCGCCGGCGACCACAAAGCGCTGGTGGCGACGGCGCCCAACACGGCTCTACGCTTCAGCAAAGTCATACGCTCTCCAGAAATGGTCAATCGGCCAACAAGGATGTATCGACGTTAACAGTAACTTGCAATCTTTCGACTGTGCAAGAATATCGCGTATTAATATGCGGCGACCGGCAGGGGACGGGGCCGCAGCCCGGCGCGCCCGCTACGGGGCGCCCGCTGGCTGTTGTAAGTTGGCAACGCGCGATGCCGGGACGGGGGAAAAGACAGGGACTTGGCCGGGTTGAGAGTGGCGGCGCGCAGGGTGCGTCAGCGTACCGACCGGGGCCGGCCCGCACCGTATGCTGTGCGCATTACCCTACAGGAGCAGTCATGCAAACAGACCAACGCCGCCAGTTCATCAACGAAGTGTGGCGCCGCTACGAGGAAGTGCAACAGTGGGCCATCGAGCATTGGCCGGACCCGGACCATCCCTTGTCGTCGGCCGACTTCGTCGAGGCGCGCAAGGAAATCCTGGCCCTGGGCCAAGCGGCCGAGCCGTCCGGGCGGAGCGAGCGCGCAGCGGAGGCGGCGCCCGAGCAGGGCGGCGCCCAGTATGTGGACGTCACACCCGCGCCTTGGCCGTGAAGGGCGCGGGGTGACGCGCTTGAGGTCGCTCGAGGCCGCTTAGCCGGGCGAGTTGCCGGGACCGGATACTGTCCCGGCCTCGGCCCGGCCCCCGGCCTGGGCCAGCAACCAGCACGCCAGGCTGAGCACCAGTCCGGCCATCACCCCATAAGCGAGCTTGAGCGCGCTGTCGAACAACAGCGGTGCCACCAGTCCCGACACCAGCGCGAACAGTAACATCTGGATGAACGATTGCATCGAGGATGCCAGCCCGCTATTGTCGGGAAAATGGTTCAGGGCGATTAAGGTCATCGGCGGCATGGCGATCGACAGCGCGAACGAATACAGGAACAGCGGCAGCACGGCCCACGGCACGGCCGCCGCGAAATAACTGTTGTAGGCGATATTGAGCAGCGCGGCCAAGGTCATCAAGGCATAGCCGGCGCCGATCAAGCCGACCGCGGCATAGCGGGTCGCCCATCTGGCCGCCAGCGCCGAGCCCAGCACCATGCCGCTGATGAGGGGAATGAAGAGCCAGGCGAAGGCCGTTTCCGGCAAGTGCAAAATGTCGATGACGAAATAGGCGGCCGAACCGATGTACAGCGCGAAGCCACCGAAACCCATGCCCACGGCGACCGACACCAGCAGAAAATGGCGATGGCACAGCACCTTCCAATAGTTGGATGCGATCGCGCCCAGGTGAAACGGGTGGCGCCGCGCGGCGGGCAAGCTTTCCGGCAGCAGACGCTGCACCGCCAGCGCCATCAGGGCGCCGAAGCCGGCCAAAAACCAAAAAATCGCGCGCCAGCCGAACGACACTTGCAGCCAGCCGCCCAGCACCGGCGCAATGGCGGGCGCCAGCCCGAACACCATCATGATGTGCGACAGAATTTTTTGCGCCGCCGCGCCCTCGAAGCGGTCTTGCACGATGGCCCGTCCCACCACCGAGCCGGCGCCGGCGGCCAGGCCCTGCACGACGCGGCAAGCGAGCAGCCAGCCGAACGAGGGCGCGAGCGCGGCCCCCACCGAGGCGGCCACATACAACACGAGCGACACCAAAATCACCGGACGGCGCCCGAAGGAATCGGACAAGGTGCCGTAAAACAGCATCATGAAGGCGAAACAAAACAGGAAGGCGCTTAACGTTTGCTGGATCAGCAGGGGGCTGGCGTGGAAAGTGAGGGCGATCGCCGGAAACGAGGGCAGGTAGGTGTCGATGGCCAGCGGGCCGACCATGGTCAGACCGGCCAAAATCAGTGTCAGCAGAATATTCATGGATCGATTATTGTTTGTCAGGCCAGCATTTTACGTCAGGCCGGCCGTGTCCGCGCCGGCGCACGTCGATGGGCGATGGTTTCCCACAGCCTGTTCGCCAAGATTGTTGATATGATAATATGCCGGCTCGCCCGAGGCGTCTACTTTGTTCACATGGAAAATACATGAAAATCGATACCTTCGATCAGTCCGGCCCGCGCGGCGCCCACTGGAACCTGGGCCAGATCATCGATGCATTGCGCGTCTCGCGCGAGGCCACCCACAATATCCGCCACCAGGGGCGGGTGCGCGAATTGCCGACCCGCGAGGCGCTCACCGTGATCGTCAACGGCTTGGCCGCCGCGCTGTTTCCCACCCACTACGGTCGGCCGAATCTCACTGACGAGAGCATCGACTATTTTGTCGGCGATACCTTGAACACCACCTTGAACCGCCTGGCCGAGCAAGTACGTCGCGGCATGCTGTTTTCTTCGGACCAAGAGGAGCTGGACGACACGGTCCTGGCCCAGCAAGCCCAGGCCGTCACGCGCGAATTCGCGGCCGGCTTGCCGGCCATCCGCAGCCTGGTGGTGTCGGACGTGCAAGCGGCCTTTTCCGGCGACCCGGCCGCCACCTCCATCGCCGAGATCATGCTGTGCTACCCGGGCACCATCGCCATCCTGTATTACCGACTCGCGCATCGCCTGCATCAGCTGGGCGCGACCTTCCTGGCACGCATGATTTCCGATATCGGCCATTCGCTCACGGGGATCGACATCCATCCCGGCGCCCGGATCGGCCCCAGTTTTTTCATCGACCACGGCACCGGGGTGGTGATCGGCGAGACCGCCATCATCGGCCAGCGCGTGCGCCTGTACCAGCATGTGACCTTGGGCGCCAAGCGCTTTCCGGCCGATGCCAGCGGCGCGCTGATCAAGGGCAATCCGCGCCATCCCATCGTCGAGGACGACGTGGTGATCTACGCCGGCGCCACCATCCTGGGCCGCATCACCATCGGCGCCGGCTCCACCATCGGCGGCAACGTCTGGCTGACCCAGAGCGTGCCGCCGAACAGCAACGTGTCGCAAGCGCAGATGCGCAACGATTGAGGCGACCGGCTGGGCTACCGGCCGGGCGCCATATTCCGCACCAAGCGAATTGTACGGAGAAGATATTGCCAACCCCCTCTAGCCGTTATCGCGGCGCCTTGCTCGGCTTGGCGTGTGGCGACGCCGTCGGCACTAGCGTCGAATTTTCGCCGCGTGCTTCGTTCGCCCCGGTCACGGGCATGGCTGGGGGCGGCCCGTTCGGCCTGCAACCCGGACAGTGGACCGATGACACCTCCATGGCCCTATGCCTGGCCGAGAGCTTGTTGACCAAGGGCGGGTTCGATCCGCGCGATCAAATGGCGCGGTACTTGAATTGGTGGCATTGGGGCTACCTGAGCTCGACGGGCGATTGCTTCGATATCGGGATGACGGTGCGCGGCGCGTTGGAGCGCTTCGCCGCGACCGGTGTCGCCTACAGCGGCGCGGTCGATCCCGCCAGCGCCGGGAACGGCTCCTTGATGCGGCTAGCGCCGGTCGTGTTGTTCGCCTATCCCGACGTGGCCGCCGTGCTGCGCCATGCCGCCGACAGCTCGCGCACCACTCATGGGGCGCCCGAGGCGGTCGAATGCTGTCAGCTTTTCGCGGCGCTGCTGTGCGCGGCGCTGTCGGGCATCGATAAAGACGATCTATTCGATCATCTCTCCTTCGAGCCCGAGCAGCCGAAAGTGAAGCAGTTGCGGCGCGGGCGCTTCGGCCTCAAGGAGGAAAGCGCGGTGCGCGGCAGCGGTTATTGCGTTCAGTCGCTGGAAGCCGCGTTGTGGTGCTTTTTAAATACCGGCAGTTTTGAGGACGCGGTGCTGCGCGCCGCCAATCTGGGCGAGGACGCCGACACCACGGCGGCGATCGCGGGGCAGATCGCGGGCGCTTATTACGGTGTCGAGGGCATCCCGGGCGCGTGGCTCGAATGTCTGGCCATGCGCGACGAAATCGCCGGCATGGCGGACCAGCTCTATCGACGTTTCGGGCCGGCCGTCCCGGGCGCGATATAAGCGTCGATCGGGAAATGGCTGCCGGCGGCGCCCATGAACCGACGGGCGCGGTGGAGGATCGGGGAAGGCAAGGTGGATGGCATCCGCCCAAGCCGGCGGCCGGCGCGGCCGAACGGATCAGGCGTGTGGCGGATGCGGCTTGGCCTCGGCCTTGGCCTCGGCCTCGGCCGGATCGATGCGCACCTGGCGTCCCGGGTGCGCGGGATCGAGCCGGGCGCCCCGTCCCAGCAATTGGTGGCGCAGCGTGCCGCCTTCGTAGGCGCTCCGATAGCGTCCGCGGCGCTGCAATTCCGGCACGATCAGCTCGACCACGTCGCGCATGCTGTCGTGGGCCACGGCGAAAGCCAGGTTGAAGCCGTCGATGCCGGTCTCGTCGATCCAGGCTTCGAGCTGGTCGGCGATCTGGGCCGGGTCGCCGACCAGCACCGGGCCGCGCCCGCCCAGGCCGATGAATTCGGCCGCCTGGCGCACGGTCCAGACCCGGTCCGGGTCGGCCTGGCTGAACGAGGCCAGCGCGCTGCGGCCGGCGTCCGAATCGATGTAGTCGATGGTGGCGTCGAGCGCGAAGCGGCTGAAATCAACGCCGGTCCAGCCGGACAGCAGGGCCAGCGCGGCGTCCAGGTTGAGAAAGCCGAGATACTCGCGATGCTTGGCGCGCGCCTCGGCCTCGCTGGCGCCGGTGACGATCAAGGCCTGGGCATAGATTTTCAAGGCGTCGCCGTCGCGCCCGGCCGCGCGCACGGCCGCGCGCAGCTGGTCGGCGTAGGCGCGCACCACTTTTTTACTGGGGCCGCTGACGAAAGTGGCTTCGGCGTGGCGCGCCGCGAACGCGGTGCCGCGCGGCGAACGCGGTGCCGCGCGGCGAGGCGCCGGCCTGGTATAGCAGCGGAGTGCGCTGCGGCGACGGTTCGCACAGGTGCATGCCGGGCACCCGGTAATGGCGGCCGACGTGATTGATCGGATGCACCTTGTCCGGGTCGGCGTACACGCCGCGCGCCTTGTCGTTGACCACCGCGTCCTCGTCCCAGCTTTTTTCCCACAGCTTGTAGACCACGTCCAGGTATTCGTCGGCCAGATCGTAGCGCGCGTCGTGCGCCAACTGGCGCTCCAGTCCCAGGTTGCGCGCCGCGCTGTCCAGATAACCGGTCACGATGTTCCAGCCGATCCGTCCGCGCGTCAAATGGTCCAGGGTCGAGAGGCGCCGCGCGAAGCTGTAGGGATGCTCGTAGGTGAGCGCGCAGGTGACGCCGAAACCCAGATGCTCGGTCACCTGCGCCATCAGCGGCACCAGGGCCAGCGGATCGTTGAGCGGCGCCTGCACCGCGTGGCGCAGGGCGGCGTCGGCGCCGCCCTGGTACACGCCGTACACGCCCAGCACGTCGGCCAGGAATACCGCGTCGAACAATCCCGCCTCCAGCAGCCGCGCCAACTCGGTCCAGTGCCCGGGATCGGTGTAGCGGTGGCCCCGGTCGCGCGGGTGGGTCCACAAGCCGGGCGACTGGTGGCTGACGGTGTTCATCTGGAAGGCGTTGAAACGGATAGGTTTTTTCATGCGGGCGCCGGGCGATCTTTATTTGGCGGCGCCGCGCGGCGCCAGTTGGTAATCCGGCTTGGCGTAGCCGGCGAAGTGCTGGTTGACCACGGCCAGGAACTCGGGCGAGCGGTAGGCCGCCGCGATATCCTTGGCGAACTGCTTGTCCTTGTCGGCGGTGCGCACCGCCACCAGGTTGATGTAGTTATCCGAGATTTTTTCCGTGATCAGGGCGTCGGTCAATTTCAGGCCGGAGGCCAGCGCGTAGTTCCCGTTGACGAAGGAGTAGTCGGTGTCGGCCAGGGAGCGCGGCAACTGGGCCGCCTCCAGCGGCAGCAGCTTGATTTTCTTGGGGTTGGCGGCGATGTCTTTTTCCGAGGCCCGGATCGGATCGAAATCGGCGCGCAGCTTGATCCAGCCCAGTTGGTCGAGCAGCACCAGCGCGCGCGCCTGGTTGGTGGGGTCGTTCGGCAAGCCGACCGTGCTCCCTTCCGTGACTTCGTTCAGGGAGCGGTGCTTTTTACTGTAGATGGCGATCGGCGCGGTGGGAATCTTGATCAAATCGGTCAGCGCCAGTTTGTGCTCGGCCGAGAATTTTTTCAGGTAGATGATGTGCTGGAAAACGTTGGCGTCGAGCGAGCCTTCGGCCAGCGCGAAGTTGGGCTGGATATAGTCGTTAAATTCCACCAGCTTGACTAGATAGCCCTGTTTTTCCAGGATGGGCTTGATGCCCAGCTTGATCTGGTCGGCGTACGGGCCGGCGCTGGTGCCGATCACCAGTTCCTTGGCGTCTTTGGCGGCCGCGAACGGCGCCGCCAGGGCCAGGCCGAGGGCGGATAACAAGAGGGTGCGGCGGGCGGTGGTCATAAGATCCTTGAACGATTAAAAAAGGGGAAAGAGGGGCGCGGCGGTGTTCAGCGCTTGTCGAGCCGGCGCGCCAGGCGGTTGCCGGTGAACTGGATCAGCTGCACCATGGCGATCAGCAGCGCCACGGTGGCCACCATGACGCCGGTCTCGAAGCGGTAGTAGCCGTAGCGGATCGCCAGGTCGCCGATGCCGCCGCCGCCCACCACCCCGGCCACCGCCGAGTAGGACAGGAAGCTGATCGCCAGCACCGTGAGCGCCAGCACCAGGCCGGAGCGCGCCTCCACCAGCAGCACCCGCAGCACGATTTGCAGTTCGCTGGCGCCCATCGCGTGGGCCGCCTCGATCACGCCGCGCGGCACCTCGCGCAAGTTCTGTTCGACCATGCGGGCGAAATACGGGATCGCGGCGAACGAGAGCGGCACCGCCGCCGCCAGCGGACCGATCGAGGTGCCGGCGATCAGGCGCGTGAACGGCACCAGGGCCACCAGCAAAATGATGAAGGGGAAGGAGCGCACCGTATTGACCAGCCAGCCGAGCACCATCGCCAGCGGCCGGTTTTCCAGCGACTGGCCGTCGGCCACCAGGAACAGCAGCACGCCCAGCGGTCCGCCGATCAGCAGCGCCGCGGCCAGGCCGATGCCCAGCATGGTCAGGGTCTGGCCCAGTGCCACCCACAGTTCCGGCAGCAGCGCCACCACCGAGGCCCAATAAGTGTCAGCCATGGGCCAGCTCCTTCCAGGCGCCGGCCTCGAAGGCGGCGCTGCCGTAATGGGCCAGCTCCCGCCCCAGCGCGGTGACGCGGCCGGCGCCCTGGCCGGCGCCGTCGAGCGCGAATTGTTCGGCGATGGCGCCGTCCTCGATCACGGCCACCCGGTTGCAGATCGCGCCCAGCACCGCCAGCTCGTGGCTGACGATGACGATGGTCACGCCCAGGCGCCGGTTGATGTCGCGCAGGGTGGCCAGCAGGGCGCGCGTGGTTTCGGCGTCCAGCGCGGAAGTCGGTTCGTCGCACAGCAGCACGGCCGGGCCGCTGGCCAGGGCGCGCGCGATCGCCACGCGCTGTTTTTGGCCGCCCGAGAGCTGGGCCGGATAGCTGTCGGCCTTGGCGCCCAGTTCCACCAGCGTCAGGCACCGTTCGACCCGCTCGGCGATCTGCCGCGCGTCGCGCCCGCCGTGCAGGCGCAGCGGAAAGGCCACGTTGTCGAACACGGTGGCGTTTTGCAGCAGGTTGAACTGTTGAAAAATCATGCCGATGTTTTGGCGCGCCGCGCGCAGTGCGCGCTTGCCCAGGGTGGTCAGCTCGCGCCCGTCCACCGTCACGCTGCCGCTGTCGGGCCGTTCCAGTAGATTGATCAGGCGTAGCAGGGTCGATTTTCCGGCCCCGCTTTTGCCGATCAAGCCGAAGATGTCGCCGGCCTGGACTTCCAGCGTGACCGATTTGACGGCGTCGAAACGGCCGCCGCGCGGCAGCGCGTAAGACTTGCTGGCGGCGCCCACGCGGATCAGCGGGCGCGGGACGGGTGCCTGGGGCGGCGCGGGAGGGGATGGCAGGGTCATGGTCGGGTGCTCAAGAGTAGGCGGTGGGGTCGGGCAGGCTGCCGTCGAGCGCGTAGCGGCCTAGGTCGCGGTATTTATAGTCGATCGGATCGTGCAGGGTATGCACCCGCACATTGCGCCAATAGCGGTCGAAGCCGTATTGGGCCGAGGTCGCGCGCGCGCCGGTCAACTCGAACATTTGGCCGCTCACTTCCAGGCCGGCCCGGTGCGCCAGGCACTTGGCGCCGGCCACCGCCACCGCCAGTTCGCCCCGTTCGCGCGCGTCGACGGCGGCGCCCTTGTCGAAGGCGGCGTCCAGCGCGCGCGCGGCGGCGTCGGCCATCAGCGCGGCCGGTTGCAGCAGCAGCCACAATTGGCCGTAGCGGTGCTGGATCAGGGGATCGTCGGCGGCGCGCGCCACGCCCGAGGCGAACCAGGGCTTCGATTGTTCGGTGGTGTAGGCGCGCGCCACCTCGAAGGCGCCTTCGCCGATACCCAGATAGAGATTGGTCATGATCAGTTGCGCCACCTGGGAGCGCAGCGTCGCTTGCGCGCTGGGCGTGTGGCCGGGCGCCTGCAGCACATGCTCGGCCGCCAGGAGCACGCCGCTGAAATGGACGTTGCCGCTATCGGTCTGGCGCTGGCCGAAGGCGTCCCAGTCGGCCTCGACCCGCACGCCGGGCTGGCGTGTCGGCACCACGCCGATCAGGGCGCTGTTGCTGGGCGCGTGCCAGGCCGAGACGGTCAGCCAGTCGGAACCCACCGAGCCGGACGAAAAACTTTTGATTCCGTCCAGCAGATAGCCGTCCGCGTGTTCGGTGGCGCCGGTGCGCCGGTCGAGCGGGTTCAAGGCGTTGCCCCAGAATAGGTGCCGGTCCACGGTAAGGCCGAGCAACTGGCTGCGCTGCCGCTCGCTGCCGTAAAGCGTGATGCCGGCCAGTTGCAGGTGATGGAAAGCGAACACGTGGGCCAGCGCGCTGTCGGCCCGCGCCAGGATCCGCACCACCCGCAACACGGTGAACCAGTCGGCGCCCTGGCCACCGAATCGACGCGGAATCGACAAGGTCAGCAGCCCGGAGGCGCGTATCCATTCGCGCTCCTCGGCGGCGTGGCCGCCGGCGCGGTCGCGCGCGTTGGCGCTTTCGGCCAGGCGGCGCGCCAGCTCGGTGGCGATCCGGACGGCGGCGTCGGCGGGCGCCGGCTCCGGGTTCGCTTGGGTACCAAAGGGAGTTGCTGACATGGGAATGGGCCGCGTTGGCCGTGATATCTATGCGGGCAGTATGGCATCGCGCCGACCGCCCCGTACACGAAGAAAAGCGCTGCTCCATATGCGAAAAATAGCGGGTCCGGAGCGCGCGACGCGGCCCAAAAAACGCATATCGAAGCGCGAAACGATTCGTTTTTATTTTGTCGGCAAGCCGCTAGTCTTTACCGGAATGCGATGGTTCGCGAAACGGTACGACTACGTGAAATGGCAAAAATGAGTATTGTATTGTTGGGCGGTAGCCCCGCGGTTCCCTCCAGTTCCAGCCGCCTGCTGCTGCATGTGGGCGAGCGCCTGGCGCTGCGCGGCCATCGTCATACCAGGCTGCAGGTGCGCGATTTGCCGGCCACGGCGTTGCTGCACGCCGACCATGCCGACCCGGTCGTCGCGCGCGCCCTGGCCGCCATCGCCGCGACCGACGCCGTCGTCATCGCCACGCCCATCTACAAGGCGTCTTACACCGGCATCCTGAAAGCGTTTCTCGACCTGCTGCCGCAGGACGGCCTGGCCGGCAAGCTGGTGCTGCCGTTGGCCACCGGCGGCGCTCAATCGCACATGCTGGCGCTCGATTACGCCTTGCGTCCTGTGCTCCATGCGCTGGCCGCGCGCCATGTGCTGAGCAGTATTTACGCCACCAGCGAGCAGCTGGGCTGGGCCGACGGCATCCTGACCCTGGACCCGGCCATCGCCGGCCGGGTCGACGCCGGCATCGACGAATTATCGGACGCGCTGCTGGCGTTGCGGCGCACGCGCGCCGGGCGCGCCGCCGACGGCGCGCGCGCCGACCCGTTTTACCAACCAAGCAGCCAAGCGGCTTGAGAAAGCAAGACATGAATCTGCAACGAGACAAGCGCCGGTCGCGCCGGCATACCCTGGGCCTGCTGTTCGCGGGCGTGGCCGGGGTGCTGGCGGCCGGCATGCCGGCCATGGCCGAGGCGCAAACCCAAGCCGTGCGGACGCTAAGGATCGGCTTTCAAAAATACGGCACCCTGACCCTGCTCAAGGGCCGTGGCGCGCTCGAACAGCGCCTGGCGGCGCAAGGGGTGACGGTCAAGTGGAGCGAATTTCCGGCCGGTCCGGTGCTGCTCGAAGGGCTCAATGTGGGCAGCATCGATTTCGGCAGCGTGGGCGAGGCGCCGCCCATCTTCGCCCAAGCCGCCGGCGCCAACCTGGTCTACGTCGCCAACGAGCCGCCGGCGCCGACCAGCGAGGCGATCGTGGTGCCCAAGGATTCCGCCATTCGCGGCGTGGCCGACCTGCGCGGCAAGAAGGTGGTGCTTAACAAAGGCTCGAACGTGCATTACCTGCTGCTCAAGGCGCTGGAAAAGGCCGGTGTCGCCTATCAGGATGTGCAGACGGTGTTCTTGCCGCCGGCCGACGCGCGCGCCGCGTTCGAGCGTGGCAGCGTGGACGCCTGGGCCATCTGGGACCCGTTTCTGGCCGCCGCCGAAAAGCAG
>JAYVUV010000501.1:0-7179 GCA_043787615.1 Janthinobacterium sp. | reverse complement strand
CCAGCTCCGACAGCGGGCAGTTGCCGCCCTGTTCGACGGCCAGGTCGACGATCACGGAACCGGGCTTCATGGCTTTCACGGTCTCTTCCGAAATGAGCACCGGCGCCGGCCGGCCCGGGATCAGGGCGGTGGTGATGATGATGTCGGCCAGCTTGGCCCGTTCGTGCACCAATTCGGCCTGGCGCCGCATCCAGTCGGCCGGCATCGGGCGCGCGTAGCCGCCGGCGCCCTTGGCGATCTCTTTTTCCTCGTCGGTCAGGTAGGGCACGTCGATGAACTTGGCACCCAGCGACTCGACCTGCTCCTTGACGGGCGGGCGCACGTCGGACGCCTCGATCACCGCGCCCAGGCGCTTGGCGGTGGCGATGGCCTGCAGGCCGGCCACGCCGACCCCCATGATCAACACGCGCGCCGCCTTCACGGTGCCGGCCGCCGTCATCAGCATCGGCATGAAGCGCTGATAGGTGTTGGCCGCCACCATGACCGCCTTGTAGCCGGCGATGTTCGCTTGCGAGGACAGCACGTCCATCGCTTGCGCGCGCGTGATGCGCGGCACCGCCTCGAGCGCGAAGGCGCGCAGGCCGGCCGCCGCCATGGCGGCGATGTTGTCGGCGTCGAAGGGGTTGAGCATGCCGATCAAGACCGCGCCCGAGGTCATGCGCGCGCGCTCGTCCGCGTCCGGGGCGCGCACCTTGAGCACCACCTCGCAAGCGAAGGCCTCGGCCGCCGTGCCGATGCGCGCGCCGGCCGCCTCGTAGGCCTGGTCGGTGACGCAGGCGTGCAGGCCGGCGCCCGCCTGCACCACCACCTGGTGCTGGGCGGCGAGTTTCTTGACCGTTTCGGGCGTGGCCGCGACCCGGGTCTCGCCCGGCCGCGTTTCGGCCGGTATGCCTATTCTCATATCACTTCTCCATTGGAAATTAATAAACTGACTGGTATGAATCTAACACGGAATTGAAATATTTTTTAACAAGCAACTTTATGGCGCCATCGTCGCGGATGCCCAGTATAGTTTCTATTTTTACAATTCACAGAAAAACTTAATCTCCTGTCAAGGCCGAGGGGCTGGAGCGGGCCCACCATGCACGATACAAGCGCCGAACGCCAGACCGGCGTGCATTTTTCCGCACAAACATTGTTTTTTTTCAAAGCATTTCGCTCCGGCGACACGGCGCGGCGGAACGGCGCGCGCGGAACACGCTAAAATGTCGGCACTTTCAAGGATGGATCATGCCGAGACTCTGGAAACCCTCTGTTACCGTCGCTGCCATCATCGAGCGGGACGGCCTGTTTTTGCTGATCGAAGAAGAGACCAGCGACGGCATCCGCCTGAACCAGCCGGCCGGCCATCTGGACCCGTTCGAATCGCTGGAGCAGGCGGTGGTGCGCGAGACATTGGAGGAAACCGCCTACGACTTCACCCCGACCGCGCTGGTGGGCATGTATATGTCGCGCTACCGCTCGGCGCGCACCGGCGAGGACGTGACCTATCTGCGCTTCACCTTTTGCGGCGAAGCCGGCCGGCAGCGCGACCAGCCGCTCGACGAGGGCATCATCCGCACCCTGTGGATGACGCGCGACGAGATGGCCGCCTGCCGCGAACGCCACCGCAGCCCGATAGTGCTACAGTGCGTCGACGAATACCTGGAGGGCCGACGCGCGCCGCTGTCGCTGCTGTACACCCATGGCTCGGTGTTCAACGGCACGGGAATCTGAATATAGAATGTGGACCAGTTAGATGAGTAAGAAAAAAGTCGTGATCGGTATGTCGGGCGGGGTCGATTCCTCGGTCGCGGCCTGGATGCTCAAGGAACAGGGCTACGAGGTGGTCGGCCTGTTCATGAAAAACTGGGAAGACGACGACGACTCCGAGTTTTGCTCCACGCGCCAGGACTGGATCGACGCGGCCAGCGTGGCCGACGTGGTCGGGGTCGACATCGAGGCGGTCAATTTTTCGGCCGAATACAAGGACCGCGTGTTCGCCGAATTCCTGCGCGAGTACCAGGCCGGGCGCACCCCCAATCCGGACGTGCTGTGCAACGCCGAGATCAAGTTCAAGGCTTTCCTCGACCACGCCATGCTGCTGGGCGCGGACTTGATCGCCACCGGCCACTACGCGCGCGTGCGCCAGGCCGGCCAACGCTTCGAGCTGCTCAAGGCGATGGACGCGAGCAAGGACCAGAGTTACTTCCTGCACCGCTTGAACCAGGCCCAGTTGTCCAAGACCCTGTTCCCGCTGGGCGAGATCGCCAAGACCGAGGTGCGCCAGATCGCCGCGAAACTGGCCCTGCCGAACGCCCAGAAAAAGGATTCGACCGGCATCTGCTTCATCGGCGAGCGCCCGTTCCGCGATTTCCTGAACCGCTACCTGTCGTTCAAGCCGGGGCCGATGAAAACGGCGGACGGCAAGACCGTGGGCGAACATGTCGGCCTCAGTTTTTACACCCTGGGCCAGCGCAAGGGAATCGGCATCGGCGGCGTGAAGTCGTACCAGAACGCGGACGGCAGCGGCGACGCCTGGTACGTGGCGCGCAAGGATATCGCCAACAACACCTTGTACGTGGTGCAGGGCCACGACCATCCCTGGCTGCTATCGAGCGCGCTGACGGCCGACCAGGCCAGCTGGATCGCCGGCGAGGCGCCGGCGGCGGGCGGCCTGTCGGCCAAGACCCGCTACCGCCAGGCCGACGTGGCCTGCGCCGTGACGCCGGACGGCGCGGCCGACTTCGCGCTGCGTTTTAGCGACGCCCAGTGGGCCGTCACGCCGGGCCAGTCGGCCGTGCTGTACGACGGCGACGTGTGCCTGGGCGGCGGCATCATCGCCGGCTCAACCGGGCTGGCCACCTGATTCGGCCGCCGCCGCGGCCAGCTGCTGCTGTTTCTTGACCATGGCCAGCACGGTGTTGCGGATGGTCTTGAGCACCGTGTCGGCGTTGAAGGGCTTGACGATGAAACCGCTCACCCCCATGGCGTGGGCGGCCTGCAGGCCGGTCGCGTCGATCCCGCTGGAGACCATGAAAATGAGGGTCTTGGGCCACTGCTCGCGGATCGATTGCACCACCGCGCCGCCGTCGTCGACCACCTCGCGCGCGATGCACACCAGGTGCGGCTGGTGCTTGACCAGCAGCGCCAGCCCGAGCGCGCCGGTGTGGGTCTGGCCGCAGACGTCGTAGCCGCCGTCGGTCAGCACGGTGTTGAGTAGGCCGCGCGCGACGGCGCTGGTATCGATCAGAACTGCTTTTAACATAAGCCGATTCCTGTCAAATGGACGGGCGCGCCGTCAGTGTTCCCACGCCAGCATATTCCACGTCACGCCGAGCCGCACATCGGTCTTCAATTGCACCAGTTGTCGTGAAAGATACAGTATTTCGCGCTCTTTTCGCAGCCTTTCACCCAGAGTGTCCTTCAAAATGCCGGCGCCCGCCATCACCGCGTCCAGATTGCCGTATGTACGCAACAGTTTGGCCCCGGTTTTCAAGCCGATCTTGGACACCCCGGGGATGCTGTCGGTGGCGTCGCCCATCAGCGCCAGCAGGTCAGGCAGCAGCGCGGGCGGCACGCCGAACTTGGCCTCGACCCAGGCGTGGTCGTGCCACTCGCTCTTGAAATGGTCCCACACCAGGGCGCCGTGGGCGATCAAGCCGTGCAAATCCTTGTCGGTGCTGGCCACCACCACGTCGCCGCGGCCCTCGCCCAGCCAGCGCATGACGGCGGTGCCGATCACGTCGTCCGCCTCCACCTCGGGAATCGTCACCACCCGCATGCCCAGCGCGTTCAGGCGGGCGTAAAAATCGGGCAGGCGCTCGCGCAGCGCGGCCGGCATGGGCGCGCGCGCCTGGCGGTAGCCGGCGTAGAGCGCGTGGCGCCAGGTCGGCCCGCCGAAGTCGAAGGCCGGCAGCACGTGGCTGGGCACATGGTCGTTGATCAGATTGCGGAACGAGGAGAAGGCGTGGCGCAGGGCGAGTTCGGCCTTCTCGGGCGAATCCGGCTCAGGACTGGCTTCGTAGACGCGGCGGACGATGTTCAAGCCGTCGATAGCAAGTAGTCTGGCCATGCGGGTGGTGACAACGCGTGTCGATACGGTGGAGGCGCCATTCTACTGTATCGGTCCCGGGGCGGGCCGGCCAACGTGCCCCGGCCAACGTGGCCGCCCCGCCCACCCCGTCAATGCGGCGCGAACACGCGCAGGCGGTGGCCGTCCGGATCGAGGGCCAGGAAGGTGTAGCCGAAATCGAGGCTGGTGGGGGCCTGGGCGATGGCCAGGCCACGCTCGCTCCAGTCGGTGTGGATGGCGCGCACGGCGTCCTGGTCGCGCACCGCGAAGGCCAGTTCGACGGCGCCGCCGAACGCGGTGGCCGCCGGCTCCACGCCATTTCTGCCCCACAGGCCCAGCATCACGCCCGAGTCGAGCTTGAACATGGCGAAAGTGGGCGAGGTTTCGACCGGCTGCTTGTCCAGCAGCTTGGCGTAAAACGCGGCGCTGGCGGCGGGATTGTCGACATACAGAAGGGTGAAATTAGGATCGCTCATGCTGGGCTTTCGGGTCGGTTGATGGAAACTGCGTCGCGCCGCTTGCGCGTTGCAGATGCATGCCATCTTATCGCCCGCTCCTGCCAGATCATGTCAGGAGCGATGCGGCCCCGGTTCGGCGCGTCCCGCTCTGCTATCATGCCCTTTCCGGGCGCGGCGACGGTCCGGCCCTTCCAACGGCAGTCTTGGCATGAATGATCGGCACCATGTTTGAGCTTTTAGGTATCCACAGTTTTCCCCTGTTCGTCGGCGCCGTGCTGCTGCTCGATATCACGCCCGGCCCGGACACGGCCTACATCGTCGGCCGCAGCCTGGCCCAGGGCCGCAGCGCCGGCATGCTGTCGGTGCTGGGTATCACCTTCGGCTGCATGCTGCACAGCCTGGCGTGCGCGTTCGGGCTGAGCGCCTTGATCGCCGCCTCGGACACCGCCTTCAGCGCGATCAAATACGCCGGCGCCGTGTATCTGATGTATCTGGGCCTGCGCATGCTGTTTGGCCGCGGCGCCGAAGCGGAGTCCAAACAGGCGGCGCCCGAGCCAACCGCGCCGATGGCGGCGGGATTCTCCGGCCGCCAGCTGGTGATGCAGGGTTTCGTCACCAATGTGCTCAATCCGAAGGTGGTGCTGTTTTTCCTTTCCTTCTTCCCCCAGTTCGTCGACGCCGGCAGCGCCAACAAAAAGACCGCCTTCCTGGTGCTGGGATTGGTGTTTGTGCTCATCAGCACGGCCTGGAACGTGCTGCTGGTGCGGGTCGCGGCCAACATCGCCACCCGCATGGCGGGCGGCTCCAGGGTCAAGGCGTGGCTCAACCGGGTGGTCGGCGCCGCCTTTGTCGGCCTGGGCGTGAAGGTGGCGCTGGCGTCGCGCTAAACAAACCCCGGAGCGCCGGGTTCAGCGCTTTTGGATCTGCACCAACTCGATTTCGAACAGTTTAGGCCACAGCTTGCCGGTCACGAACAGGCGGTGGCGCCGGCTGTCGTAGGCGATCCCGTTGAGCACCGCGTCGGGCGAATCGGTGCCGCGCCGCTCGGGCGCCAGCAGTCCGCTCAAATCGATCCAGCCCACCACCTTGCCGCTGACCGGATCGATCCGCGCGATGGCGTCGGTGCCCCACACATTGGCGAACAACTCGCCCTCCACCCATTCGAGCTCGTTGAGCCGGTCGACCGGCTTGCCCTCGGCCGTCACCTGGATGCGGCGCACCTCGGCCAGGGTTTTCGGGTCCAGCACGCGGATGGCGGCGCTGCCGTCGCTCATGTAGACCTGGCGCTGCGCGCCGTCGCTGGCCAAGCCCCAACCCTCACCCTCGTAGTTGAAGCGTTGTTTGAGCGCTAAGCTTTTCAAGTCGTAGATGAAGCCCACCTTCGAGGTCCAGGTCAGGCTGACGATGGTATCGCCGACCTGGGTCGCGCCCTCGCCGAAAAATTCGGCTGGAATGGCTGTTTTCTGGACCACCTTGCCGCTGGCCAGCTCGACCCGGCGCAGCGAGGAATGGCCGTTTTGGCCGGTGCTCTCGTACAGCCAGCCGTCCTTGAAAAACAAACCCTGGGTGAACGCCGCCGTGTCGTGCGGGTAGGTGTTCTTGACCACGTAACCATACACCGGCAGCGCCGCCTGGGCGGCTTGGACCGAAGCGGCAAGCAACACACAGCCGGCCAGCGCCCGGTTTGCGAATTTATTCAACATACACTCCCACGAAATGGCGACCGAAGTCACATCAGCTAGTCAATTGATACGGGCCGCCGCGCTCGATGGCGCGTTGGTAGGCGGGCCGCGCGTGGATGCGGGTCAGCCAGGCCGACAGCTTGGGATGGCTGGCGCCCAGCCCGCCGCGCGCGCCGGCCGCCTCCAGCGCGAAACTCATCTGGATGTCGGCCGCGCTGAATTCGGCGCCGGCGAACCATTCCGTCTTGCTCAATTCGCTTTCCATGTAATCGAGCTGGGCGGCGATGTTCGGATTGATGAAGCCGCCCTTCACCTTGCGCGCGATGGCGCGCGCGATCGGCTTGACGAAAAACGGCATCGGGCCGCTCTCGACCTTGTCGAACACCAGCTTGAGCAGCAAGGGCGGCATGGCCGAGCCTTCGGCGAAATGCAACCAGTAAGTCCAGCGCAGGCGCTCGGCGCTGCCGGCCGGCGGGATCAGGCGACCGTTGCCGTAGCGCTCGACCAGATACTCGACGATGGCGCCCGATTCGGCCAGCACCTGGTCGCCGTCGGCCAGCACCGGCGATTTGCCCAGCGGATGGATGGCGCGCAGCGCTGGCGGGGCCAGCATGGTTTTCGGGTCGCGCTGGTAACGCTCGATACGGTAATCGAGTCCCAGTTCTTCCAGCAGCCACAAAATCCTTTGCGAGCGCGAATTGTTGAGATGGTGGACAACGATCATACGGTTTCCTTCCGGTTCGAGGGCGACGGGTGGACGGCGCGCGCGGGACGGCGCCGCCGCGCGCGTCCCGCTCAGCACGCAAGCTTAGCATTGTCGCCATCTTGCCGCTGTGTTTCATATAGAAGCCATGAAAATAGTTAGCAGACACAAATTCAGTTACACTTGAGCTACTTGCAAAACTCCCAGCACAGTGAAGTAAAAACGCCACCGAACGCTCAACGGCGGCATTTTTCAAGCTGTTCTGATCAAATTTTCGCCTAC